>NZ_BAABBO010000019.1:0-131379 GCF_039538005.1 Allohahella marinimesophila
ACCCCGCAAAGCTATTACCTGCAGCGACATCGTTTTTGACGTCCAACACAAGCTTTCTCAACGAAGGGTTTTCGAGTCCATCGGCGACTATGTCGAACGACTGCACGAGTGGCACACCAGCCTTCATCATCGTTGCAAGTTGACGCACGAATATCGCGATATCAAAAGGCGTGATCTTCTGGGTCTTCTCACCGAAGAGACTCTTCGGTTTCTTTCGTACTTTGGTCGGCACGATTCCCTGCTTTCGCAGATGAGCCTTGACGATGGTCGAGTTTGTGCCGATCGTTTCACCCTTGGTCTTGTTACCCTTTCTATCTTTGCCCTCCCAAATGAACGGGACGGTTTTCTCGATTACCTGCGCCATAGTTTCTCTACCCAAAAGTGTTCGGCCAGTGGCTCGAACTCAAGTCGTCTATTAAACCTGCTCTAGTCTTTCGTTATGCGGTTGGCATCTTCCAGGCTTGTCATGCCTTCGATTACCTTGCGCAGGGCAGACTGACGTAGGTTACGGAAGCCCAGTTTCTGCGCAGTTCTGGCGATCTCGAGCGAGCTGGCATCATTCATGATCTGCTCTTGTAGTTCAGGCGTGACCTTTACTACCTCATAAACACCTACACGACCGCGGTATCCACCCTTACATTTTGGACAGCCCTTGGGATGATACAAGGTAAAGCCTGTAGCAATTTGTTCGTCTGTGAAGCCTTCCTCTTTAAGCACCTCATTTGGCACCTTCAATTCTTCTTTGCATTCGCTACAGAGGCGGCGAGCAAGACGTTGCGCAATGATAAGACTGACCGAAGTGGCAATGTTGAAAGAGGGCACGCCCATGTTGCGCAAGCGGGTCAATGTTTCCGGGGCGCTGTTGGTGTGAAGCGTCGACAACACCAAGTGACCAGTCTGGGCTGCTTTGACGGCGATGGAAGCGGTATCAAGATCGCGTATCTCACCAACCATGACCACATCCGGGTCCTGACGCAGGAACGCTTTCAGCGCTGCAGAAAAGTCGAGACCAACTCGAGTACTGACGTTCACCTGGTTGACGCCCTCGAGGTTTATCTCGACAGGATCTTCAGCAGTTGAGATATTTCGCTCCGGCGTATTCAGTATGTTTATGCCTGTGTAGAGCGAAACCGTCTTGCCGCTACCTGTGGGTCCTGTAACCAGAATCATGCCCTGGGGCTGGGCCAGCGCGTCCATATACAATTGTTTCTGGTCCGGATCATAGCCGAGCGCGTCGATACCCATTTTAGCGCTACTGGAGTCGAGAATCCGCAATACGATCTTCTCGCCCCAAAGCGTGGGCAGGGTATTGACACGGAAATCGATAGACTTTGTCTTGGACAGCTTCATCTTTATACGGCCATCCTGTGGCACGCGTCGTTCAGAGATATCCAGCTGGGCCATGACCTTAAGACGAGCCGAGAACTTGGCGGCTAACTTCACCGATGGTCTTGATACCTCGTGAAGGATGCCGTCGGTTCTGAAGCGTATGCGGTAGGCGTGCTCGTAGGGCTCGAAGTGGACATCTGAAGAGCCGCCCTTAATGGCGTCGAGCAGCATCTTGTTCACGTATTTGACGATAGGCGCATCGTCTTCGCCGGCGTCTGAACTTGCTTCCGGCTTATTGTCACCGGTATCAATATCGATATCTTCAAGGTCACCATCTAGATCCATGCCGCCAAGGGGTTGTTCCTGTGTTTCCAGATAGGCGTCGATGGCTCGGCTGAGTTTATCCTGCTCAACCAGAACGGGTTCGGCATTTAATCCAGTGGCGAACTTGATTTCATCCATTGCCGTGATATTGGTTGGATCAGCGACTGCCAGGAATAATCTGTTTCCTCTTTTGAAGAGCGGCAGTACCTGATGCTTGCGCACCAATTTTTCGCCAATTGACTTCTCTGGCATGACTGCCAGGTTAAGCGCATCCAGATCGAAAAGCGGTACTCCGAACTCCAACGAAGATGCTTGCGCGATCTGTGGTGCCTTGGCGAGCCCATTATTGACGATATAGGCCACCAACGGAATGTTAGCCCGTTTGGCCTCATTACTGGCGTTGCGAGCGGTTTCTTCGTCGATGATGCCGTCGAATACAAAGCGACGGGCAAGGCCTGTGAGTGGTGCGCTCATGTACAGTTTCTGACTCTTTAGAAGGTGAGGAATACCACTGCAACTGCAGCTTAAGCAGAAATCAAGGTATTTGAGGAGTTTAGAAGTGAATAGGAGAGTTCGCAAAAATCCGGTTCGAAAATGAATTCAAATTTCAGCGTATCTCATGACATGGACAAAGGTGGTCATCTTTAACAGCGCTTAATTGTGACCGGGAGCGTCACTTTATGCCGCGACAGAGAGTGATTATGCCAGAGTAGGCTATAATTTGAACGAGTAGACATGTTGCGTTTGGGGCGGACCAGAAGGTCTAAGCCTATGATAATAAAGTGGGGAATATGTGAAATTTGATTTTGGCACGCCCTCTGCTTTACTTCATACAAGGATGCGAAGCACAGGCGACGCCCGAAGCAAAACGTCATAGAACACTGAGGATTACCAAATGCAAAATTTCAAACCAGTAATGAGCAAGGCACAGCAAGGCTTCACACTGATCGAACTTATGATCGTTGTTGCCATCATTGGTATTCTTGCCGCTGTAGCGATTCCGGCCTATCAGGATTATACCACTCGTGCGAAGGTTGCCGAGCCTGTGAGTCTTTCAAGTGGTGCTAAGGTTGATCTTTACGATTGGTACACCTCATACGGCACTATGCCAACAGCAGGCGATGCTGCAGCAGACATACTTATCGCAAAGATTACCGATACCCTTGAGCTTGCCGAGACTGTTAACGCAGCGGCTTATGAAAGAATCGATGATAATACTTCAGCATTCGTTATGGATATGGACAAGGGTCCTACCGATCTGAATGCGGCAACCTTGACTGTTAAATTCGCAGCGAGCGTTAAAGGTCTAGAAATGATTTGTGATGCAACTGGTACAGCTGCTGCACCAGCCTCAGCAAGTCCGACCACTGTACCAACCAAATATCTGCCTTCTGCTTGCAGATAAGCGAAACGGTACAACTCTGCTGACATAGTTTAAAGTATGTCAGTGAATATAGAGCCGCTCAATTGAGCGGCTTTTTCTGTGGTGCTTCAAGCATGGTGGGCAGGGCCTCCATGCGATATTCGCCTGGCGGTCGCGGCAAAGGGGTAATTGGGCGGTGCAGTCTGTTTCGACCCGGCAAGGAGAACGGTTAATCGTATAGCATGGGTGTGCACCGCGGGGGATAATCTAAAGGCAGGAGAAGGTGAAGCAGAGGCTTGACGAACGGAAACTGCAAGGGATTGGAGTTGCCAGGTGATCTGGCCTTCGTGGTCGATGACTAATGCCTGCACAGCAGCTTAGGTCGACAGCACCTATAGGAAGAAGGCTTAAATTTTCTCCCAATTATTAATGCTAAGAGGTCTGCGAGCTAAAGCTTTAGCCACTACAACCAAGGCTCAACCCGCTCCTCCAACTTAAACCGCCGCATCCCATAATCATATTCCCAGCGCTCCAGCTTGGTCTCATTCCTGGTCTCTCCAACACAAATCCGATTGAACGAATTCGGCATCTTGTTTCTGATTCTGGTCGAGAAGGTCGTGCCGCACTGGGCCGTCCAGGCGTCATGCGCTATATCCGGGTAGCGGATGCGCAGGGGCTGCATGAACGGAAAATGAATGTGGCCACCCAGGTACAGGTCCATGCCATCGGCCGCCCACTGCCGGATGGCAGGCTCGGCGTTGTGCATGATGTTTTTCTCATCCATTTCAAGGATAGCGTCCACGGGCTGATGCGCAAATACGATCTTGAGTTTGTGCGTCTCGGCAGCGCGCAGGCGTTCGCTGGTAAGCTGGATATGCTCTTCAGTGATCAAGCCGTCCTTGTGCCGGGCCGGGTCAGTTGTATCCAGGCCGGTAATTGACACCCGATCCGAGTCGAACGTCGGCATGTGGTCCTGGCCTAGTGAAAAATCCGCCAGGTATTCATCGTAGCGACCGTAAGGCGAGCTGAAGCGTCGAAGCACGTTGTAGAGCGGAATATCATGGTTGCCAGGTACAATCATCACCGGACCATCCGGCAGGCGTCTCAGAAAAGCAGCCGCTGCCTTGAATTCGCTGACCCGCGCGCGCTGGGTGATGTCGCCTGAAAAGATAACCAGCTGGCTTGGAAACTCTTCGAGATGTTCGAGCAGCGCTTCGATGGTGGCCTGTATCTCAGTACCGAAATGCGTGTCTGAAATATGCAGTATATTCATTCACCATCCTGTTTCTTGGCAGGCATGATGACTTGAGCCGCTTCGTGTTCGACAGTAAAAATAAGCGGATTTTGCAGTTTGCGAATCTCGCCATCGACAGCCACTTCAATAGATTTTCTGCGTCGCACCCGCGAGTAGGTAATCTTGAGCTTCTGTACTGGTTCGTAGCTGATCTCTTCTACGTTTCGTATGCCGCCGAAAGCACTTCGGAGCAGGGCGAACAACATACTGATACTGGTGCGCCCACGCATGGCAAACAGGATCATGTAACCCTGGTCCAGATGGCTTGCCTCAGGCATGTCGAAGGTTTGGATCTGAGTCTGACTGCAGGTCACCACGACCAGGGGCGTCCTCATTTGCCGGACCTGTGTACCGTGTTCGATCGAGATCAGCGAGCGCTTCTGACTGGTCAGGAAGACCCAGATGCTGGTGAGTACGGCTGCAAGCCGCGATCGACCGGTTTTCGCCAGCATCCGCTCCCTGGCCTTCATGATCTTCGGATAAACTCCGAGACTGGCGCTGACACAGAAGGGCTCCCGGTTCACCCAGCACAGGGGCACGGCCGTGGCTTCACCTTCGATGGCGTTCCTGATGGCTGCCTTTGTCTCAGTAGGAATACCATGATCCCGCGCAAAGTAATTGAAGGTGCCGCGCGGAATGATGGCGAGCGTGGACTTACCTACGGTAGCATTCAGTACGGATGTGCGACCAAGGAAGGTGTTGACAGTGCCATCACCTCCCGCAATCAGCAATACGGCCTCTTCCGCTGCCGCATCATGAATGGCACGATCTATCTCGTGCTCGAAGTCGGGCCCCGGGTGCAGTTGGTGCGTTTTCAGTAGTGATTCGGCTGGGATCTGCTGGCTGATGCAGTCGAGCAGTTGCTCGTTCTTCTGATCCCCTGCGGCGGCATTGATAACGACGATGAACCGACGGTATGTCACAGTTTTCCCTGAATTGATGGTAAAAGTTGGAAGATGAAAGTCGTATACGAAGCTTCGAATACTATAGAAGCATACCTGCTCAAGTCACGCCTGGAGCATGAAGAGGTCCTCGCGTGGATTACAGGGGAGTTTTTGCAGGGTGGTATCGGTGAACTGGCAGCGCATGGCCACGTGCGGGTGATGGTAGCTGACGATGACGTTGACAGGGCGCGAGTCGTCATCAAACAATATGAAAAGGAGGTCTATACACACATGACACCAATCGAATTCATCGGCATCGGCGTTACCAAGGGCGGCAGTTCCTGGCTGGCTGACATGCTGTCGGCGCATCCACAGGTCTGCCTGTCTGAGCCCAAGGAAATCCGCTATTTCAATACGCTCGCCTCGCCGGGAGGGACGGATCTGAATCCGAACCGGCAGGAAAGCCTGAACTGGTATCACCATCATTTTTCGCACTGCCCAGACGGTGCAGTTCGAGGCGAATATACGCCACTGTACCTGGCAGATCCGGATGCAGTGGATAACATTTTGGCCTACAACCCCAGGATCAAAATACTGATCTGCCTCAGGGATCCACTGGCGCGCCTCGTGTCACACTACCGCATGAATCGTGACTACGTCGGAATCGCAAAGCGGCCAATCGAGGAAGAGATCAAGGCCGATGGGCGCTATCTGGAGCAGGGGCTGTATGGTCAACAGATCGAGCGGCTGTATCAGCGCTGCAAGCCTGAGCAGGTGCTGCTGCTGTTCATGGAGGATGTCGAGGCCGACAAGCAGGGTACGGTGGCCAGAATGTACGATTTTCTCGGTGTCGACCCCACCTTCGTGCCTGCCGCCATCGATGAAAAGTCGAATGCAGCGAAGGAAGCCAGATTTCCCTGGGTCGGCAGGTTCCTGTTTCTGCTACCGCGTTTTCTTGTGGCGATCAGGTTGAACTGGCTGCTGGTCGCCCTGCGTAAAGCCAATCTGCACAAACTGGTATTGAGCCTGTTGACGAAAAAATCGTCAACACTCGAGCTCTCGGATGCCTTCAAGGTCGAGATCAGAGACTACTACCGTCAGGACATCATCAAGCTCGAGGGCATTACCGGGCGTGATCTCTCTGGGTGGTATGAAGAGGTGGGGCCAGGGCAGTCGACAGCCGCTTGATATCGGCCGAAAGATTTATCAACGGCCCCTCTTGTATCTGCTAGAGTTCCGTTCAGAATCGCTACGCTTGCCGTGGGTTTCTTACACATTTCCCTTTACCAAGAGGATTTCAATTGCTCACGAAAGTACTGGCTAGCGTGCTTCAGTCACTGCCGAAAACCCGGACGGGTGACTATATTTTTTCTTACATGCTGTTCCTCCGCGCGCACAAGCGGAAGCCAGGTGCCAGCATGCTGCTCAACGATTATCTGTTCCGTCTCAAGACGTCCAACGAGATGTTGAGTCCGCTGCGTCAGTTCACGTCCGACAAGGCGCTGGTCAAGCATTTCGTGGCGGCCACCGTGGGTGATCAGTACAACATCGAGTCGATAGCTGTCCTGGAATCGAAAGACCAGGTAGATAGCTATAAGTTCCCCAACACCTGTTGCATCAAGCCAACCCACGGCAGCGGGCGGGTCATTCTGCGTCGCAACGGGGAGCCGATCGACAAGGCCGAAATCAAGGCATGGTTCGATCTGAACTACTACCTGTACAAACGTGAAATCAATTATCGCTATGCCCAGCCGAAGGTGATTATCGAGCCGATTCTGTTTGGTGGTACCAAGGGAGAGGACTACAAGTTCTTCTGTTATGAAGGCAAGGTGAAGCTGCTTCAGGTCGACATCGGCCGCCATGACAATCACACCCGGAAGTATTATGACGGGCAGATGAACGAGCAGGACTTCTCGATGAAGCGTCCGCGCGAGCTCGGGGCCTACGAGTTGCCAAAGAATATGGCGGAAATGATCGCGGTCGCTGAAAAGCTCAGCAGCTATTTCGGTTTTGTGAGGATCGACCTGTATAGCGACGGTAACGCCATCTACGTCGGCGAAATTACTCACTGCCCGGAAAATGCTTGCGCCCGCTTTATTCCTGTCGAGGCCGAACAGAAAGCTTCCGACCTCATCTTCAACTAGCTGATCAGATCTCCTCGAACAGTTTGAGCCGTTTTCTCATATACCAGCTGAACATCGCCGCCAGCGAGGCGTAGGCGATGGTGGTCGCCACTGCTGCGCCCATGATGCCGTAAGTCGGCACCAGCGCAAAATCGAGCCCCAGATTGACGCCGAGCGCGATGAAGGTGGCGATCTGTACGAAGGCAAAACGCGACATGCCGACAATGATCGACAGCTGTAGCATCTGATACAGCGCGAAGAACGAGGCGATCAGCAGGCAATACATGATCGGCAGTGAGGGGTCGTACTTGGTGCCGTAAACGAGCGACAGGCCTGGCGCCAATAGCAGGGCGGTCACGATGAGGCCAGCGGTACCCAGTCCCATGATCTGCAAGCGTGTCTTCGTCATGAAGTGACGGAGCCTGGTCTTGTCTTCCAGCAGGAGATGGATGTCCGGCAGATAGAACATCTGGATGGTCGTAAAGCAGATCAGCATGCCCTTGAAGATCTGATAGCCAAAGTTGTACTGGCCGATGCTTTCAAAGTCCGTGTAGAGCCGCAGCACGAGATTATCACCCCAGTTCATGAGGTAGACGGCCACCGCACCGATGACGTACCACAGGCTGTTCCTGAACTGCTCCTTGACGACCTTGGCATCGAACTCGAAGGGCAGCATTTCACGCCAGGGCAGTATCGGCAAGATGAGTATGGCGGCAATGCAATGGCCCAGGAATAGTGTCCACAGCGCATCCCTCAGATCGAAGACGCCCTGCAAATAGAAAAATGCGAGCACGGCGAAGAGGCCAATACCGATCATCAGCTCGAACAGCGGTCCCCACATCTTCCGTTGGGTCGACGTAAACGTCGATATGTGGATGAAGCGCATGCTGACGACGTAAAAGGCGGCGATGACCAGCACGTAGTTGTCATGACTCAAGCCGGTAAAGGTAAGAAAGGCGTCATGGAATACGATGGCAAGCCCAAGCGAAATAACGTACCAGCCGCCTACACTGATGGCGCGAGCCGTAGTGGCGCGCCTGACGTGCCCATGTTTGGTGTACTCCCGACTGGCCTGCACCACATAAGGCGACTGTGAAGATTGGATACCAATGGCCGTGAACACGTACAGCAGCATGAGCGCCAGTGAGAAGCGACCAAACTCATCAGGCGTAATGAAGGCCGCCACCAGCAGCGGAAACACGAACATCGTGGCCTGAGCCACCATGCGCACCAGTGCGAAACTCAGAAAGGATTTTAGCGACAGGGTCATCGTATGAGCTGGCCCGCGATCTCGATGATCCGCTCGGCGCGCGAATCCCAGCTGTAAGCGTTTACTGCTTCCAGGTTCCGTTGCCCTATCGATCGTCGCATCTCCTCGTCCTGCAGCAGCCTGTCGAGCTGGGCTGCCAGGTGCGATGGATTGGACGGCTCAAAAAAGAGCGCATGTTCGTTTTCGACAAGAATCTCCCGCATCGACTCCAGATCGGACGCCACGATAGGCAAGCCATTGGCCATATATTCAAACAGTTTGAGCGGCGAAGTGTAATGGGCACCTATCGCTGTGCGGTTGTTCGGTAGCACGCCAATATGGGCGCTCTTGGCGATGGGCATCAGTTCGTCCTGCGACATGCGCGAGCGCAACTCCACTCGGTCACCGACACCCAGAGATTGGACAAGTTGCTGGATACGCTCGAAATCCTTGCCCACGCCACCGAGTGCCAGAAAAACGACGTTTGGCGTGCTCACGAAAGGAATGGCTTCTATCAGTGTCTCCACACCCTTCCAGTCGATGAAGCTGCCGGAGTACAGCACCTGCAGTCGATCACCGGCCAGTGACTGTGGTTTCACACTGGCGATCACGTCGACGCGGACACCATCTGGCAGCACCGTGATTCGTTGTGGATCCACGCCGAGAATGGCTTCGAGATCGCGGGCAATGCCGTGGGAAATTGGAATGAAATAGTCAGCCAGCTTCAGTGAAGCCAGCTCCAGTTCGTAGCTCACCTTTTCAGAGGTCTTGTGGTACAGCGTATGCGGTTCGTAGATGACTGGCACCTTTGGCCGCGCCCAGGCCGGCAGCATCTTGAGAAACACCAGCAGCGTAATGTCGCGGGTGTAGATGACGTCGAAATCACTGGCTTTGAGCGCCAGGAGCACCTGCACACAGTAGAGCAGGCGGGTGACCTTCTCGATCAACATCGAGCCCGTGAGCAGCTTCACCGGCAAGCGCTGGGTCGTGAAATTCTGCTTGATCGAAAAGAACTGGCACAACGATGTAAACGCCGTCTGTGACATCCAGCCAGTGAACAGCGTCACCTGACTGTGCTTGCCCAGCGCTTCGCACATGCTCAGCATCTGGTTGATGTTGGCGTCGCGTGTTTCCAGCTGGCTCAGGTAGATATAGGCTATCTTCACTGCTGCTGTGTCCGCTCGTTGGCCTCGATCAGCGGCCGCATACTGGCCTCGAACTGCCCGGTGACGGCCTTCCAGCTGAAGTTGTCTTCCAGCCGCTTACGACCGTTCTGACCAAGCTGACGACGGAACTCAGGCTCATCGATCAGGCGCTTGAGCTGTGTGGCAATGGCTTCAGGATTTTGCGGTGGCACCAGCAGGGCGCAATCGCCGACGACTTCCTTGCCGCCACTCGAGTCGGTAGTAATGATGGCCATGCCAGCGCACATGGCTTCGAGCAGGTTGACCGGGAAGTTCTCCTGATCAGAGGTGAAGGCGAAAATGGCATTGTTTTCATAGATCGCCTTCAGCTCGGGTGAATCATTGTCGACCCAGCCATGGAAGGTGATGTCGATATCCTTGCCAGCCGCCTGATCGCGCAGTGTCTGGAGATAAGGGCCTTCGCCAAGGATATGCAGCGGAATCCGGTACTTTGGGTCTTCCTTCGCCATGCGGACCACGGCATCGATGATGTACTGCACACCCTTGCGTTGAAACATTCGTGTGCAGACGACGATGCCTGGCTGCTTTGGCGTGCCTGGATCGAAGCGCGCAGGATCGTAACCATTGGGAATGACAGTCACGTTCGCGCTCGGCCGTGATTTCAATATCAGCTTGCGCAGATGCTCACTCGGGCTGGTGATGAGATCGATAGCCTTGACGGTGTAATGCCAGACCGGCTTGAGCAGTACATGCTGGAACTGGAAGCGGTCGGGGTTGTAACCCGGCACATCCGAGCCATGCGCGGTGCAGATGAGTGGTATTTTCAGCCGTCTGGCGAGAAAGGAGCCAGTGAATGCGTCCGGAAAAATGAAGTGGGCATGGATAATGTCAAAGCGCCTGGTCTTGGCCAATTTCAGCGCGTAGAAGAGCACGGAGGCTTCGTGCGGCACCATCTCGCCAATATGACAGCTCTCTGGCTTCGCCCGCAGGCTCTTGAGCCGATGCACCCTCACACCATTCTGAGCGGTCTCGCCCACTTGGGTCTTGAAGCCCATGGTTACGACATCCACCGAATGGCCGTTAGCTACCAAGCCCTCGGCCAGGCCAAGCGCTACCTTGCCACCACCACCACCCAGGGGAGGGTATTCGTAGGTGAGTACGAGAATGTTCATTGCGGTCCCTCAGGAGAAAGGTCGCGATTGTAGGCGTAAAAGAGCGGCGGGTGTATCAGGTATTACAGGTATGGACCCAATCGCGAATAATGCCGCCTCACCGCCAGCTTAGACTAGACTCATAATATAACCACACCATGGAGAATCCTTTGAAGAAGCTGACCACTTTTGCCATTGCCACCGCACTCGTTACGCAACTCGCCGCCTGCGGCACAATTCTTCACCCGGAACGTAAAGGTCAGCGGGGTGGGAACATCGACCCTGCCATCGCCGTCCTCGACGGTATTGGCCTGCTGTTCTTCCTTATCCCCGGCATTATTGCCTTTGCCATAGACTTCTCCAATGGCACCATCTATTTACCCGGCGGCAGCGCCCAGTTGAGCCCGGAAGAAATGGATGCCCTGGTAGCGGATAATGTGGTTGATAAGCAGGAAGTCGCGAAGATGATCGCTGCTCGTAGTGGCGAGGCGATCGACGAATCAGCTGGAAGCAGCATGGAAATTCGCCGAATGTAGGTGTATTGCTAAAAACTATTGGTTGTATTTAATCAATTGCTTTTAGTTATGATCTCGCCTGAGTTAGTGTGGACACTGAGCAATCGGTAACCACCTTCAGGAGAGGTCGCTATGAAGAAGACATTAAGCTTTGCGGTGCTGCACTTTTCCATCGCGTTCACGGTGGCCTATCTGCTGACCGGCAGTCTGATTATCGGCGGCACGCTGGCGCTGATCGAGCCAGCAGTCAATACCGTTGGTTTCTATTTTCACGAGAAAGTCTGGACCAGAATGGAGCGTCGGAAAGCCGGCGTCTCCAGTCGAAACGCCATGGCGCCGGCGTTTTCCCAAGTTCAGCCTGTCTGAAAGGAATAAAGGTTCAGAATTCTGAAAACACGAAGTGGCAGTGCTGGGGCCAGCTAGTCAAGATT
Source organism: Allohahella marinimesophila (assembly GCF_039538005.1). Classification (NCBI taxonomy): domain Bacteria; kingdom Pseudomonadati; phylum Pseudomonadota; class Gammaproteobacteria; order Oceanospirillales; family Hahellaceae; genus Allohahella; species Allohahella marinimesophila. Next base: position 11,809 of record NZ_BAABBO010000019.1, read on the forward strand.
ACCAGGAGGGACGCTGACCTTACTCTCAGCTAAACATCAGTCGACGAAGATATAACAGAGAAAATTCTGCTAGCTAATGACTGATGCTTCAAAAAAATGGTAGCAAGAGCGAGATTCGAACTCGCGACCCCAGCATTATGAGTGCTGTGCTCTAACCAACTGAGCTACCTTGCCACGTTCTGATCATGTTCTGAAAAACGGGGATTGACCCGAAGTTCAGGCCGCGTATTCTCTGAGCTTTTGGCGGGCATGTCAATGCCCTTTGCCCACTCAGAGTGTGATTACCGCCTAGACATTGAAGCGGTAGTGGATGACGTCGCCATCCTTGATGATGTATTCCTTGCCTTCCAGTCGCCACTTGCCGGCATCCTTGGCACCAGCCTCACCCTTGCAGGCGATGAAGTCGTCATAGGCAATCACTTCAGCTCTGATAAAGCCACGCTCGAAATCCGTATGGATCACGCCGGCGCCCTGTGGAGCCGTAGCACCGACTTTCACTGTCCACGCCCGCACTTCCTTCACGCCGGCAGTAAAATAGGTCTGAAGGCCCAGCAGGCCGTAGCCGGCGCGGATAACACGATCGAGCCCTGGCTCTTCCATGCCGAGATCCGCGAGAAATTCTGCTTTCTCATCACTGTCCAGTTCGGCAATCTCGGACTCCAGCTTGTTGCAGATCGGCACTACCACCGCGCCTTCTTCAGCGGCAATGGCTTCGACCACAGCCAGATGCGGATTGTCCGAAAAACCGTCTTCTGCAACGTTGGCGATGTACATCGTCGGCTTCATGGTCAACAGGCAAAGCTCGCGAATGTGCAGGTGTTCGTCCGGCGTCAGCGTGAGGCTTCGCGCGGGCTTGCCCTGATCCAGGTGGGGCTGCACGCGCTCCAGTATGGCCAGTTTGGTCTTGGCATCCTTGTCGCCACTCTTGGCGACCCTGGAGAGGCGATAAACAGCCTTTTCCACGGTGTCCAGATCGGCCAGCGCCAGTTCGGTATTGATGACTTCGATATCGGCCGCCGGATCGATCCTGTTTTCGACGTGCACCACGTTCTCGTCTTCGAAACAGCGCACGACATGAGCGATGGCATCGGTCTGGCGAATGTTCGCCAGAAACTGGTTGCCCAGACCCTCGCCTTTGGAGGCGCCCTTGACGAGACCTGCGATATCGACGAACTCCATCGTGGTTGGCAGTACTTTCTGTGGCTTCACGATGGCAGCCAGCGCATCAAGCCGACGGTCAGGCATCGGCACGATGCCCGAATTGGGTTCGATAGTGCAGAATGGAAAGTTTTCGGCATCGATGCCGGCTTGTGTCAGCGCATTGAACAGCGTTGATTTACCGACATTGGGCAAGCCGACGATGCCACAGTTGAAACCCATATCACACCTGCTCTGAATTCAGTTGTTTTCAATTCGAAACGACAGCCCGATTATTCGACCTGTCTGTGTAGTTCATTCATGGCGGCAGCCAGATTGCCCTTCAATAGAGAGGGCAGGTGGGCTTCCACCCGGTCAAATGTCTGTTCCAACAATTCGCGTTCGTTCGCTGGTGCACGACCAAGCACGTAACCAGTCACCCGGTCCTTGTGGCCGGGGTGCCCGATACCAAGACGGAGGCGGTGAAAATCGTTCCGTCCGCCGAAGGTCTGAATGATATCGCGGATACCATTGTGCCCGCCATGGCCGCCCGAGGCTTTCAGACGTAGCGTACCTGGGGGCAGGTCCAGCTCATCATAAGCGATCAGCAGTTCTTCCGGTTCGAGCTTGAAGAAGCGGGCGAGGGCGCCCACTGCCTGACCGCTGCGATTCATGAAGGTGGCGGGAATCAGCAAATGTACTTCGCCGGCACTGGTGATTGCCTTGCCATAATGACCGAAGAACTTGCTGTCCGCCTTCAATGTGCAGCCCAGACTATTGGCCAGTCGCTCGACGAACATGGCACCGGCGTTATGCCGCGTCTGTGCGTATTCATTGCCCGGATTACCCAGGCCGACTATGGCGCGAATTGGCGTTGTCGCAACATCCGTCATGGCGATGACTCGTTCAGTTTAAAACTGCATAAAAAAACGGGCTATTCGCCCGTTTTTCGTGAACTACACCGATTACTCAGCGTCGCCCTCAGCGGTCTCGCTGTCAGTATCAGTATCGGTATCAGCTTTCACAACGCGTGGCATGTGAATGTTGGCTACCGGCTGGTCGTGACCTTCACCTTTCTCGAGTTCAGCAAGCTTCACGCCCTTTGGCAGCTTGATATCGCTCATGTGAACAATCTGGTCGACAACCACGTCTGCCATATCGATTTCGATGAACTCAGGCAGATCCTTCGGCAGACAGATGACTTCAGCTTCGATCATCTGGTGAGAGATGATGCCGCCGCCTTGACGTACGCCAACTGCCTTGTCTTCATTGATGAAGTGCAGTGGAACGTGGACGTGGATGGTCTGACCCTTTACGATACGCAGGAAATCAGCGTGCTGAAGCGTCGGCTTGTATGGGTGACGCTGCAGATCCTTCAGGATGACCTGTTCGGTCTTGCCGTCGATGTCGAGGTTAAGGATGTGCGAGTAGAATGCTTCGTTCTCGAGGGCATGCATGAACTCGTTGTGCTTGATCATGATGTTGACTGGCTGGCCCTTTCCGCCATACACGACGGCCGGTACCATACCCTGCTCGCGACGTAGGCGGCGGCTCGCACCTTTCCCCTGAACATCGCGGCTTGTTGCGGCAATTGTAAAATCGATAGCCATAATCTTTTTTCCTGGCAGTCGCCAAAGCGGCTGCAATATCTTCATAAATGAATGTCAGCGATCGCGACCAATCGCCAACTCTTGTATCAGACTATTAAACTAATGCTTTCAAGGCCTTAGTTGAACATTGCACTGATTGATTCTTCATTGCAGACCCTGCGGATGGACTCCGCGAGCAGGCCAGACAACGAAAGCTGCCGGATTCTATCACAATTACGGGCTTTGTCACTGAGCGGAATGGTGTCGGAGACCACGAGCTCGTCCAGTTGCGACGCTTCGATGTTTTCGATGGCTGGTCCGGACAGTACCGGATGTGTGATATAGGCCAGGACCTTGCTCGCACCGTGTTTCTTCAGCGCATTGGCGGCCTGGCACAGCGTACCGGCCGTATCGACGATGTCGTCGATGAGGATGCAGGTCTTGTCCTGGACATCACCGATGATGTGCATGACTTCAGTGACGTTGGCTTTCGGGCGACGTTTGTCGATGATGGCCAGATCAGCATCATTCAGACGCTTGGCAAAGGCTCTCGCCCGCACGACACCACCGACATCGGGGCTGACCACAATGTAATCCTTGAGGCCACGGCGTTCGACATCGTCGAGCATGACGGGTGTCGCGTAGGCGTTGTCGACCGGAATATGGAAGAAACCCTGGATCTGATCAGCGTGCAGGTCGACGGTCAGGACGCGGTCGATACCCACACCATCCAGAATATCGGCCACCACTTTGGCGCTGATGGGAACGCGGCTCGATCGCGGACGACGATCCTGGCGCGCGTAGCCATAGTAGGGGATAACGGCTGTGATGCGGCCGGCAGAGGCGCGACGCAGCGCGTCGGCCATGACCACGAGCTCCATCAGGTTGTCGTTGGTCGGTGCGCAGGTGGGCTGGATGATAAAGACATCACGACCACGAACGTTCTCGTTTATTTCGACTGTGATTTCGCCATCACTGAAGTTACTGACAACTGCATTGCCAAGTGGAATATGCAGTGCGTCGGTCACCTTTCTTGCAAGCTCTGGATTAGCCCTGCCGGAAAAGATCATGAGTTTGGACACAGTGGGACCCTTTTCAGATGGTTCGTGAGATAGTTTCGAGGATACAGTCATGTCATGCGTCGCTCAGCGGCGGATAGGCTACCCGGACCTGCAAGTCAGCCTGCAGAAGCATGTGAAATGCTGATGGCTGCCGGCTGTGCTTGAACTTGCAACGACACCCGTGGGCGACTAGGTGTCGCGCCACGGAAAAGATGGCTGGGGTGGCTGGATTCGAACCAACGCGTGGCGGGATCAAAACCCGCTGCCTTACCACTTGGCTACACCCCAATAATTCATGTAATGAACGACCTCAAAGGGACAAGAGCGTCTTCATTCAAGGCATTACGAGTTATCTATTCTAGCACTGATCAGAGTTTGTGAGAACCCGATGTCAGCCCCGATACAAGCCTGCTGTTATAGGCTGACGGTAACTTCTGCGCCAGCCTGTTCGCCAGGCTTGCAGACTCCGGATTCGCAACAGGACCACATGGAATAAACACTGTGGATCCGGTCCCCGTCAAACGGCAGGTCTGACCTTCAGCACTTGCCCAGTCAAAAATATCATTGACCTCGGGGTGCTGAAACCGGACGACTGTTTCACAGTCATTTCCGAACATCTTGCTGCTCCAGAGCGGACTCAGTGAAGCAGTCAGCTCATCTCGTAAAGCGGGCGCAATTTTGCGTTTTGGCGTGTCTCTTGTCAAGGCTTGATGGCCGAAAATTGCAGGCGTCGAAATATGACAGCCTGGATGGATCAGGAGAAAGTGTTCCTGAGCCAGCTTGAGTGGCGTCAGCACTTCACCAATACCTTCGGCCAGACAGGCTGATTGATAGAGAAAGAACGGCACGTCGGCGCCCAGTTGCAAGCCGAGCGAGCACAGGTTTTTCAGCGGCAGCTTCAGGTTCCACAGCCGGTTGAGTGTGAGGAGCGTCGACGCAGCGTCCGAGCTTCCGCCACCGAGTCCGGCGCCCACCGGAATCACTTTTGTGAGGGTAATGTGCAGTTCGGCATTTGCCAGTGGATCTTCGCCCTTCATCCGGATCTGGTGCTGCCTCAGCAGCTCGGCGGCGCGGAAGGCCAGGTTGCTGCGCTTATCATGCTCAGAGGCCTCTGCAGGCAGGCTGACAGGCGACGAGGGGTCCAGGCGCAAGTGTATGGCGACATCGTCTGGCTGCCTGGTGCTGCAAGCCTCGTGTTCAAAGCGCAGCGTGTCGAAGAGGTCGACCGGTTGAAACAGGCTCTGTAGCTCGTGGTAACCGTCTTCACGACGACCATTGATGTGGAGAAACAGATTGAGCTTGGCTGGAGCCAGCACGCTGAGAGAGGGGGGTATTCGGAGCGAGTCCATTATCTGAAAGGCGTCCAGTTCGAAATGGCCATTTTGATGGTGACTTGCGCATCCTGCCCGGGAATAGGCAGACGACTCAGCTGAACGAAATGCGGCAGCAGGAGGGGTTGATAGCTGCCAATATCCACTGGCTGATGCTTGCGCAGGCTGACCGACCAGCCATCCTGCTCGATGCCAATCACTTCACCGCCGGCTCCGAAGGTGATCTCAGGGGCAGAGCCGTCAGACACTGCCGCAGGCAGGCCTTTGATCCAGCTGCTGATCTGCCGAACCGGCAGAGGCCAGCCAAAAGCACTGAAGAAAGCGCGCTCCGGATCCTGTAGCAGCGTCACCGGTTCCTCACCCGCCTGATGGATGGTGACTGTGGCGTCGTCTCCACGCACACGTGTGGCCCCCAGACCGAGGATGACTGAAGCCAGCTCGATGTCGTACGCAGCCTCATCCTGCGTCCAGCTGCGAATCTGGCCAGTATCGATGCGGTCGTCACGGCGCACACTGATCTTGCCTTCAATTGTCCAGTGGTCGAAGCCACGCAGGCGTGCCGCCGTATTCGCCCAGTCCGCCGGCTGAACACCGAAGACCACCGGCTCGCGCGGCGCGCTCAGTTCGCAGCCGCCCAGCAGCAGAAGCGATAGCAGGACGGGGAGTCCGATGCGAAGGAATGGCAGGTTCACAGTAATACAGCCTTATGCATCAGTCGCTGGTCAGTTGCGCCGAGGTCAGGCCATAACGCTGGATGGTGTCAAGCAGAAGCTTGTGGTCATCATCCTGGATGAGTCCTTCACGCCAGACTGTCCGCGCGCGGGCCTGTTCACCGGTTTCCCAGAGCACTTCACCAAGGTGGGCTGCGACTTCGGGGTCGGGGAAGGCCATGTAGGCCTTTTCAAGATAGGGCAGGGCTTCGGCTGCTGAGCCCTGGCGATAGAGCAGCCAGCCAAGGCTGTCCATGATCGCGGGATTGGATGGATCCAGCTCGAGCGCCCGCTTGATGAGCTTCTCGGCTTCCTCGAGACGATCTGTTCGATCCGCCAGCGTGTACCCGAGTGCATTCAGGGCGATGGCATTATCCGGATCCTGCTCGAGAATTTCACGCAGCTCGCGCTCGAGTACGTCGATCTGACCGGCCCGGTCGGCTGTCATGGCATAGCTGTACTTGAGGTCGAGACTTTCGGGATGTTCATCCACAGCACGTTCAGCGACCTCGAGGGCTTCCTCGTGATCATTCGTCTCATTGTAGAGACTGATTTCAACCTGCCAGATCGCCTCGCTCTGCTCAGGATAGAGGCTGCGGGCGTGAGCGAACATGGCTGCGGCTTCAGCGTCGCGATCCGCATTGCGGAGGAGAAAAGCACTCCGCGCCAGTGCGGTGACGAAGTTGCCGCCTGAGGTGACTTGCGAGTAGTGATGAATGGCGGTGTCGATTTCATCTGCCTGGTCGGCAATGCGACCGAGGTAGTAATGCGCATCGTTGGTCAGCTTGTCTTCGGCCACAAGTGACTGCAGGGCCTGGCGCGCCGCCTCGACGTTGTCATTCTGCAACGCGATGATGGCGTAGGACCGCTTCAGCGTCGGGACTTTCGGAAACTGATCGGCCAGATCCGCGTAGACTTTTTCAGCTGCCTCGAATTGTTCCTCATCCAGATGCGCCTGTGCCAACAGGACCCCGATCTGCATGCTCTTGGGTAATCGCTTACGCTGTTTTTTCAGATAGCTGAGTGCCGCGTCCGCACCTTCGAGCTTGTGCATCAGCTTGCTGTGCAGCGCGACATAATTGGCTTCGTCCGGATGCTGGCGTACGAGATCCCCACTTTCGGCGTAGGCTTCTTCGAATTGCTGTCTGTGCGCGAGCAGGGTGGCGTGACCATAGCGCAGCGAGGCTTCTTTCGGGTGACGCTCGATGAGCTCTGCGTAGAGCTCAAGCAGGCTGCTCTGTGTCTGAGGGTCGAGCGTCGTGGCATGCAGCGCGAGCCGATCGAAGGTGCTTTGTCCACCAAGCTCCATGACCCGTTCCATGTGCATGAGGGCTGATGAAAAGTCGCCAGCCTTGAGCTGATAGACGGCCGCATGCTGATGAGCCTCGAGATCATCTGGCGCCACGTCAGTCCAGAGCGTAGCCAGCGCCAAAGCTGCATCATCGTCCTTCATGTATTGGGCAGCCTCGAAGGCACGCTGGATCACGGCTTGATCCTGTGTTTCCAGTGCCACGGCGGAGTAGTCACTCAGTAGGCGCTTGAGGTCACCACGATGACCGGAGATTTCGGCTTCGACGAGGAGCCTGACCGTATTTTCGGACATGCCGCTTACTGCAGTATCAGTATAGTCTTCCGCAGGCGTTATCTTGATCGGCTGCAGCGTTATCGGATCGCGAACATGGCCTTCAGGTATCGTCTGGCGGGACTGGTACTGGGCTTTACTCATTCCCTGATGATCGCTGCCATTGGAGGCGCAGCCAGTGAGGACGCCGACGGCCAGCAAGGCTATCAGTGGCGGCAGCGAAGTTTTACGGGTCATGAAGGCCTTTCCTGTTCTGAGATCCGGTCTGTACCAGAAGTTCCGTCAGAGTGTGCATTCAGGCGTCCCGATTCGCAACTATTGGCGGCGATTAGAGCCTTACGGATGCCTTACAGCTTGTACAGAAATTCCCGGCCAGGCAAAGGCCATGATCGAATGCCGTCTCGATGGGGTGGCTGCAAGTCGCCCGGACGCATGCTAATATGGCGAATTGAGCGGCGTCAGGATTCGCGGTACGCGGACGCTCGGATTTCCTCAGCGACGGACACCCATGACGATCAAGGTTTTCGGTCTCAGTCATAAAACCACTGCAGTCAGCCTCCGCGAGCGCGTAGCCTTTCAGGCCGAAGAGGTGCCCGCCGTTCTCAAGCTGGCCCTGAACGCGCTGGGTGTGGATGAGGTGGTCATACTGTCGACCTGCAATCGCACTGAGCTCTACATGAGCGGTGCCGATATCGATGCAGGTCGGATGAGCGACTGGTTTTGTGGCTACCATGAAGTGGGCCATGATGTCGGTCGGGCCGAGCTGGAACCTGGTCTGTATTTCCTCGAAGGCAAGGCCGCCGTTCGTCATCTCATGCGTGTTGCGTCCGGTCTGGATTCATTGATGCTGGGAGAACCACAGATTTTCGGGCAGATCAAGGACGCCTTTACGGTGGCGCGATCGAGTGGCACCGTAGGTGGCGTGCTCGATCGACTGTTTCGACATGCCTTTACTGTTGCGAAACGTGTGCGAACCCAGACTGCCATTGGCAACAATCCGGTGTCTGTAGCCTACGCGGCAGTGTCGCTGGCTGGTCGAATCTTTCCTGATCTGCATAAGTGTACGGCACTGCTCATAGGGGCCGGTGAAACGATAGAGCTGGTGGCCAAGCACCTGCTGCAACGTAATATCGAGCATCTGATCATAGCCAACCGGACCCTGAGCCGCGCTGAAAGTCTGGCTCTGAAAACCGGTGGGGCAGCGATTCTGCTGAGTGATCTCCCGGAACACCTCGCGAAGGCAGACATCGTGATTGCGTCTACCGGGGCGCCGCTGCCCGTACTGGGCAAGGGGGCGGTTGAGACTGCTCTGCGAAAGCGCCGCCACAAGCCGATGTTCATAGCCGACATCGCCGTTCCGCGTGATGTCGAAGCTGAAGTGGCCGATATCGAAGATGCCTATCTTTATGGCATAGATGATCTGGAAGCCGTCATCGAAGGCAATGTGCGTGCCCGTGAGGAAGCTGCCAAAGAGGCAGAACATCTCATTCGCGAGGGTGTCGACGATTTCATGTACAAGTTGCGTTCGCTTGAAACCGTTGATGTGCTCAAGTCACTACGTGAGCGAGCTGAAGAAGTGCGCGATCTGGAGCTGGCGAGGGCGCTTCGTCTGGCGGATTCGGGGCAGAGCGTAGAAGCCGTCATGCGACAACTCGCCCATGCCCTGACCAACAAGTTGATACATCATCCCACCGTGCAGGTGCGGCGTGCCCACGCTGAAGGCCGCAAGGAAGCCAGCGATTGGCTGCGGGATCTGTTTCAACTGCCGGCGAATGTTCCAGCCGCCCCGGAAACGCCTCTCGAATCCGCTGACCCTGAAAGCCTGGACAGGCATCCACGTCCAGAATCCTAGCGTCATATCTTCTGCGCTGACCAACCCTCCTTACCTCACTATCGAACAGGTTTCCGAACAGGCCACATGAAAGATTCAATACGTCGCAAGCTCGAGCAACTCCAGGATCGCCACGAAGAAGTATCGGCCATGCTGAGTGATGCTGATGTCATCCATAACCAGACACGCTTCAGGGAGTTGTCACAGGAGTTTTCAGAGCTCGAACCGCTGGTCACACGCTTCAGTGCCTTTCGTCGAACCGAGGCTGGCCTTGCCGCGGCAAAGGAAATGCTGGCCGAGGATGACGCCGAGATGAAGGCCATGGCCGAGGATGAGATTGACGAGCTCAAGGCCGAGCTTGAAACTCACGAAGCTGAACTGCAGTTGCTGCTATTGCCTAAAGATCCGCGAGACACCGCAAACGTCTTTCTCGAAGTCAGGGCCGGCACCGGTGGTGACGAAGCGGCCATCTTTGCTGGTGATCTTTTCAAGATGTATAGCCGGTATGCGGAACAGCGCGGCTGGCAGGTCGAGATTCTGTCCGAGAGCCATGGCGATCATGGCGGCTACAAGGAAGTGATTTCGAGACTCTCGGGGAATAATGTATATGGCGCGCTGAAGTTTGAATCCGGAGCGCATCGCGTTCAACGCGTTCCGGCCACGGAGTCACAGGGGCGGATACATACATCAGCCTGCACCGTGGCCGTTATGCCAGAGGTCGAGGCAGTCGCCGCTATTGATATCAATCCCGGCGATCTTCGAATAGACACTTACCGGGCCAGTGGCGCCGGTGGTCAGCACGTCAACAAGACCGACTCCGCAATACGAATCACTCACCTGCCGACTGGTACGGTTGTCGAGTGTCAGGATGAACGCTCCCAGCACAAGAACCGGGCGCGGGCGATGTCGCTGTTGCAGGCCCGGCTGTTCGATACGGCACAGGCGAAGCAGGCCAGCGAGCAGGCGCAGAAGCGCAAGTTGCTGGTGGGGAGTGGTGATCGCTCCGAGCGGATTCGAACTTACAATTTTCCTCAGGGCCGTCTCACTGATCATCGCATCAACCTGACGCTCTACAAGCTGGATGAGGTGGTTCAGGGTGACCTGGATCCTGTCATTATGCCCCTGCTTCAGGAGCATCAGGCCGAAATGCTGGCTACCCTGAATGACGCTGATGCCTGATTCCGCTGAGTCCGCCGGCTTAGACAGCGCAGACTCTTCCTGTGAAGAGAGAACCGTCAAACAGCTCTTGCTGATGGCTGGCCAGGCGCTCAAGGCGAGGGGTGCCGATGCAGATGAAGCCCGTCTCGAATCAGAGCTGCTGCTACTCGAGATGACTGGCAAGTCCAGAGCCTGGCTGAGAGCCTTCGATGACACACGGTTAAGCCTTGAAGTGCAACACCGGTTTGAGCAGCTACTGCAGCGCCGCCTTAGCGGTGAGCCGCTGGCTTACATTCTGGGTCGAAAGGACTTCTGGAGCCTGGAACTGTACGTCACCGATGCCGTCCTGATTCCACGAGAGGATACTGAGGTGCTGGTGACTCAGGCCTTGCAGCTTGGTCGGCAGCTCGAAATTGAAACGGGGCAGACCGTGCTGGATGTTCTGGAACTGGGCACCGGCAGTGGTGCCATCATCTGTGCGCTGGCTACCGAAGAGACGCTATGGCAGTTCACAGCGACAGACGTCTCGGCAGAGGCCTTGGCCGTGGCCACCACGAACGTCACTGGCCATGGCTTTGCCGGGCAGACGACCTTGCTTCTCGGTAGCTGGTTCGATGCCCTGGAGAACGGAATGGCGGCTTCACACGAGTCAGCTGCTCCGCGTTTCGACCTCATCATCAGCAACCCTCCCTATATCGCCGAAGGGGATCCTCATCTGGATGCTCCTGCATTGCGTCACGAGCCGGCGCTTGCCCTCAGCTCAGGCACTGATGGACTTGATAGCATCAGGCACATCGTTGCGGCCGCTTCGCGCTGGCTGCAGCCCACGGGATGGCTGCTGCTGGAGCATGGCTACGACCAGGGACCAGCTGTTCGCAAATTGATGCGACAAGCCGGTTACGAAAACGTTGCCACAGCGCTGGATCTGGCCGGACAGCCACGCGTGACGATGGCACGACATTCAGTGGCAGCTGTGCAAATAGCCGGAGCGGCAAAATGACCGACGCTAGCCAGCCGGATACTGGCCTCTCTGATGACGAGCTCTTACGCTACAGTCGCCACATTCTGCATCCGGGTATCGATTATGAAGGTCAGCTGGCGCTGAAGCAGGGCAGGGTAGCCATAGTTGGCGCAGGTGGTTTGGGCTGTCCAGCTGCCATGTATCTGGCCGCCAGCGGCGTAGGGTCCCTCACCATTTTTGATGACGATTCGGTTGAGGCCAGCAACCTGCAGCGACAGATTGGCTTTACCAGTGTTGATATTGGACAAGCGAAAGCCGAAGCCTTGTGCGCTCGTCTGAGTGCGCTTAACCCACATATCCGGGTGCAGTCGGTAGTGAGCCGATTTACCGAAGCAACGGGTGCCCCAGAGGATTTCGACCTCGTGCTCGACTGTAGCGATAATTTTGCCACCAGGGCTGGCGTTAATAAGTTCTGTGTCAGCCGTCGGGTACCGCTTGTGTCCGGCGCTGCGATACGCAACGAAGGGCAACTCTGCGTCTTTGACAGCCGGGTCGAAGGCTCAGCCTGCTACCACTGTCTGTATGGTGATCTTGACGAGTCTGGCGGGGCGGCAAACTGCGCCGAAAGCGGGGTGCTGTCTCCCCTGGTGGGCGTGATTGGCGCGCTGCAGGCCGTAGAGGCGACCAAGGTTCTGTTCGGTCGCCACCAGGATAGTCTTGGGAAGTTGCTGCTTTACGATGCCACAGGTGTTCTCTTCAGAACGCTTCGTTTCAGCCAGGATCCTGAGTGTGCCGTGTGTGGTAACACACCTAGCCCAAGGCCTTGAAGCGCTCTATAGCGGACGCGCGGGTCGCTTTCAGATCAACGATCGCCTCTGGATAGCCGCAGTCCTTGCGTTGATTTTTATCAGGCTCGTGAATGCTCTTGTTGTCCAGCGACGCCAGCTCCGGCAGGTATTTTCGAATAAAGGCGCCGTCAGGATCGTGGCTTCGGCTCTGGCTCACCGGATTGAAAACCCGAAAATAGGGGGCTGCATCGGTACCAGTGGAAGCGCTCCATTGCCAGCCACCGTTATTCGAGGGGAGATACCCGTCGATCAGCTTCTGCATGAAATACTGCTCGCCTCGACGCCAGTCGAGAAACAGGTTCTTCGTCAGGAACATCGCAGTCACCATGCGCAGACGGTTATGCATCCAGCCTGTCTGATTCAGCTGCTTCATGGCTGCGTCGACCAGGGGAATACCGGTGCGCCCTTCGCACCAGGCTTCAAAGCCGGCTTCATCATCGTTCCACTTCAGTTTATCTGTCTCTGTCTTGAACGGCTGGTGCATGGACAGGCGAGGATTGTCCGTCATCAGATGAATATAGAAATCACGCCAGATCAGTTCACTAATCCAGGTCGAGATACCCTTCACGGCGTCTTCAGAGGCGCCTCCAGACTTCAGCCGACGTCTGGCCTCGGTGGCCACCACATAGCATTGACGGCCAGACAGGGTGCCGTTGGCCAGGAAGCGTGATATCCGGCTGGTGCCATCTTCGGCTGGTCTGTCCCGCAGACGGTCGTAGTCCTCTGCATAGGACTCGATAAACGCTTCCAGCTCGTCATGGGCCGCGTCCTCACCGGCTGCCCAGTCACTCGAGTCAATCAGATCAAGCTTTGAAAACGCCGAGTCGATGGCTTTCGCTGTGTCTGCTCGAACTGATAGTTCAGCTGCCGCTGAAATGAGCTTCTTGTCCGGGTTCCTCGATTTGGAAGGTTTTGGCCACAGTGAAATCGGGGAAGTATCGGCTACTTCGAGCCAGCTGCGCTTGTAAGGGGTAAACACCTTGTATGGCTCGCCGGCGTTGGTGCGTATTGACTTCACCGGCAGAATGCTTTGGTCACGGTAGCTATGGACACACTCAATGAGGGGCTTGAGTCGCTTGGCCACGGCCTGATCGCGTCGATGCTCGTTCACGGCATACTCTTCATTGAAGTACAGCGCGCGAGCGTCCACCGCTTCCACGAAGTCCTCGAGCACCTTTGGCACTGTCGTGAAGTCGTCGGCAGTCAGCAGAAACAGTGGCTTACCGAGCTTCTCCAGGGCCGAGGCGAGCTCGATCAGGGATCGTCGCAGGAAGTCCAGCTTGATGGGGGCCGCGTCGTGCTGCTGCCATTGATTCGGACAGATGACGAAGCAACACAGCAATGGTCGCTCGTCGTCTGCGGCCTTGGTGGCCGCCGCAGTGAACGCAGGGTTGTCGGCCAGCCTCAGGTCGTTGCGAAACCAATGCAGCACGCAGCCCTTATCATCACTCACCCTGAAAACCCCTTACAGATTGGCTTCGGCAAACTGCGCCAGTATGGATCTCGGGACACCCTGCAAATGGATGTGCCCGCCATGCTCGAAATTACGGAAGCGTTCGGTGAGATAGGTGAGCCCCGAACTCGGTGCGCTCAAGTAGGCCGTGTCGATCTGGGCAAGGTTACCCAGACAGATGACCTTGGACCCGGTGCCAGCCCTCGTGATGATGGTCTTCACCTGGTGAGGGGTCAGATTCTGGCACTCATCGATGATGATGAGGCTGTACTGAAAACTCCGGCCTCGGATATAGTTCAATGACTTGAACTGAATCGGCACCTTTTGCAGGATGTATTCGACGCTCGCCGTCATATTCTCGTCATCCTGGTGCAGGGCTTCGAGGTTGTCGGTAATGGCGCCGAGCCAGGGTTCCATTTTCTCGGCTTCAGTACCCGGCAGGAAGCCGATGTCCTTGTCCAGGCCCTGGGTGCTGCGGGTCACGATGATACGTTTGTAGCCCTTGCTGGCCACTGTCATTTCTATCGCTGCAGCGAGTGCAAGTATCGTCTTGCCACTACCAGCTGCACCGGTCAGGTTCACCAGGTGTATATCAGGATCCATGAGCAGGTCCAGCGCCATCGCCTGAAAGATGTCTCTTGGCATCAGGCCCCAGGCTTCCCGGTCCATGAGGTGGTGATGGGTGAGATCGAGGATGTGCACAGTATTATCGCCAAAACCACAGACCTTGCCGATGAAATCCTGCCTGTCGACCACGAAATCATTGATCGACATGCCCTTGAGTGCGTCGATGACAGGAAGGATATGAATGGTGCGCCCGCCGTCCTGCTTGGTTTCGACCTTCTCGATGTTGTCCCAGAAGGACCCTTCGAACTCCCGATAGCCCTTGGAGAGCAGGTCGATGTCATCAATCAATTGGTCGGTATGGTAGTCCTCGGCTTCAACACCGCAGGCACGCGCTTTTAGCCGCATGTTGATGTCTTTGCTCACCAGTACGGCGACGCTTGGCAGCTGATCGCCCTTTTTCTCGCTATCACCCTGTTCACTGCGCAGTGCCTGATTCAGCTTGCGCTGACGCTCCTGCAAAGCCAGCAGACCATTGATGATCTTGTTGTCATTCAGCGTATCTGACAGCTGCTCATTGCCGGACTGATCCATGAGGATGGAAATGCAGCCGGAGTGCTCGTTACTGGTTTCGCGGAAGATAGGTACGCCGCTCTCGATAAGCTCGGGAGACGCATCCCCAAGCAGGCGGTCGATGAGACGGATGGCCTGCCTGCAATCGGCTGCAATCGAGGCATTCCCGTTCTTCAGGTGGTCGAGCTCTTCGAGTACGGTAAGCGGAATCACCACATTGTGCTCTTCGAAATTCAGCACGGAATTCGGGTCGTGGATCAATACATTGGTATCGAGGACATAGGTTTTTTTATTGCTCTGGCGCAGCGCCATCTTTACCACCTGTCTATGCGTCTGTTGTGTGGTTACCTGCCAGCCTATCGGAATGTGATGCGACCGTCAGATGTTCTGTCTTCGAAGAATAATGTCACCCGGCACGGACCAGCAATGCACCCTGCCAGAGTTGCCGGAGCGCCCGGCGTATCCCTGAATCAAACTCAGGAATGAGGGCCGCGAGGCCTCGACTTCTCAATATGCAATTCACCTCAGCCGGAAGATGCTGCATTTGCCACAGTCCAAGCAGCATGGCATGAGTCTGTATAAGGAGCTGTACGCAATCCGCTTCAGTCAGGCCTGCTATTCGGCGACAAATCGATATGCTGACACGCTCCATATCTGTGAGCAGGCGGGACTTGAACTCGACAATGACTTCTTCATCGACCTTGCGTTCGAGCACGGCGGCGCTCTGGCAGGCCAGTGGCATGAAGTCGGGATTCAGGCGAACGAAGTCGGCAATGAGTCCGACGGCGGCGTCGATAGGGTCGGCCGTCTGCTTGTCATTATTGAAGAATTCATCGAGCGCGGCCAGCAGGGTGCAGTAATGCCTGGCCAGGATGGCGAAATAAATCGTTTCCTTGGTGTCGAAATAGAGATACAGCGTGCCCTTGGCCAGCCCGGCCGCCCTGGCGATATCGCTGACAGAGGGCAGGGTGTCGGTATCCTGTATCAGCAACTCTGCGGCAGCCCGCTCGATATCGCTTCGCCGTTTGACCTTGTCTTCGATATCGATGGCGCGGCTGCGCCGAGGCTGTTCACTCAAGGCTGTTTTTCGACTCCTGTTATCTCGCCGTCATCGCTGTACTGGATCTGATGATCCTGATACTTATCGGAATTGGCGAGACTTTCAAGCGCCTTGAGTGATTTAAAGGGAATATCGACGATGAGCGCGTTGACCAGCCAGCTCGGAATGGCGCCACCAGGCTCGGTATGCTGCAGCCAAACAATTTCGGTCTGTTCGTCGCCTAGTGGTTTGATGTGGTAATGGGTTTCCTGTTTGCTGACCCGAACATAGCTCTTGTTCGGCGCAATCTTGTCGTCTACGGCATACAGATCCATGACGATGGTGTCCGAATCTGACGCCTTGCTGGTGTTGATTTCCAGAACGTAGTCCCGGTCCATGACCGGCCAGGGCAGGTCGTTCACGCTGTAGGCATGGCGCTTGGAAAACTGCTTGTCGTCAAACCCCCAGGACTCCACACAGTTCAAGACCCACTCCGTACATGAAGTTGGGTCCGACATCACGGCCATAATGTCTTCTATCGAGGCTTCAAGGGTATACACGGCCTTGAAGGCCTGAAAATCGCTGCCGGGAAAAGGGCGGGTATAGACGACAACGCCATCCTTCTCATAATCCCGTTTCCACTGCTCATCTTCAATCAGCAGTTCCGCACGGCTGGTGCCTGAGGCAATAAGAAGACTGAGGCTCGCGAGGAGCAATGTAGAAAAACGCAGGATCACGCGAACGAGCTCGTGGTGGGGCGCAAAGCTGAGCAATCGAGCTGCAGCGTCAAGTTTCGGTGGGGTCATAGATGCCATTTCGTTGGAGAATTCTGTTCAGCTGACTGGCTAGCACAGCACGCGCGGCGGATATTAGCACAGGCATCTGTGGCAAACTGAGACGCTTTCGACCCCTTGCAGCACCGGTGAGGTCGAAAGCTTGGAGCGGAAAGCGTCGGTAGGCGAGCCGCTAGTCCGGCAGGGTGATATTCAGCTCGAGTACTGCGCAGTCATCATTCTGGTCAAGTTGAACCTGAACGTCCTCGCGATTGATCTTGACGTATTTGCCAATCACCTCGAGGAGTTCCTGTTCAAGCTTGTCAAGGTAGTCGGGCCTGCCACGGCGATTGCGCTCGTGGGCCACGATGATCTGCAAGCGTTCCTTTGCCATATTGGCTGTGGCGGTTTTTTTTGTTCTGAAGTAATCAAAAAAACTCATGCTCAAGCTCCAAACATTCGCTGGAAGAAGCCCTTACGAGACTGCTCAATGAAACGGTGGGGGATCTCTTCGCCCAACAGGCGGCCAACAGCATCGCGATAGGCATGCCCTGCGTCACTTTCTTCTTCATGGATAACGGGAACACCCTGGTTGGACGCTGTGAGCACTGACTGCGACTCAGGAATGACGCCGAGCAAAGGGATCGAGAGAATCTCCTCGACGTCCTTTACGCTCAGCATCTCGCCCTTGGATACGCGAACAGGATTGTAGCGGGTAAGGATGAGATGCTCTTTGACTGGATCCTGGCCCAGCTCGGCACGCTTGGACTTGCTGCTGAGAATGCCAAGTATTCTATCCGAGTCCCGCACCGAGGATACTTCCGGGTTGGTGACGACGATGGCTTCGTCGGCAAAGTAGAGCGCCATGAGAGCGCCGTGTTCGATGCCGGCTGGCGAATCACACACGATATACTCGAAGTTTGTAGCGAGCTCATCAAGCACTTTGCCTACGCCTTCCTTGGTCAGCGCGTCTTTGTCGCGCGTCTGTGAAGCTGGCAGGATGAAGAGCTTGTCTGAATGCTTGTCCTTGATGAGGGCCTGATTGAGGGTCGACTCACCATTGATGACGTTGACGAAATCGTACACGACCCGTCGCTCGCAATTCATGATCAGGTCAAGGTTCCGCAGACCCACGTCGAAGTCGATGACTACGGTCTTATGACCTTTCAGGGCGAGTCCTGTCGCGATGGAGGCGCTCGTGGTGGTTTTACCCACACCACCTTTTCCCGAGGTAACAACGATGATTTTACTCAATTGACAAATCCTGATTGAAGCTGGTTGGTTTTAGCTGAGTGCCTGAATTTTCATCTTGCCGTCTGCAAGATAGATTTGACAGCTTTTCTGCCACTCAGTCTTCTGGAGATCTTCGCTGATTCTGTACTGCCCGGCAATGGAGACCAGTTCGGCCTCAAGGCTGTGACAGAAAATTCTTGCAGCCTGGTTGCCCTTGACGCCAGCCAGCGCGCGACCACGTAGGGCACCATAGACGTGAATATTGCCATCCGCGAGTAATTCCGCACCGGCGCTGACAGCGGCGGTGACGATGAGATCGCCGCCCTTGGCGTAGATCTGCTGCCCCGAACGCACCGGGTTCGTGACGATCATGTTCCTGGGAACTGCTTCTTCCGCAGGTTCGGCCTGCGTTTTTGGTTCTTCGGATTCGGCACCTGACTGCTGCTGATCATTCTCTGGCGCCAGCTGCGGCGCAACGATGGTCTCGTTGGTAGGCGGCCGAAATACTGGCTGCAGCCGTTTGTCTTCAATTACCGGCTCGACGTCAGGCGCCGGAATGCGGGTAGCTTCGGCCAAGGAGCGCTGTGAGGTCATGACTGCAAGACCGGCTGCTTTCGCGTTCTTCGCAACGACGCCTCTGGCGCCGCGAACCGCAACCAGCTGAAGCCTAAGACCGGCACACTGTCGCTTGATCAGACCAAAGTCCAGGCTTTCCAGGGCCGTCGTCTCGCTGACTGGTTGAACCTCGTCTTCCGGACCGTTACCTTCGAATTTTTCGAGGCTGAGCACGATCGGGAGGTTTTCAAACAGTTTCGGTGCCTGGGCGATCTTCTCCTCGACGGCTTCGAGAAATCTCGTTTCGTCGTAATAGTAGAGCTCGAAGGTGGTGAGCGGAGTGAGAGCGCCCTTAATCTGAAGACAGGTCGCGTCGAGAAGGTCGGCATTAGCCTGAGACATCGTTTTGTATTCCCTTTGCATGCGGTGTGTTCATTATTGTGGTAATACCTTTGACAGCCAAGGGATTTACCCGCTGCGGACACCGACGTAATCCGCATTCTACGAGGAAAGTGTGTGAAGAGAAAGACCCCTGCCCACATGAGCACGAAAGCGTCGGTTGGTGCCACTGAAGGCCCCCCGAAGATGGCGCGGCGGCTATTGCTGAGCGCATTGCACCTTATTGAACGCCGTCTCTTCTCCGAAAATTTCATCGTTGCCAATCTCACGCCCTACGACGAAATATACAGAGACGGCATAATGTCTGTTCGCCACTATCTGCCGCTGGAAGATGACAGCATTCAGATCGGCGATGAAATACTTGAAGTGAGCCGCCGTCGCCTGCCGGTCCCGTTGGTGTTCGTGCCGCCGCTGGCGGCCACCTCGATGATCTTCGATCTGCTGCCAAATCGCAGCCTGATCCGATACTTTCTGGCCATGGGCTTCGATGTCTATCTGCTCGACTGGGGCGAAGTGACCGAGGCTCACTACGAACTGTCCCTGGAGTCCTACGTATTGTCATGGATGCCGGCGGCCATGAAGGCGGTGCGCGAGGACAGCGGGCAGACCGAGGTGTCGTGTTTCTGCTACTGCATGGGCGGGCTGTTGACGCTAATGTACGCCGCGACTGCAAACGACACCGGGCTTCGCAATGTCGTAACCGTGGCGAGCCCGATCGATATGCACCAGAGCGGCGTCGCCGGTCAGATCCTTTCAGCGGTTTATCGCCCCGCGCAGATCATTTCAAGACTGCTCAACTTTTCGCTCATGGATCTGCCCGCGCGCTTCATGCATGTGCCTGGCTGGCTCAATTCACTTGTCTTCAAACTGACCAATCCACTCGGCAGTCTCATCAACTACTGGGAGTTACTGGTCAACCTCTGGGATCGTGAATTCGTCATCAATCACACTACGGTGAGCCGTTGGTTCGACGACATGGTGGATTATCCAGGTCAAACCATAAAAGAGATGACCGTCAGCATGATGATCAACAACGAAATGGCTGGAGGGCGTTTGAAGATGGGTGATCAACGCGCCGAATTCGACAACATCCGATGCGCCATTCTCGCGTTCGCAGGGGCCGATGATCGCCTGGTCAGCCCTCGTTCAGCCCATAGACTGCTGGATATAGTTGCCTCTGAAGACAAGGAATTCTGCGTGGTGCCCGGCGGGCATGCTGGCGTGTTTGCTGGCAGCCAGGCCCCCGCATCGACATGGGCTATCGCTGCCGACTGGCTGGTACAACGATCAACATAGAGAGGCGCTTTACACCCCAGTGACATTGCGTTGACAAAACGTTACCGCTTTATAGGCCAAAAAGCCGACGTGGCGGGCGTTCATCACAGTTTTGGTTTCGACGTTTGGCTATTATTTGCTCAGTGACAAATTAATGGCGGGACAACAGATGAGAGCACTACTTGTTCTGGCAAACTGCCCACGGAATCCAGGATCGTCCATGGTTCTCTACTTCAGATTATTTGCGATACTGTTGTGCCTCAATCTGGTAGCTCAGAGTGGGCAGGTGAAAGCAGAAGGCTTCGGCAGCCAGTACCATCCGTCACAGTATCGTCCCCATCACGCCTTTCAGCCTCAGCATCAGCGCCTGAATTCACATCGTGGTTTTACCATCGAGCTTTCAGAGCTGGGCGATCTCATGGGTTTTTCAGATGTTCGTCCCCGGTTAAGCAGTCGACAGGGCGGCCATACCGATAGCGAAGACGATCGGATCGGCTATCTGGCCGACAGACTCCTTCCGGAGTGGATGGGCGAGGCGATAGAGGAATCTGCTGAAGTCATTTTCAGTGCGAACGACGAAAAGCGTGGCTTCCGGCCCAGGTGCAAGTACGATTCTGCACCAGCTTTCCTCCAGGATGCGCTGCAGCAGGCTCATTACCAGGTCAACTTATACGGTAATACCTCTACTTTCGTCGTGGGCTGGTTGTTTTGAAGGGAATTCAACTGGCACACTGAAGGCCTTTCACGACCCAGGCCGGAAATGTAATGCCAAAGACAACAGACGCTTACGCCGGAGCTGCCGCTCATACTGATGTAGATACGCTCATCGATGAGCTGATTGCCACAGTCGGCAAGCGAATCGTCATCGGCCTGCCGCTCGGCATAGGCAAAGCCACCACCGTTATCAACGCACTCTACCAACGGGCACTTGTCGACAAGACGATCTCGCTGAAGATCATTACTGCGCTCTCGTTATCTGCGCCAAAGCCTAAATCAGAGCTCGAAGCTCGTTTTCTCAAAGCCTTCCTGAAGCGTCAATATGACGATGTCGTACCGCTCGACTACGATGCGGCCGTGAGGTCGGGGAAGCTGCCGCCCAATATCGAAGTGACTGAATTCTTTCTGCAGGCTGCCGGGTATCTGGGAAATGCTTACGCCCAGCAACATTACATTTCCAGCAACTACACCCACGTCGTTCGTGATCTTCTCTTGCAGGGTATCAATGTCATCGCCCAATACGTGGCACGAGACCCTGATCATGACGACGACACCAGGCCACCGCAGTTTTCGCTCAGCTGCAATCCTGACCTGACGCTCGATCTCAACGTAGAGCTAGCCAGGCTCAAGGCCGAAGGCACACCAATCTGTCGTATCGCTGAGATCAATGATCATTTGCCCTTCATGCCTCATGATGCTGTTGTCGAGGCCGATGATTTCGAGCTGATCCTTGATCCACCAGCGCCCCATTCCGCGTTATTCGCTGCGCCTTCGATGGCTGTCAGTCCCGCAGAGCACATGATCGGTTTCTACGCCAGCAGTCTGTTGCGCGACGCGGGGACCCTGCAGATTGGCATCGGTTCGTTGGGCACTGCTCTGGTGCACAGTACCATTCTTCGGCAGCATCAGAACGAGCGCTATGCCCAGTTTGCCGACCTGATCAAGCTGCACGAGCGCTTTCCGTCAGCCGCAAGCGTCGGGGGGCTCGAGCCGTTTTCTACCGGCCTTTATGGCTCCAGCGAAATGCTGACAGATGGCTTCATCCAGTTGATGCAGACAGATATTCTCAAGCGCCCGGTCTACCTGGATCTTCACTTGCAGCAGGCGCTTCACGACCTCGCCAGTCAGGGAGTTGAGGAGCCATATCTTCACAGAAAGGCCTCTCTGCTGTTGATTGATTCTCTAGTGGCGCAAGGCGCCATCGAAAAGGTGCTGACTGCCGGTGACGTCGATTATCTCAAGTCGATCGGCGTGCTCGACCAGGCGGTGGCGCTTCGCGATGGAAAACTCTGCTTCGAGGCTTATGAATGTGCTGCGGACACCACAGACCCTGATTCGAGAGCGGTGCTCGAGGATGCCCTGTTCGCTGCAGAGCTGAAAGGCGGCATCGTGGCCCATGGTGGCTTCTTTCTTGGGCCTGATGAATTCTATGAGGCACTGAGGTCCATGAGTACGGCGGAGCGTTCTGGCATTTGCATGACCAGTGTGCGCTTTATCAACTCCTTGTACGACCACCGATTTGGCTCGCAGCAGCTCAAGGCTGCCCAGCGCAGTAATGCCCGCTTCATGAATTCCGCCATGATGGTCACCGTCGGCGGCGGTGCAATCTCGGATGGCCTCGACGATGGACGGGTCGTCAGCGGCGTAGGGGGACAGTACAATTTTGTCGAAATGGCACACCAGCTACCCGGCGCGCGCTCAGTGCTCATGTTGAAAGCCACCCGTGAGTCCAATGGCGAGACGCGATCCAACATTGTGTTCAACTATGCGCATCAGACCATACCGCGTCACCTGCGCGATATCTTCATCACTGAATACGGTATTGCTGATACTCGGGGCAAGCAGGATGCCGAGGTGTATGCCGCCATCATCAGAATAGCGGATAGCCGCTTTCAGCCAGAGCTGATTGAGCAGGCCAGGCGCGTAGGCAAGTTACCGCGGAACTTTGAGCTGGAAGCAGCTTACCGAAACAACTATCCCGCCACCTATAAGCACGCCATGCAACAGCTGGACACGTCGTTTACCGCTGAAACCTCGGCATTTCCGCCCTTTCCTTTTGACTGCGCCTTCACCAGTACCGAACTCAGGGTAGGCAAGGCCTTGAAGTGGCTGAAAGCGGCTACAGCCTCTCGGAGAGGCATGATGGAGACCAGCGTAAAGGCGTGGTTACTGAAGACGGAGCCCTCTGAAATCGACGCAGACGCTTTGGCACTCATGGCCTACCAGGGTAATTGGAACCAGGCCGAGGGCTGGAAGGCCAGCCTGAAGGCAGAAACAGAATATCGCCTGTTCCTGCTGGCAATGCGTCAAACCGATGATCTCAATGAGTCAGCTTGAATACTGACCATCTGTCTTACTGAAAGCGTCCGCGCTTGCCCTTGATGATCTCGGGTGGTGGACCGGGGGGCTTTTCGAGCCCTGCGATCAATTGGGCGTGGCCGGCATTGACGGCCGCCGAAGCCAGGCGTGTGATCTCGGCGGTGGATGAATCGGGGTAAGTGGGGATGGCCGAATGCGCCATCAGGTGCACTCTACCGCCTGGCCTCCGCAGATACCTAATGAGGTGAGACAGCATGTCATCATCACCCACGAAAGCCGCATCGTAGTTCAGCGTACCGTCACATTCGTACAGGATGGTCATGGGTTGGACGGGTACGCCAGCCTGGATGGCAGCAATGAACAATTTGCTGTGAAAGCGTCTGACCGTCAATCCCTGGGTGGTCGTGCCTTCCGGAAACATGAGTATGCTGTTGCCTTCCTGCATGAAGTTGCGCAAATCATCAATGACACTGCCTGCATTGTTGCCACCGCGTTTGATGAACAGGGTGCCTGCGACTTCGGCAAGCCATCCGATCAAGGGCCAGCTCCGGACCTCAATCTTCGATAGAAAATGCACCCTTGTGCTGGCTGCAAACACCGCAATATCTATCCACGACACATGATTGCTCACCATCATGCAGGTGGCTGTAGTCGGCTCGCCGTAGCGGTGAATGCGCAGGCCCATGACCTTGCAAAAGCCCACGGCCCAGAGATGAGTGACGCCAGACGGCGAATAGCTGCCGCGCGAAAGGGCTCGCCTGACGATGAAATAGAGGGCAAAAATAGCCCCACTGAGAAAGTACAACACGACTGCACTCACGCGCAGCGACAGCCTGACTTTCTGGATCAGGCTCAATTGGGTCTGGGACTGCAAATCAGACAGTGTCCTATTCTTTCAAGAAGTGGCGCGCATACCTCGCCTCCAGAGCGCTGACCTCAAGCAAGATGAAGAGATCAGCGCAGCGGAAGTGTGGGTCCCAGCAGGGATCCCCGCCAATGCGGGCCCCGAGCCTCAAATATGCCCGAATCAAAGGTGGAATCATAACCTTTTGCTTGCGGCTGGTCATGCTTTTCAGCGTTTCGGCAGGCTGGGGCAATGGCTGTCTTGGCTGAACCTGAAGAGCGGGCGCTATCAGATGGCTGGTGTGAATCTGGCGGGTAATATTCCAGGCATCATCGAAGCCGTCAGCCACACTGATCGACCCACAGCCCAGCAGGTAGTCGTAGTTGTTATCGAGCACGTATCTGGCAATGCCCGACCAGAGCAGCGCGAGAGTCGCGCCATTGCGGTACGCAGGCGCCACACAGGTCCTGCCAACCTCCAGCTTACGGCCAGGCAATGCCGTGATGGCGGCCAGATCGAACTCGCTTTCTGAGTAAAAACCGCCGCAGCCGACAGCCTGTGCATCGTCGAGCAGGCGGGTCGTAGCGACGACTTGTCCGCTGATGTTGTCGAATACCAGCAGGTGGTCACAATGCTCGTCGTAGTGGTCGACATCGAGGTTTGGCTCTGTGGTTTGCAAGTCAGCGCCGTACTCCTCGGTGAATATCTGAAAACGCAGGCGCTGGGCGGCACGGATCTCTTCGGCCGTTCTGGCCACTTTCACGAACAGCTCGGCACGTCGGGGCGCTGGCGATGTCTTGATGGCAACGGCAGCGTTGTCTATTGAGAGCATTGCTTCCATGGAAACCTCGGAGCGTGAGCGCACAACTTAAGATTCTTGGCGCAGGATTGACAAACCAGTCCAGCGTAAAGCCCATGTGTGACATCATGGTGACAGTAACAAAAAGTTGCTTAACGCAGCTTCTTGGCTATCTTTTTGTACAAGAATCAAAAAAATGGCTCAGAGTCATGTTCCAACTTACGAAGTGAGATCAGACATCGTGGATAACAGCGAAGCTTGGCGTATATTAATTGTCGAAGATGACGAACGGTTGGCTGAATTGACCAAAGAGTACCTTGAGTCGAACGGTCTGATCGTCAACGTCGAAGAAAATGGCACCAGAGCAATCGAGCGCATACAGACCGAGCAGCCTGACCTCGTTGTACTGGATCTCATGCTACCTGGGGAAGACGGGCTCTCCATCTGTCGCAAGGTTCGACCCAACTA
Source organism: Allohahella marinimesophila (assembly GCF_039538005.1). NCBI lineage: Bacteria > Pseudomonadati > Pseudomonadota > Gammaproteobacteria > Oceanospirillales > Hahellaceae > Allohahella > Allohahella marinimesophila. The sequence continues at coordinate 37,028 of NZ_BAABBO010000019.1, forward strand.
TACGGGGCCGATTCTGATGCTGACCGCCAGAACCGACGATCTCGATCAGGTGCTCGGCCTCGAGATGGGCGCCGACGATTATATGTGCAAGCCGGTCAGGCCGCGCGTTCTGCTGGCACGGGTGAGGGCGCTGCTGCGACGCATCAATGAGTCCGGCACCAACGTGGCCGAAGCTGTCGATGCGAACAGGTCCGGTGACGAACCTTCGAGACTGCAGTTCAACAATCTTGTTATCGACCGTTCGATGCGCGAAGCCTGGCTCGACGAGTCGAGTATCGATTTGACCAGCGCTGAATTCGATCTGTTATGGTTGTTGGCAAGCAATGCTGGCCGGGTGCTCAGCCGTGAAGAAATTTTCACGGCCCTTCGAGGTATCGAGTACGACGGGCAGGATCGTTCGATCGATGTCAGGGTGTCGAGAATTCGACCCAAGATAGGCGACGACCCTGTTCACCCGAGACGAATCAAGACCGTTCGTAGCAAGGGGTATCTCTTCGTCAGGGAGATCTGATGCAGTCTGGATGTTCCTGGCACCCTGCCAGGTCTGCCCTCAGGCAGATGTTCAAGTCTTTAGGGCAGCGAAGCGCCAGCTGGAAACGCTGGGCGGGCATTGACGAATTACCGATAGCCGATAACGTCTTTCTCAGGGTTTTCTTCGGCGTGGCCGGGGCGCTGCTGATCTATGCCGTCTTTGCTGTGGCCATCTTCCATTTTCTCAACAGCACCCGATACAGCGACTATCGTGAGCAGCGAGTAACGCCGCTCATGACCTGGATTGCCGAAGATACACGACCCCGCCTCGAGTTACTGACCGCCATTACCGGTACCAATGAGATCCACGCACTCCGTCAGCTACAACAGTTGCCGCTGACAGGTATTCAGCGCGAACGTCTGCTGGCAGGCCAGACCGTTGTGCTCCCCTACCATGGCGGTACTCAGGCCTTTCGAATGCTTCCTACAGGGCAGGTGCTCTCCATTCTGTTTTCAGACCTGGAGCTTGAGACAGCGCTCTGGAGTACGAGACTGGTCTCAATTCTCAGCAGACAGAGTGACGAGGCCATGCAAACGGCTACCGTAGACACCCTGGCCCGACGGCTGAACCTCCCCCTGGTTCTGCAGCCAGTCGAAAACATGGCACTGTGGCAGCTTGGCCTGAGACAGCGCTTCGTCCAGGAGGGCTGGACCGTCTTTCCCGTGGTGACTCATGCTGACGCGGGTGTTGAGCAGCGGGCACTCGCCGTAGCGCTCGACGACAAGCACTTCCTGCAACTCTCACCCTTGCCGGGCTTTAAAGTCTGGGCCTGGCCCGTGCTCGGCACGCTGGTTGCGCTTGCGCTGGTGTGTGTAGGCGTGACTTTGCACCTACTATTGCAGCAGATCGAGAGCCGTCTGCGGAAAATAGAAACGGCGGCAAACCGGATTTCCAGAGGTGATATGGACGCCAGGGTCGTGGATCCGCACGTTGATGCCGTGGGGCGCCTGGGCAGCGTCTTCAATAGTATGGCCGATCATATCCAGAGGCTGGTCGACGTGCAGCGGGAAATGATTCACGCCGTATCTCATGAGCTCAGAACGCCGGTGGCTCGCATCCGCTTCGGTATTCAGATGATCGAAGACTTCGTCGACGACAAGGTGGTCACCAAGCAGCTCAAGGGCATCGACTCTGACATACAGGAGCTGAATGAGCTGATCGATGAGATCTTGACCTATGCGCGCTTGGAGCAGGGCGGTCCGATACTCGATTTCCAGACCACCAACGTCAAGGATATCGTGCAGCAGATAGTCAGTGAGCAAACGCGCATTCACCAGCGGATTGGCATTCAGGCCAATATACAGGTAGCCAACCCGAAAGCCGTAGTATCCGAGGTTGAACCGAGATATATCCATCGTTCCATGCAGAATCTGGTAGGCAACGCAGCGAGATACGCAAAATCCCAGGTGCAGATCAACGCAAATTTTGGTGACGAGACGATTCGTATAGATGTCGAGGATGACGGACCAGGTGTCCCGGAAGAGGATTGGGAGCGAATATTTACACCATTCGCACGTCTGGACGATAGCCGAACCAGGAGCAGCGGTGGTTACGGGCTCGGACTCTCGATCGTCCGTCGCATTCTGTACTGGCATGGAGGTCAGGCTTTCGTCGGCAAGAGTGCACTCGGCGGCGCCAAGTTCAGTCTTGTCTGGCCACGAAAACAACTCAGCTCGTAACGAACAGTAACAAATACAGACAGTTCAGCAACATACCGCTTGAGGGGCTTGATCTACACTTTAGACAGTGTTAGGGATGACGCTTTGAGGTTGTAGTTCTATCGAACTTTCCTTGTTTCATGTATTCGGGGCCTATTTGGCCCTGTTTTTTTGTCCGCAGAAAAGTTGCCGTCCGCGCCTGAACCTTCTCATATGGGGTCATGTCGTTCGAATGCAATGAGATGATCCGCCTGTACGCGGATGGGCAGGGCATCCTTCAGCTCATAGTCATGATGGCTTGGGCAGAGTATCTCGATACGTTTGCCGGACCTGAGTTCCAGTCTGTACAGCGTCGAAGAACCCGCAAATACCTTGCCCACAATGACCGCACTCATATCACTGTTTCTGTCTTCGACGACATCGTCTGGTCTGATCAGTACATCGACCGGATGACCCTCTGGCCAACGATACGCCCGATTGCCAATCAATAGACCTAGCTCTGTTTCAATGGCTTCACCACTGCGCATGATGCCTTCGAGCAGGGTGCCCCTGCCGATGAAATTGGCCACGAAGCGATTGGCTGGTTCATGATAGAGGTTGAACGGTGAGTCCCACTGCTGGAGGTTACCGTCTTTCAGAATGCCCACCTGATCTGCCATTGCGAACGCTTCCTGCTGGTCATGCGTCACCATGAGGGCAGTGGCATTGCGCTGCTTGAGAATGTCTCTGATATCGAGACTCAAGCGGCCGCGCAGCTCAGCATCCAGGCTCGAAAATGGTTCGTCCAGCAGAAGAAGTGTAGGTTCAGGCGCTAGGGCGCGGGCGAGAGCGACTCGTTGTTGCTGCCCCCCGCTGAGTTCATGAGGGTACTGTTCGCCAAACCCGTGGAGGCCCACGAGTTCAAGCAACTGGGCCACCGTCTGCCGCCGCTTCTGCTTGCTCAGGCGATCGAGACCAAAGGCGATGTTCTGGTTGACAGAGAAGTGCGGAAAAAGCGCAAAGTCCTGAAACACCATGCCTATGGCGCGATGCTCCGGCGAGACGTTGACATCCTTCGAGGACAACAGTCTGCCGTCAATTTTCACTTGACCAGAAGAGACCGAATTGAACCCTGCGAGGGTTTTCAGCAGAGTCGTCTTGCCGCAGCCACTCGGGCCCAGAAGGCAGGCGATTTCGCCTGGCTTGAGCACGAATGACACCTGGTGCAGGACATCCGTACCATCATAGCCGGCGGAAAGCTGTTCTATCTCCAGCGCATAACGCTGATCAGTCGACGCGACCATTGAGCAGGAACTCCATCAACGCCTTCTGTGCGTGAAGCCTGTTTTCGGCTTCATCCCAGACGACCGAACAGGGGTGATCCAGCATGGTCTCGGAAATTTCCTCGCCCCTGTGGGCTGGCAGGCAGTGCATGAACAGGGCGTCGGGGGCGGCATGCTGCATGAGCGCGGGCGACACCTGATAGGGCTTGAACGCAGCGGCACGTATCTTCGCCTCCTCTTCCTGGCCCATGGAGGCCCACACATCGGTTGCGACGAGATCGGCGCCAGTAACGGCCTCTTCAAGACTTTCAGTAATAAAGATCCGGTCTGCGTGCTGCTCGCACAAGGACTTGAGCGGCTCATAGCCCTTGGGGCAAGCGACGCGCAGCTTGAAATCGTAGCTGCTGGCGGCATTGATGTAGCTATTGCACATATTGTTGCCGTCGCCAATCCAGGCCACTGTCTTGCCCCGAATACTGCCTCGATGCTCGTAATAGGTCTGCATGTCGGCCAGCAATTGACACGGATGGTAGTCATCGGTCAGGGCGTTGATGACGGGAACATCAGAAAATTGCGCGAAGCGTTCAAGTGTTTCGTGGCTGAAGGTTCTGATCATGATGATATCGACCATGCGCGACAGCACTCGTGCGCTATCCTCCACGGGCTCACCTCTGCCGAGCTGCGTATCCCGTGAAGAGAGAAACAGGGCCTGGCCGCCGAGCTGCGCCATGCCTGATTCGAAAGAGACCCTCGTTCTGGTCGAGGATTTCTCGAAGATCATGGCGAGTACTTTGGCCCGCAACGGCTCGTAAATTTCGCCGCTGGCCTGCTTGGCTTTCAGTGCGATACCGCGCTGAATAATGTAGTCCAGCTCCGCAGGCTCAAAGTCCTGCAGAGTCAGAAAGTGTCTAGTAGTCAAAGGTTCTGCCTAATCTGGCTGCACTGATGATGCCGAACTCAGTGCAGGTTACATGTCTTACGGAGTCGCCTATGGCATCGTTTCAGATGTTAACCCGGCGCTCAGTGTCGAGGTGTCTTTCGATCATCTCCGGCATAGAGCTTGATCAGGTTGACCACGCTGTCGAGTAGAAATGACTGATCTTCTGGCTGCATGATCAACGGCGGGCTCAGTTGTATCACTTTCTCCCGATAGACTTCAATCAGAAGGCCGGAATTTAGCGCAAGTGGAATAATCGCTTCGCAGGGCTCATTCATCTCGATCGCAATCAGCAGGCCACGGCCACGAATATCCTTGATGTAGTGCGCTCCGGCAAAAGCGGACTTCAGCGCCGACAACAGCTCTTCACCGAGGGCGAGAGACAACTCACTCAGGTGACCGTCCTTGATGACGGCGCATTGCGCGCTAATGACGGCGCTGCTCAGCAGGCCGCCGCCCAGTGATGTGCCACGTGCGCCGTCGTGGAGTAGATCGGCAGCGGCATCGCGGGCCAAGCAGGCGCCCGACGGTAGACCGTTCGCCAGTGCCTCACCACAGGTCACCACATCCGGGCTGATACCGTGCTCCTGAAAGGAAAAGAAAGTACCGGTTCGTGCGGCGGTCGTCTGAATTTCATCCAGTATCAGCAGCCAGTTGAATTCATCGCAGATCTGGCGCAGTCCGTGAAGAAACCCTGTGCTGGCGAAGCGGATCCCCGCTTCTATCTGCACTGACTCAACCATCACGGCGGTGATGTTTGTGTTGGCTTCTGCAATCTGCCTAAGTCTCGACAGATCGTTGAAGGGCGCGCGAACGAAACCCTTCACCAGCGGTTCATAGCGGGCATGGGCCTTGCGGTAATCACTGGCGCTCATGGTAGCCAGAGACAGGCCATGAAAGCTGCCCTCGAAGGTCAGTATGGCTGGCTCGGCAATCTTCTTTCGGCGCCCCTGGAACCTGGCAAGCTTGATCGCGAGTTCATTGGCCTCCGCACCCGAATCGCACAGAATTGCCGAGTGCATCGTGGCGATCTGGCACAAATCGGTGCCAGCACTTTGCTGAACTGGAAGCTGCAGTACAGGCGAGGCGCTCATGAGGCGGTCCGCCTGGTTCTTGACAGCCGCGATGAGTTCAGGATGCTGATGCCCAAGATTGCACTGATTATGGGACGAAATGGCATCGAACAAAGGGGGCTCATTCTCCCGCTGCAACCAGCAACCATCGCCACCCGAAATCAGTAGTGGCAGGCGGCCAAATTTGTTGGAGTACAGTGCCGGCATGTAAGCGCAACCTCGATTGAGTGAAGAGCAGGCTGTCCTGAACTGCTTCAAGACCTCCGGCTAAACTAGTGATAGACTATTCGATCATCAGTTATTCAGGCCGCGAGCAGACCGAATCAGATGCTGCAGCGAAGTTGGGTGGTCCTGCGACTGTTCCAGGCCAGGTGTCGGCGCGGTAATGGTGCTCACTGCAGGTCCCTTCCGATATATTCGGAGCAGTATAGTAGAGTTTACCTGCTGAGGGCGTTCGCGGCAGTATTTATGAAACGCATGAGGTAATTTTATGGATGTCGTCAAGACGATCGAAGAACAGTTGAGCAATAATCACATCATTCTCTACATGAAGGGTTCGCCAAACGCCCCTCAGTGTGGATTTTCGGCGAAGACCGTTCAGGCATTGATGGCCTGCGGCGAAAAATTTGCCTACGTGGACATCCTCGAGCACCCAGAACTGCGTGAGGCGCTGAAGTCTCATTCGAACTGGCCTACCTATCCCCAGCTCTACGTAGATGGTGAACTCGTGGGCGGGTGTGACATCGTGCTGGACATGTATGAGAAAGGTAAGCTTCAGACCCTGGTCAAGTCAGACGCCGCTTAGGCCGCCCTGCCAGGCGTGCTAGAGTGCGCCTGGCATATACTGTAGCCTGATCCTGTACGTGTAGCCGTACTGTCTGTCTTCCGACGGCGGCGGCGTATATGGCGCTGCTGCGTAGCTTGCACGAATAGCAGCGGCGTCAAGCTCCTCCAGGCCGCTACTGCGCGCGATGCGTGCCGCCCTCACAATGCCATTCGGATAGAACTCGAGATCTACAGCCAGCGTTCGCTGACGCCTCAGTGACCGAAAATTGAATTGCTGATGGTGCCATCGAGGTTGCGCAAGCCTTTGCATGAGATAGTTCCAGTAAGGCGAGTCGGTAGTCGGGATTTCTGCCAGTCGCTCAGCCACTTCACGTTCATCTTCCCCGACTAATCGTTCGATGATGGCTGCAGTCTCAGTGGCCGCAGTGTCGTCTGGTGATTCAGAGGGCCTGGGCTCAGGCTCGACAGGCTTGGCGGTATCAGCAAACACTGATGGCGCGGGCTTCGCTGTCACCGGGGGAGGGCTCTCTGGCTTAACGTCCGGGAGGGGTGCAGAGCGCTGTCCATTCCTGCTAGTGACCACTGGCGGTGGAGTAGCTTCCGCCGGCGTCGCCAATGGTTCCGACAATTCGGCTGTTTCGGGCTCGGCAGTGGGTGCTTGGGCCGTGTTCGGCACTTCTGGCGGAGTCATCACTGGCCCGGTCACAGGCGGGGAGGGTGTGTCGGATGCCCGGCCCGAAGACGTAGGCTGGGGCTGAGGGCGTACAATGCTGACCTCCATGCCTCCCGCGTCAGAGCGCGCAGCTTGCTGGGGGGTCAGTGCAATGATCAGGGCATGGAGGGTCAAGGATATGGCGCCCCAGAAAATCACTGTGTACAGACGATCGTTCAACAACACCAATGAACCACAAGAAGACTCAGCCCTTGAAATCTAGGCAGCTTTGCCGGAAATTTTTCTCAAATTGCTCATGACAGCATCCATTGCCCTGTCGACGAGCATGCCTTCCTGAAGAAACTTGACCCGACCGCGACGTAACTCATGAGCGACTTCGGCGCGACTCTTTTCAACGACCTTCAAACCCAGGCGGTTGACGAAGATCATTGTGCCGGTTTCTTCGATCGTGGTCGAAAGCTTGCAACGGAACTGGCTGCCATTGACCAGTGAGTACTCTACCCAGGCGCCAGGACTCAGCTGATCAACTCTGTTCAGGTATTCTATCAGCGCAGCATCTTCCATCTCGGCCTGTCTTTCGACGGCGTTCTTGGCTGCTTCGATATCGGCTGATAGAACAGCGGAACGAGGCGCGCCAACCACATCATCCTGATCACCGGGTTGTGTCGAGGCAGAGGCCAGTTTGAAATGCGCCGTCAGATCCCGTTTCAGCTCGATGATGAGCTGCTCGGTTTCAGCTGGGTCGTAGGAGACATCCTGCAAGCCAGATTTAAGATTCTTGAGCAGTTGCGGAACAATCTTGACCCATCGCTCCCGACCGGCGCGGTTGATTCGCGACTGCAGGCACCAGGTCAGTTCGTCGACCACGCGAACAGTCTGATTGAACCTATGTTCGGATTCCTCCTTCAGAAAAGCGAGAAACATGACCTGGCTCCAACCATTTCGCAGTAGACGAATGGCAGAGTCCGGCAGGTCGCCACCTTCCATCTTGGCCTGCAACAGACGCTCGACCACCCGGTGCGCGCGCTGCGCCTTTACCCGACCGACTTCGGATTCGCGGGTTCGCTGCTCAACAAGTGAGGCCTTTCGATCCTCACGCGCCCGAAATGCATCGAATTCATCATTCAGGGTCTGGAACAGTGTCATGTCGCCATCGTAGTCATTGAGAATGCGATCGACGATGGAGTGAATCTCTTCATAAAGCTTGTCGCGCCGACGCTCGCTGAAGTCACTCCAGCCAATGCCTGCCTTTGCCACCGAGTTAAGCAGCTTGCGGGCAGGGTGCGAGGGCTTGCTGAAGAAGGCCTTGTCTCTGATGGCTACTTTCAGAATTGGAATCTGCAGGCGACTGATCAGCACCTGCACCGGGGCCGAAAGATTGTAATCCTGCAGTATGAACTCAAACAGCATGGACACGAGGTTGATGAGGTCTTCGTCTGCCTGTGATAGGGCCGGTGGAGGACCATCCTTATGCTGGCTGGCGAGAAAGCGATCAAGGGAGGCACGCATGTCGACTGCCAGTACCTGGGTGTCGTCAAGCGGTCGCTCACTGATCTGTTCCTGAAGGTTCGAGAGCGCACCGAAGAGCTGTCGATCCGCAATGTAATGTACATTGTCGCGTGGAGCGGCTCGTCCGCCATTCTCGGCAGCTTCCCCGCTCTTGTTGCGAATGCTAGCCATAAGCGTCTGCAATTGTGAAAACAGCGCCTCACCTTGCTGCTGCGCGGCCAGGGCCTCGGCAGCGTTTGCTGCGCTGCTGTCATTCTGTGCAGCGGCCGCCGGCCGGGCTGACTGTGTTCCTGCCTCGCCCGCCGAGTTCGCTGATTTCTGAACGCCGAGCTTCAGGTTTGGAAGAATACCCGCGGCGGCCAGGAGCCGGTTTCCGTCTTCAAGAATACCGCCAATAAAGGATAATACTTCCCGATCGAACTGCTTCAACAGTATGAGGCGTTCTCGGATCTCCATGGCCAGGTCACTGCGATGGCAAACTTCCAGAAAGGTTCGGGCAATGAAATCCGGATCGAGGGGGTTCACTGGATTCTGCGCGCTCGCATGGACATAGAGACTGCTCACACGGGCCTGGAAGTTCAGCAATTCGCCGGCAAAATTTGCCCGCGCCTTGGTCACCATTGTGGTGATGGCGACCGACTCCTCCAGGGCGTCATTCTGAACAAGGCTCAGCGTATCCATGTCGATCTCGTCCGCTGCGGCGCGAAGATCTTCCTGGTAATGCCCTGGGGCATTGAGTTCCGCTTCGAGTTCGGCGAGGAATTCAGCTTCGATCACACGCCGCCTGATGCGAATTTCACGCATGGCTTCAAAAAAACGATTCTGTTCGTTATTTGTATGGGCGTGGTTAGCGAGCTCGAAGAATGAGTCGTCGGTGCCGTCGAACATTCGGGCGAGCAGCGCTGAAAATCTGTCTCGAGCAAGGTCGAGCAGACTGGCATGAACAGCAGTATGCTGGTCGCGGAAAAGAGCCTGGCCAGGCTTTTCCGAGGGAGACATGTCAGGACCGGTGATCATATCCAGACACCGTCATCACGTTGAATCGATGAAACAGCACTTTCCGATTCTAAAACGAAAGCAGTGAGATAAAATGACATAGAGCCCCTGTTATGGTTGTCCGCAGCAATGCGGTCATCGGCCTGATGGCGGATGAACAAGGGTATTGGTCGTGGCGGCGACTCTAGATTAGTTATAAGTAGTTTTATGTTTTAATGCTACGGATTGTACTACAGATTGCCAAAATAGCCAGTATCACCTGATTATATTGCGATCAATTGCACTACGGTGATGATTTGTAAGATGTCGACGAAAGGCGCTGGAGGGCTGGAGGGCTGGACGAGGAGGTGATACCGCCCCGGGTGCCGCCATGGCCGCCCCGGGGCTGGTCAGCACTATTTAGCCGCGGGTCGTGTACTCGGGGCCAACGCCGAGGCCCCAGATGACCACGCTAGCAGCGATAAGCGCTACGAGCATCACCAGGCCGACAGTCAGTATGCTGCTGGCAAACATGAATCCACGCTCTGGCGGAATCTTCATGAGAATTGGAAGGCCTTCATAGAGCAGGTAGACAGAGTAAGCGACTGCGAGCAGCCCCACAGTCATGACGATCCACACATTGGGATATACAGCAACGGCGCCGGCCAGGAACATTGGCGTGGCTGCATACGCTGCCAGCTCAACGCCTCTGTGAGCCTCTTGATCCACGCCATAAGTGACTGCCATGAAGTCGATAAAGCGTCCTAGAACGTAGACGCCTGACAGCATCGCAAAATAGAACAGAACACACAGGCTGAGCCCGCTCGCGGTGGTCAGGCGCACAGTACCAGAACCGCCGATGCTCCAGCCTGTCTGAGTGACGCCGATATAGGCGGCTACGGCTGGAATAAGCGCCAGCAGGAGCGTGTGTTGAAAGTACAGTCGACCGGGAGATTCGGTCTTCGCTCGAATCAGGGCCCACTCCTTGTCAGGGTGAGTGAATAAACCGAGCGTGTGTTCCAGGATCATAGAGTTCAACTCCTTTATTGTTTGTCGGCCTGTTTGAGCTGCCAGGTCGGCGCTGTGAGAACCGTTTCGAGGCAGACTATGCCCTTACTATTGTTCTAAAGAAATGCCGGAAGCGAGTCAATGACGCCCTTATACTTTGATGATCTAAACGGCGACTGCTTAGATTCTCTGGGTATGTGTCTGGGCGCGCATGTGCTTATTGATTGCGAAGTGCAAGAACAGATTTTATTGCGTTATCTTTTATCTGTTTTATCTCAAGCCGATACCCATGGAGAACAAGGCAGACCGGATTGTCGGGGATGTTTTCCAACGCTTCGAGAATCAGTCCATTCAGCGTCTTCGGGCCATTTATCGGTAGCTTCCAGCCAAGCAGCTTGTTTATTTTCCGCACTGTAGCTGAAGCGTCCAACAGTACGCGCTCATCGTCGAACAAGGTGATTTCCGGGCTCGTGTTGGCGACATCTGTGGTGAACTCACCCACGATCTCCTCGAGAATATCTTCTAGCGTGGCCAGTCCGAGCACGTCGCCGTACTCGTCGACAACGATGCCAATTCGCCGCTGTTCCTTCTGAAAGTTCAGGAGTTGGGTGTTGAGCGAGGTCTTGTGGGGGATGAAATAGGCGTCCCTGCTGTGCTGTAGCAACATGGCCTTGTTGGAAAATTCGTGAGTCAGAAAGCGACCCAGATTCCTGAGGTGGAGGATGCCGAGAATATTGTTGATGTCGCCCTTGTATACGGGTAGCCGTGTATGTTGTGAGGTCTTGAGCTGCTCCACGATCTCGTCGAGGTCGTCTTCGAGGTCGATGCCATTAATATCACTCCTCGGTACCATGATGTCTTCAACACTGACCTTTTCCAGGTCAAGAATGCTCAGCAGCATCTGGCGGTGTTGTTTGGGGATTCGGGTGCCGGCCTCGTGTACGAGCGTTCGAAGCTCCTCTCGTGAGAGGTGATCACTGCCAATCGCGCTGGCATCGATCCGTAGCAGTTTAATAAGACCATTCGACAGGAGGTTGACAGCCCAGACCAGTGGATACATGAGTACGAGCAAGGGTCGCAGGATCAAGGTCGCCGGAAAGGCAATTCGCTCAGGATAGAGTGCAGCAATGGTTTTCGGAGTGACTTCAGCAAAGATGAGGATGACCAGTGTCAGCAGCGCCGTAGCAATGGCAATGCCTGCGTCTCCCCATATTCTGATGGCGATGATCGTGGCTACCGAGGAGGCAAGGATGTTTACGAAATTGTTGCCGATCAGAATAATGCCGATCAGTCGGTCCGGACGTTCGAGCAGGCGCTGGGCGCGCTGGGCTGCCCTGTGATTCTGTTGGGCGAGGTGGCGCAAGCGATAACGGTTGAGTGTCATCATTCCGGTTTCAGAGCTTGAGAAAAACGCTGAACAGATAATAAGAATCAGAAGGAGGACGAGCAGCGACTCGACGGACATGTCGTTCAATTCAGAAGCTTCCAGATAACGTGAAGGATTCCCCTTGCGATAGTACTTCGCTCAACGCAGAGGTGACTGGGGATGCGCCGTTCATACTACGCGAGCAGATATTGCAGTGCCAGTTTCGAGCCCAGAAACCCCAGCATCAGCAGCCCGAGGGCAGATACTGTATACACTGCCGCAGTTTTGGCCCGCCATCCCCAGAAAAACCGACCGAGCAGGAGCATGATGCAGACCGCCCAGGCTGCAATGGTAAAGACTGACTTGTGGAGCAGTTTCTGGGCAAAGAAATTATCAGCAAAAACGAAGCCGGTCAGTATGGCGAGGGTGAGAAATATCGCAGCGCCAGTCACCATCTGTATCAGCAGGCGTTCCATCAGCAAGAGGGGCGGAAGTGCCCGTATCAGGCGGTTGTTGGTGCGGGTCTTCAGCTGCGCGTGCTGTAGGTAGACCAAAGAGGCCTGGAGGGCGGCTACCGTCATGAGGGCGTAGCCCAGCACTGCGAACCCGACATGCCAGATCACGGCTGTGCCCAGGTGAATGCCAGGTGTGCCGGCGCCGCTCGGGAAGAGCAGGACGATCACGGTGACTGCGCTGACGGGATAGATCAGTATCTTGAGGTTATGCACTGGACGAAAAAACGCCATCACGACGATCAGCACCGACGACAGGAAGGCGATGGCTGATATCGAGTCGAGCAGCGCTATGGTTCTTTCGGTCGGGCTGAAGCTGAGGGCTATCCAGATGCAGGCGCCGTGCAATGCCGTCGCGGCGATACCGATGAGGCCGGAGGCGAAGCGATTCTGCGAGATCTTTCCCGACAGCACTGCCAGCTGCAAGGCAAGACCAAGGGCATAGAAGGTTGTCGAGATGGCACCAAAGGCCGGTAGCCAGCTATAAAGAGTGGTTGTCGGCACTAATCGGAACTCTGAAACGGGCGGCGCAAAACTTGAGCGATGGCGGGCCGAAAACGGCTTTGGCCACTGATCTTTATGCGATCAAGCGTGAAGTATGCGCGAGCGTTCGCTATAATCCAAGCCCTTTTGCCACAGCCTCGCTCACTCAGTCTGGAACCACTGCATGTTTGAAAACCTGACCGAACGATTATCATCGAGCCTCCGGAAAGTGACCGGTCAGGCCAAACTGACCGAAGACAATATTAAGGATACGCTGCGTGAAGTAAGGATGGCGCTGCTGGAGGCGGACGTCGCGCTTCCGGTCGTGAAGGCCTTTGTCGAGCAGGTCAAGCAGGGCGCTGTTGGCGCTGAAGTATCCAGAGCGCTGTCTCCTGGCCAGGCATTCGTCAAACTGGTGCAACAGGAACTCGTCGCCGTGATGGGTGGCGGTAATCAGGATATCAATCTCGCGACGCAGCCGCCCGCCATCATACTCATGGCAGGTCTCCAGGGCGCTGGTAAAACGACCTCTGCTGCCAAGCTCGCGCGCTATCTCAAGCAGGAAAAGAAGAAGTCGGTCATGCTCGTCAGTGCAGACGTCTATCGACCTGCGGCCATCAAGCAGCTCGAGACCCTCGCGAAAGACGTCAAGGCGGATTTCTTCCCGAGCGATCTGACGCAGACTCCTGTCGAGATAGCCAAGGCTGCGATGGCGGAAGCCAGGCGTCGGGTCAAGGACGTGTTGATCGTCGATACCGCGGGTCGCCTGGCTATCGACGAAGCCATGATGGACGAAATCAAGGCCATGCATGCCGCGCTCAATCCCATCGAGACCCTCTTCGTGGTCGATGCGATGACCGGTCAGGATGCGGCTAATACCGCCCAGGCCTTCAATGAGGCCTTGCCCCTGACCGGCGTCATTCTGTCCAAGGCCGACGGTGACGCACGAGGTGGTGCTGCGCTGTCGGTTCGTCATATCACCGGCAAGCCGATCAAATTTATAGGTGTTGGCGAAAAGACCGACGCGCTGGAGCGATTTCACCCGGACCGGATAGCCTCAAGAATCCTCGGTATGGGCGACGTTATGTCCCTTATTGAGGATGCCGAGCGCAAACTTGACCGTGGCAAGGCTGAGAAATTTGCATCCAAGGTCTCCAAGGGCAAGGGCTTCAACCTGGAAGATTTTCGCGATCAGTTGCAGCAGATGAAGCGTATGGGCGGCATGGCCGGCATGCTCGACAAGCTGCCCGGCATGGGGCAGCTCTCCCAGGCCGCCCAGTCTCAGGTGAACGACAAGTCGCTTGGCCGTATGGAGGCTATCATCGGTTCCATGACGCCCAAAGAGCGACAGTATCCGGACATCATCAATCCTTCGAGGAAGAAGCGGATTGCCGAGGGTTGTGGGCAGCCTCTCCAGGACGTCAACAAGTTGCTCAAACAGCACAAGCAGATGCAGAAGATGATGAAACGCTTCAGCAAGAAAGGCGGCATGATGAATATGATGCGCGGCATGGGTGGGATGATGCCGCCAGGCGGTGGAGGCGGAATGCCGCCCTTCGGAAAATTCTGAACAGCGGCGCGCTTCCAACCTCGACAAGTATGAGGTACAATGCGCGCCCTCAAAAGAGGCTGCTTGAGTATGTCTGGCTGAATGCCATTCCAGCTGCCTTTGACCAGACATCGAGTACATAACAGAGAGAAAGCATTCATGGTAACTATCCGACTTTCGCGCGGCGGATCGAAGAAGCGTCCGTTCTATCACATTCACGTTACAGATAGCCGGAAAGCCAGAGACGGCCGCTTCATCGAGCGTATTGGCTTCTTCAACCCGACTGCGCGCGGTCAGGAAGAGTCAGTTCGTCTGGACACAGAGCGTCTGAGCTACTGGCAGGGCGTAGGCGCACAGCTGTCCGAGCGTGTTGCCTCTATCGTCAAGAAGCTGCCAGCTGCTGAACAGGCTGCCTGATTCAGCGCCCGAAGCTACGTTGCCCTTGAACGAGGTTGCCTCCCCCCAGCGCTTGCTAGTAGGCCGCCTTGGAGCGTCTTACGGTGTGCAGGGGTGGATGAAGCTGCAGTCGTTTACCGACGAGCCTGACGCCATCTTCGACTATCATCCCTGGATGCTACAGCTCCGGGATGCGCTTGCTTCTGACGAGCTCATAGCGGTGCCTAAAACTGAGACCCGTCAACATGGTGGCTCCTGGTTGGTGCGCTTGCAGGGGTGTCAGAACAAGGAAGAGGCAGCTGTTTACGCAGGGGCCAGCATTTTCGTCGATCGTGACAGCTTGCCGGCGCTTGGTGAGGAAGGCTTCTACTGGCATCAGCTGGTAGGGCTCAGAGTTCGAAATCGCGCTGGAGAAGATCTTGGGCGAGTGAAAAAGCTGATTGAAACCGGGGCCAACGATGTTCTGGTCTTGACGGTGGACAAGACCGCGCTGCCTTACTCTGATGGCGGAGAGAGATTGATTCCTCTGCTATTTGGTTCGGTGGTGCTGAATGTCGATCTGAGCCAGGCGCTCATCGAAGTTGACTGGGGTTCGGACTACTAGTGCGATTCGGTGTCGTGACGCTGTTTCCCGAGATGTTTGCCGCTGTCACTGATTACGGCGTCAGTGGAAGGGCTTTCAGGGAAGGTCTGGTGTCCCTGGAGACGGTGTCGCCGAGGGACTTTACCTCGGATCGTCATCGAACTGTCGATGATCGACCTTACGGTGGCGGTCAAGGCATGCTTATGCTGGCCGATCCATTGATGCAGGCTACCAGGCAGTTGCAGGGTCGCGGAGATTTTGCTGGAGAAGGACGACGGTCGAAGACCGTGTATTTTTCGCCCCGAGGGCGGCGCATGAGCCATCAGCTCATCGCTGACGCTGCATCAGCGGACGCACTGATTATGGTGTGCGGGCGTTATGAAGGGGTCGATCAACGTTTTATCGATCTCGCTATCGACGAGGAATGGTCGATGGGAGATTTTGTTGTCAGTGGTGGTGAATATGCCGCACTGGCAGCGATAGATGCCATCACGCGGCTTTTGCCAGGCGTGTTGGGTCATCAGAATTCTGCTGCTGACGACTCGTTCGTCAATGGCTTGTTGGAAGGGCCGCAGTATACGCGCCCCGAAGTGTTTGAAGGCGTACAGGTTCCGGAGGTGCTGTTGAGCGGCGATCATGCTCGAATTACAGCCTGGCGGAAAGCGAAGTCGCTCGAGCTTACTCGGCGGCTGAGACCAGATTTGCTCGATTGATAAACTTTAGGTTCAGACCTTATAATTTCAGTATCAGCCTCTGCTGTTGAGAGCACAGGCGCGAAAGGAGACGGAAAGATGACCACACGTAACCCGATTATCAGCCAGATCGAATCGGAACAGATGTCGAAAGAAGTGCCTGTTTTCAGTACCGGTGATACGGTTGTGGTCAGCGTGAAAGTCAAGGAAGGTGCTCGTGAGCGTCTTCAGGCTTTCGAAGGCGTTGTCATTGGCAAGCGTAATCGCGGCATGAACAGTGCGTTCACAGTACGCAAGGTCAGCTACGGCGTTGGCGTTGAGCGGACCTTCCAGACTTTCAGCTCAGTGGTCGACAGCATCACTCTGAAGCGTCGCGGCGATGTGCGCAAAGCCAAGTTGTACTACATCCGTGATCTGAGCGGCAAGGCTGCCAGAATCAAGGAAAAGCTGGGTAAGTAAGCCAGCGTTGTCCGTCGGGCGATCTGGCTTAATGGCCTCGTCGCCCGGTTCAGGATTTTTCCATAGACTTCCTTAAAGACGTTTTGCGAGCTGGCGCTACCGTTGTGCTTTCGCTTGTCTGAAATTCTTCGCTGTCCTTTCAATCCTTCCTGTCTTTCTTAGTCTGTCCTGGTGGTCGGATTCTGTTGTGCCGTTCGAAATGGCGCTTGTTCGCTATGAGCCATGACATCGATCTGAATAAATAGTAATGCGTTCTGTGCGTTGTCAGCTGGAATTTTACTGCCGTGTAGCGTTAGCTTAGTGACCTGATTTCTTCTTTTGGAACTGAATGATGTCAACGCTGTCTCCTTTGTCCATCTCCTCCCTGATTAATTCCCGATACGTGCTCAGGCTTGCTTGCCTGAGTTTTGCGGTTGGCGGACTGAACGCAGGGCTTGTTTCTGCTGCTGAGGAGCAGAAGTCGGGCCACAGCCAGGCGCCAGCGCTGCCAGAACAGTCCGGCGAAATGCAGGCAGATGAAGAGGCTGCCATTCGGTCGAGGCTCATGAGCGCTGTGCCCGGCCTTGAAGTGGCCAGAATCAGTATCAGCCCGATTCCAAATGTATATGAAATAGAGACGGCCAATCAGCAACTGTTGTACGTGAGCGCCAGTGGCGACTATTTCATCGCTGGTGACATCTTCAAGCTTGAAGAGGGTCGTATCGTCAATCTGGCTGAAGAGCGACGCGAGTCTGCTCGTGCGGAGGCCATCGCGAGCGTTCCGCAAACTGATAAGGTCGTATTCAAGCCTGAAGGTGAGCCACGCGCCGTGGTCAATGTGTTCACTGATGTCGACTGCGGATATTGCAGAAAGCTTCATCAGGAAGTGCCAGCGTTGCTCAAGCAGGGCATACAGGTGAATTACCTGGCATTCCCTCGTGCTGGCGTAGGGTCGTCCAGTTATGACAAGCTGGTGGCTGTCTGGTGTGCTGACGACCGCCTCGAGGCCATGAATCAGGCCAAGGCAGGAAAGTCGGTGCCGCTCAAGCAGTGTACCAACGGTGTCGCTTCACAATACGACCTTGGTGGGAAGATCGGTATCTCTGGAACGCCTGCTATCGTTCTGGATGATGGCCGCCTGATCCCCGGCTATCTCCCAGCCGATATGCTCACGCAGAATCTGGGGCTCAGCAAGCTCTGAGGCAGCGGGTCAGATTGACTTGAGGCAGGGCACGGAGTATCTTCTGGCGCCCGCTGGCGGAGTCCGGCTCCCGCGCCGATTGCCGGTGAGGGTGCTCTGCCAGGTCATCAATCCAGACCACCAGAAAGAGCAGCAGCCAGAGCATGCAAAGCAATCCTTCAAGCACAGGGTCTGAGTCTCCAAAGGCTCCCTTTGTCAGTAGTTTTCGAAAAGATGATCCCCTGAGAATCGGTCTTTGCGGACTCGGTACAGTGGGCAAAGCCGTCATCAACGTGCTGCAGCGCAATGCGGATCTCATCGCCCACAGGGCTGGGCGCCCGCTCAGTATCATCAACTGCGCCTCTCGTCGTTATTACGAGACCGACGGTCTTGATCCCGATATTTTCAGCGGAGACGTGCTCGCTTCAGCTGATCGGGATGATGTCGATGTCATCGTGGAACTTATTGGCGGCACCACCACCGCCTACGAACTCGTTCGTCGCGCAATCACCAATGGCAAACACGTGGTGACGGCCAACAAGGCCCTCCTGGCTGAGCACGGAAACGAGTTGTTCGATCTTGCGCGGGAGCATGGCGTCGTCATCGCCTTCGAAGCCGCCGTTGCTGGTGGCATTCCGATCATCAAGGCCTTGCGTGAAGGGTTGGCGGGTAACCGTATCGATGCGATCGCCGGCATTATCAATGGTACTGGAAATTTTATCCTGACTGAAATGCAGCGCGAAGGCAGCGACTTCTTTGATGTGCTCGCCGAAGCACAAGCACGAGGGTACGCGGAAGCTGATCCGACTTTTGATGTTGAAGGTATCGACGCTGCACACAAGCTGGCACTGATGGCTTCAATAGCTTTTGGTATGCCGCTGGCATTCGAAAGAACTTACACCGAAGGCATCAGCAGGCTTACCCCCTTTGATATTCAGCACGCCGCGCAGCTCGGCTATATCGTCAAGCATCTGGGTATCGCCCGCAGGCATGAAGGCGGCGTGGAGCTTAGAGTTCATCCTGCGCTGGTGCCAGACTGGCATCTGCTCGCGCGTATCGATGGCGTGCTAAACGCAGTAGTCGTTCATGCTGATGCCGTTGGTCAGACGCTGTATTGCGGGGCCGGTGCCGGTGGTGAGGCTACCGCCTCAGCGGTCATTGCCGATCTCGTTGATCTGGCTCGTCACGATGGTACCTCTACACCGATGCTCGGCACACTGTTGAGCAAACTCACGGACCAGCATTGTCTTGACATCAACGATGTAGAATCCGCGTTCTATATCCGTCTATTTGCTCGAGATGAACCAGGCGTTCTGGCCTCGGTGGCGACGATACTCAGCAATGAGGGCATCAATATCGAGTCGATCATGCAAAAGGAAAGTGACGAGCAGAATGGCCTCATTCCTATCGTACTGCTAACCCATCGTGTACAGGAAAGCCGCATGAACAAGGCACTGGCCAGCATGGCGGACCTTGATCAGATCATCGGAGAGCCAGTTCGTATCCGTGTGGCTGATCTTTTACTCGACCACAGAAACTAGGATTCACCGTGAAATACATCAGCACCCGAGGGCAGGCGCCTGCACTCAACTTTGAAGACGTGGTTCTCACCGGTCTGGCGCCCGATGGCGGCCTTTATGTGCCGACACATCTGCCCGAATTCAGCGTAGAAAAGCTTCAGGCCTTGCGCTCGGCGTCTTATCAGGAGCTGGCGGTAGAGGTCATGATGCCGTTCGTCGGCGACTCGATTGATCGCGAAACCTTCACTGAGATGGTGCACGACACCTATGCGGCCTTCAACCACGATGCCATCGCACCTCTGAAGCAGTTGGAGGCCGATGTCTGGTTGCTGGAGCTGTTTCACGGACCCACCCTGGCGTTCAAGGATTTTGCGCTGCAACTGCTTGGTCGGCTGTTCGACTACTTCCTCGCCAAGCGGCAGCAGAAAGTCGTGATCATGGGGGCTACCTCTGGAGACACTGGCTCGGCGGCCATCGATGGCTGCAAGCGCTCGGCCTGGGTCGACATGTTCATTCTGCATCCTCACGGCCGGGTGTCGGAAGTGCAGCGGCGTCAGATGACGTCGATACTTGAACCAAATGTCTTCAATATCGCGGTTGAAGGCAATTTCGACGACTGCCAGAGGATGGTCAAGGCCAGCTTTGCTGATCAGAGTTTCCTGAAGGGCAGGCAACTGGTGGCAGTCAATTCGATTAACTGGGCCAGAATCATGGCGCAGATCGTGTATTATTTTTACGCTGCGCTGCGGCTCGGCGCGCCATCGAGATCGGTCGCCTTCTCGGTGCCAACAGGCAATTTCGGCGATATCTTCGCCGGATACCTCGCCAAGCAAATGGGCTTGCCAATTACCCAGCTGGTGGTCGCTACCAACAGGAACGATATTCTTCACCGCTTCCTGGCGAGCAACCGCTACGAGCAGGCGCCGCTCGAGCACACGTTGTCGCCAAGCATGGATATCGTCGTCAGCTCGAATTTCGAGCGTCTGTTGTTCGATCTGCATCACCGTGATGGCCAGGCCCTGGCAGATCTCATGAAGCGAATGAGCACTGAAACCGTCAGCATCGAAGACGTCGCCTGGCAGAAGGCTCGTGCCCTGTTCGACTCGGCGGCCGTGAGCGATGAAGAAACAACCCGCGTGATCGGCGAACGCTGGAAGCGCAGTAATGAACTGCTCGATCCGCATACGGCGATTGGTTACAAGGCGGCGATCGATTGTCGACGCGATCCCGCTGTACCAATGGTAGTGCTCGGTACTGCACACCCTGCAAAATTTGCGGAAGCCGTGCGGAAATCGGGTGCGGCCTCGGATCCTGTGTTGCCGCCATTCCTGGCTGATCTCATGGACAGGGAGGAACGCTTCGAGGTGTTGCCGAACGACCTGAAAGCAGTGCAGTCATCCATGGTCTCGGCGCTGAAACTCTGATTTGAGGTCCTCTTCATGAAGGTGATGGACGAAATGGGCAGGGAGTCATCTGCGAAAGATGATGCGCTGCGATTGTCTGTCACCCTCCGTCGCAGACCTGTGCCGGGTGCGGCCTCTCCGGACGCAGATAGTCTGCTTGACCGTATCTTTCGCGGACGTAATCTATCGGCTGACGAAGTCCTGAA
This sequence comes from Allohahella marinimesophila, assembly GCF_039538005.1. NCBI lineage: Bacteria > Pseudomonadati > Pseudomonadota > Gammaproteobacteria > Oceanospirillales > Hahellaceae > Allohahella > Allohahella marinimesophila. Next base: position 57,769 of record NZ_BAABBO010000019.1, read on the forward strand.
CTACGGCCTTGATCGCCTGCTTCTGCCAGACGATCTCCTCGGTGTCCAGGAGGCTGCCAGCCATATTGCTACTGCCGTGCAAGATGCGAAGCGTATTCTCGTTGTGGGCGACTTTGATTGTGATGGCGCAACCAGTACCGCTGTCGCTGTTCGCGCGCTCCGGCTTTTTGGTAGCAGCCAGATTGACTTCCTGGTACCTAACCGGTTTTCCGACGGGTATGGCCTATCGCCCCTTATAGTTGAAAAGATTGCCGCCTTGCCGACACCTCCGCAACTGATCATCACGGTGGATAACGGTATCTCGAGCGTTGAAGGGGTGGCGCTGGCCGCAGAGCTTGGGATCGAGGTGATCATTACTGATCATCACCTTGCTGGCGCCGTTCTGCCTGCCGCGAAGGTCATCGTCAATCCCAATCAGCCCGGATGCAGCTTTCCTTCCAAGGCGACTGCCGGGGTTGGTGTTATTTTCTATGTCATGTTGGCCACCCGACGTGAGCTGCACTCACGCCAGCATTTTGGCGACAGAAAGCTCCCCAACCTGGGCAATCTGCTCGATCTCGTGGCCCTGGGTACCGTGGCCGACGTGGTGGCGCTGGATCAGAACAATCGAACGCTGGTGTCGCAGGGCCTGTCCAGGATACGCAAGGGGCGAAGCTGTGCTGGAATTGCTGCCCTGATACGCGTCGCCGGCCGCGATCCGGAGCGGATGACCGCGAAGGATCTGGGCTATGCTATTGCGCCGCGCCTGAACGCGGTGGGGCGTATGGATGACATGAGACTGGGTATTCAGTGCCTCCTTTGTGAAGACGCGCTGGAAGCCAGTCAGATTGCTGGGCGTCTGGATCGCTTCAACACCGAGCGAAAGCAGGTGGAGGCGACCATGCGTTCGCAGGCTGATGAGATTCTCGCCAACATCGATGCCTCAGATGCTGAAAAGAGTGTGACGGTGTGTCTGTTTGATGAGAGTTGGCATCAGGGTGTAATTGGTATACTCGCGGGTCGTCTGAAAGACCGACAACACAAGCCAACAGTGATTTTTGCGCCTGCAGGCGAGCGTGTTTCGGTTGAGGACGACGACCTGATAAAGGGTTCGGCCAGGTCGATACCTGGCCTGCATATTCGTGACGCCCTCGAAATGGTCGCCAGTGCGGAGCCTGAGCTCATTCTTGCCTTTGGTGGGCATGCCATGGCTGCTGGACTGACGATTCGCCGCAGAGACTTCGCTCGATTCAAATCACGCTTTGAGCAGGTTATTCTGGCCGCTGCAGGTGAGGGTGCTTTTGAGCAGGTCATACATACCGATGGCGATCTTGCCGCACAGGAGTTGTGTATTGCGAGTGCTGAAGTCATTGACTCGGCCGGACCCTGGGGCCAGGCTTTTCCCGAGCCCGTCTTCGACGGTCTGTTCAAGGTCATCGAGATCCGCGTAATGGCGGAGAAACACCTGAAGCTGATGGTCCTGCCTCTGCAGGCGAAGGCCGTCGAATGCCAGCCGCTGCAGGCGCTACTGTTCAATGCACCAGACAGCTGGCTGAGCTGGGCTGCTGGGGCTGGCGCAGGAACAGCAAAGCCACTCAGGTTGGTTTACCGTCTGGATATCAACGAATTCCGGGGACGACGTGATTTGCAGTTGATTATTGTGCATTGCGGCATCGAGGCCTGATATCCGTATTGTCGTGACTGCTGCGGCATCCAAGCAAAGCTGGGTTCTATACCGCATCAGTTAACGTTATAACCACAGTTTAACGAAGAGATAATAGCTATGTTGGAAGTCAATCAGGATCTGCTCCAAATAAAGGATCTTCAGGAGCGGATTCGTTCGCTCAGGGGGTATCTTTGACTTTGATCAGAAGCAGGAGCGTCTGGTAGAGGTTACCCGGGAACTCGAAGTGCCCTCGGTCTGGGATGATGCGCCTCGTGCGCAGGCCCTGGGCAAGGAGCGAGCCGAGCTCGTGCAGATCGTCGATACGGTGCTGGAGGCAGAAACCCGGCTCAGTGATGCCGCTGACCTCGTGGAAATGGCTGCGGCCGAGAATGATGAAGATACCCTAGAGGCTGTTCGCAAGGATATCGCAGCAACACAGAGTGAAGTCGAAGCGCTGGAGTTCCGCCGCATGTTCGATGGCAAGATGGACGACAGTCACGCCTTTCTCGATATTCAGGCCGGTTCCGGTGGCACAGAAGCCCAGGACTGGGCCGAAATGCTGTTGCGAATGTTTCTCCGCTGGGGCGAGCGCCGTGGCTTCAAGACCGAGTTGATCGAAGCTTCCGAGGGCGAAGTCGCTGGTATCAAGAGTGCGACGATCTATTTTCAGGGTGAGTTCGCCTATGGCTGGCTAAGAACCGAAACCGGCGTACATCGCCTGGTTCGAAAGAGCCCATATGATTCCGGCAATCGTCGGCATACCTCCTTTGCGTCGGTGTTCGTGTCGCCTGAAGTCGACGATGATATCGAGATCGAGATCAATCCAGCAGATCTGCGCATCGATGTCTATCGCGCCAGTGGCGCGGGTGGTCAGCACGTCAACCGGACTGAGTCCGCGGTTCGAATCACGCACCTGCCCACCAATACAGTTGTGCAGTGTCAGAATGACCGTTCGCAGCACAAGAACAAGGACCAGGCCATGAAACAGCTCAAGGCCAAACTCTATGAGCTGGAACTGCAGAAGCGGAATACCGAAGCGCAGAAGGTCGAAGACAGCAAGTCCGATATTGGCTGGGGCAGCCAGATTCGGTCTTACGTGCTGGACCAGTCGCGCATCAAGGATCTGCGGACCGGCGTTGAAACGTCCAATTGCCAGGCTGTGCTGGATGGCGACATCGATGCCTTTATCGAGGCCAGTCTGAAGAGCAACCTCTAGGCAGTAGCGCCGACAGCCTGCCTGGTTTGATTTTGGCAGGCTGCTCTATATAATCCTTCACCCCACTTTTTCCAAGGCAACCGACCGATTATGACAAACCAAGGCTCGAACGACACCCGCGGCAATTCGCAAGAAGTGACGGAGGCCGCAACGCCTGGTGAAGATGATAACCGGTTGATTGCTGAGCGGCGTCAGAAGCTGACTGCCGCGCGTTCGGGTCCCGGTAATGGCTTTAGTAATACCTTTCGGCGCAGCCATCTCTGTCAGCAGCTGCAGGCCGAGCATGGTGAAAAGGAAAAGCCGGATCTGGAAGCGCTCGCCATCCCCGTTACCGTGGCCGGTAGACTCATGCGCAACCGCGGCTCCTTTCTCGTGATTCAGGATGTGTCGGGGCAGATTCAGCTCTACATCAACCGCAAGAGCCTGAGTGCTGAACAGCTTGAGCTGATCAAGAGCTTCGATCTGGGCGACATCGTTGGTGCGAGTGGCCAGCTGCAGAAGTCCAACAAGGGCGATCTCTTTGTCGATATTGCGAAAGCCGAGCTGATCACCAAGGCACTCCGCCCGCTGCCGGACAAGTTCAAAGGGCTGGCTGACACTGAAACCAGGTACCGTAGACGCTACCTCGACCTGCTCGTCAACGAACAGTCGAGAAGAACTTTCGAGATCCGCTCCAGAGTGGTCAGTGGCATCCGCAACTATCTCACCGAGCGCGCGTTCATCGAAGTGGAAACGCCCATGCTGCAGGTCATACCGGGTGGAGCCACGGCGCGCCCATTCAAGACCCATCACAATGCGCTCGATATCGATATGTACCTGCGCATAGCGCCAGAGCTCTATCTCAAGCGTCTCATTGTGGGTGGAATGGAGCGTGTGTTTGAAATCAATCGCAACTTCCGCAACGAAGGGCTGAGTACCCGGCACAACCCCGAGTTCACCATGATCGAGTTCTATCAGGCCTTCGCTGATTACCGCGATCTGATGGATCTGACTGAAGATATGCTGCGTCACGTGGCGACGACAGTGCTGGGGAGCTCGGTATTTACCAATACCGTCAGAGATGCTGATGGCGAAGTCACTGAGACGATCGAGTATGATTTCTCGAAGCCTTTCGAGCGTCTGTCGGTCGTACAGGCCATATTGCGTCATGCCGATGATATCAGTGAGTCCGATATTTCCGATGAGGCTTCTGCTCGGGCGCTCTGCGAGCGGCTCAAGGTCAAAACGATGCCAGGTTGGGGGCTGGGTAAGCTTCAAGTGGAGATTTTCGACGCTGTAGCTGAACACCGCCTCATCCAGCCGACTTTCATCACTGAATATCCGACTGAAGTGTCTCCACTCGCACGTCGAAACGACGACAACCCCTTCATCACTGACCGCTTCGAGTTTTTCGTAGGCGGCAGGGAGTTGGCAAACGGATTCTCGGAGCTCAACGATCCTGAGGATCAGGCTGAGCGCTTCAAGGCACAGGTGGCGGAGAAGGAAGCCGGCGACGACGAGGCTATGTTCTACGATGATGAATATATTCGTGCACTGGAACACGGCATGCCGCCCACTGCTGGAGAAGGGATTGGTATTGATCGTCTGGTCATGCTGTTCGCCGATGCGCCTTCCATTCGTGACGTCATTCTGTTTCCGCACATGCGTCCGGTTGCGCAGTAGCTGGACATCAATGGCCAGGGAGGGTCGAGCGTGGGATTTCTTCATGAGGCCCTGAGCCTTCAGGCGCCGGGCTATGAGCCGCACCTCCGTCAGGTGCTGTCGCAGGATTCGAGCCGAGCGCTGGAAAATTTTCTGATCGCTGAAGAGCAGCAGGGCAAGCTGATCTATCCGGCTTTCGACAACTGCTTTGCAGCGCTTCGCCACAGCCCCTTCGACACTACCCGCGTCGTCATTCTGGGTCAGGATCCCTATCATGGTCCCGGACAGGCACATGGGCTGAGCTTTTCAGTACCGCCGGGCGTGGCAGTCCCCCCATCCTTGCGAAACATCTACAAGGAGCTGGGCAGCGATCTGGGACTGAAGCCCGACGCTGGCTTCGGCTGCCTGGAATCCTGGGCTGATCAGGGTGTGCTGCTGCTGAACGCGGTGTTGACCGTTGAAGGCGGGCAGGCAGCCTCCCATGCGGGGAGGGGGTGGGAGCCTGTCACAGACGCCATCGTGACTGCTCTGAACGAGCATCGTAGCGGGCTGGTATTTTTGTTGTGGGGTAGCTATGCGCAGAAGAAAGCGGCAGCCGTGGATACAACGCGCCATCTGGTGCTCAAGGCGCCGCATCCTTCACCACTCTCGGCGCATAGGGGCTTCCTGGGTTGCAGGCACTTTTCGGCAGCGAACGAATATATTGAGCGCAAGGGGGGGCGGGCGATTGACTGGCTGCCTCGCCAGGAATAATCCAGCCCGAGTTCGGCAGCGCCAGGTATCAGACCGGTATCAGACCGGCATCAACTGTTCAACAGCGCCATAGCGGCCGCCATCTCGGCTGTGAGATCCTCCGACTCACCCATGTCCACCTGTGGATCCAGTCCAAGGCGCTCAAAGGCCGTGACTGTAGTCCAGTCCAGTGAAGTGTCCATCTGATCTGTGCCCATCGTGCTCTGCAGCTTGGCGACCATCACCAGATCGGCATAGTCGGCTGTAGGCACCTGACGGGTATAGTTGGAATGTTCTTTCGGCACCATCCGCAACTCTGGAGCGAAATCCCATTTGCGCAAGATGTAACTGCCTATCGGTGAGTGCAGAGTATCGATCAGATTATCCAGCTGCACCGCATTGATTCTGATTTCATGTTCTTCAATAAAGGTCAGGATTGGCAGCGCACCAATCTTGTGGATGAGCCCGGCCAGCGTCGCCTGATCCGGCTTCAGCTTGGTAAAGTGACTCGCCAGAACGTGGCAGATGCCGGCAATTTCCGTACTGGTTCGCCAGATTTCGCGCATTCGTACATCGATCATCTCGGTAGTGGCCTGGAACATTTGCTCCATGGCCAATGCCGTCGCCAGGTTGGCGGTGTACTGCATGCCAAGTCGACTGACGGCCATGTTCAGGTTGCTGATCTCTCGCGAGCCTCTCAATAGAGGGCTGTTGCAGACCTTGATGATCCGAGCAGTAATGGCGGCATCATTGCCAAGAACGGCCACGAGATGGGCGATCGTAGAGTCCGGGTCTTCGGCGACAGAGCGCACTTTCAGGGCAACCTCTGGCAGCGTTGGCAGCACAAGCTTGTCCTGATCGATAGCTGTGATGATCTGCTGTTTGATTTGACGTTCTAGGTCAGACATTCATTCATTCCAGAGCAGTGAATCAGAGGGGTGACGAAACTTCAGGCGCAGTGATCCCCGCGCCAGACTCCACTATTAGGTATAGCAGAAAAAACGCTATTTTGTGGTTGAAAGGTGTACTGATTTTATATTTTTTCGGGGTCGAGTATCGCCAGACAGATTCTCTGGAATGGAGAGAAAAGTGCATGGACGCCAGCGTCAGCTGGGGGAGCTGCTGTTGAATCGGAGTCGCTTGGTAGATCACAGCATTCGATCACCTTGGCAGCCTTCTCCGCCAGGAAAGTATCGAGCTGCGCGGGCTCCGTGAAGAGTCTATTGATGTCAGATTCGGCCGTATTTCGAAAACGCGCCTCCACCACTGCAAGCCCGATCGGATACTTTTTGGCATTACCAAGGTATTGGGTGCGCGCTACGATTTCCTGCCCTGTAAAGCAGCCCTTGCTGAAACTGATGGCACCAAGGGTATGCAGCCCCAGGGCATGCGCCGTAAAGACCTCACTATGCTCGGCATCAAGACGTGGAATACCCAGGGCCAGCATGCCCGCTTGCCAGAGGTAATCGATTTCCTTGCGCGAAGAACAGCGCTTGCGCAGTGCCTCGAGCGTGGCAGGGGCGCGGGTATCCGTGCTGGGAACATTCGCTTCACCGCAGATGAGCAGCTCCGCCCAATGCAATTGCTCACTGGAAATGCTTTGGGCGAGCGCTCTACGGCCGCCCTGTTTCACATCCTGCAAGACCTGGTTGTGCGCCCCCAAGACCTGCCAGGCTTTTGAGAGGTCGAGGGCGGCGCGGATATCGCGCTGGCTGGACAGGACACCGACACAGGGCAACTCTTTCTCAGCGGTGAATTCACACTTGAAGAACACCTTGTATTTCGATAGGTGGGTCAGCAGCCGCTGACTGGCTTCTTCCGACCAGCAGAGCAGGAGGTAATTCTCCGCCTGCTGCCTGAACAGCTTGAATACGTCGATGACACGGCCTTTGGGTGAACACACGGCCGCCCAGGTCCATTGTCCGTCTTCCAGTCTGGAGACATCGCAGGTCAACTGACCCTGCAGAAATTTAGAACTATCGACGCCGGTCAGGCGAACGGCCGTCGAGGTATTGACTGAGCTGAGATACACGGCTCTATGTTCCTCCAAGGATCTGTTTGGGATGATGTTCATTTGATCTACGTTGTCTGGGCCAACTCTGTCCAGCGTCAGGTTACCGTATCGCGCGATGCAGGAGACTGGTTCTGAGCCTTCTGAAGGCGGTGGGATCGCAATTGTCGGGACACAGCAGGACACATCGCGGTATCCAGTGCTTTGGACTCCAGCTTCTCTTGAGGGGGCGCAATGCAAGAATGGTCAGTTGCGGGTGAATAAAGGTACTGCTTTGCAGTCGGTACGGCGTCGAAGTCTGCTTGCGATCGGTCACCAGAATCTGGTCGGCATGCCGGGCCTCGTACTTCAGATGAAGCGGACTGTCCGGGCTCTGCAGGAAGGCATGCACACGGAGAATTTGCCAGCTGTAGATCACCAGCGCGAGCAGGACCACGAACTTGAACTTGAAACCGACTGCTGCGATGCCGATGGTGACAGCCAGCAAAGCGGCAATGCCGAAGCTGAAGTAAAAGAGCCTCAGCGAAGGGCCGAGCCTGAGCTCAATGCTGTCTGGCACGGTCGGCGTTGTAGCGCAGAATGCTGTCGACCATGTCGGCGAGTAGCGGGTCTTCCGGGCGCTCCGTAGTCAGAAACCACTGGAACAACTCTGTATCCTCGTGCTCGAGTAGTCGTTCGTAAGTATAGAGCGCAGTCGGGTCGAGCGATGCCACTTTGTCCTGCACGAAGGGGACCAGCAACAGGTCCAGTTCCAGCATGCCCCTGCGGCTGTGCCAGAAAAGCCTGTTCAGCTCAGCTTGTTCGATCATGCAAACTCCTAGAAATACTCGGCAAAGGGGTTGAGGGACGGCGGCTGCAGGATCGTATCATAGGTCCTGATGCTGCGCTTCGGATAATCAAGGGTGTAATGCAGTCCGCGCGACTCCCTGCGAAAGAGTGCTGAATGCACGATGAGCTCGGCTACTGTCGCCAGATTCCGCAGTTCTAGCAGATCGCAGCTGATTCTGTACTGGCTGTAGTATTCATGGATTTCCTGCTGCAAGAGCGCGATGCGATGCTGGGCGCGCTGCAGGCGCTTGTCGGTGCGGACAATGCCGACATAGTTCCACATGGTCCGGCGCAATTCGTCCCAGTTATGGGCGATCACGACATCCTCGTCGGAGTCGGTGACCTGACTTTCATCCCACGGTATCACCTGTATGCCACCGATGTCGGGCGCCTTGCCCGCCGCGATCATCTCGCCGATATGATCGGCACAGGCCGATCCGAAGACGAAACACTCGAGCAGCGAGTTGCTGGCCATTCTGTTGGCGCCGTGCAGACCGGTCGAAGCCACCTCGCCGGCAGCGTACAGTCCATCGACCGTAGTACGGGCGTGTTCGTCAGTCACGAGACCGCCGCAGGTATAGTGAGCAGCCGGCACAACCGGTATGGGATCTTTCGTCATGTCGATGCCAAAGCTCAGGCAGCGCTGGTAGACCGTAGGGAAATGCTCCTTGATGAAGCTGGCTGGCTTGTGACTGATATCCAGATACATGCAGTCGGCGCCGAGACGCTTCATTTCATGGTCGATGGCTCTGGCAACGATATCCCGCGGCGCAAGCTCTGCAAGTTCGTGGTGTTGTGGCATGAACCGGGTGCCGTCAGGTCGCAGCAGAAGACCACCTTCGCCACGGACGGCCTCAGTGATCAGAAAGGATTTGGCATCGGGATGATACAGGCAGGTGGGATGAAACTGATTGAATTCCATGTTGGCGACTTTTGCGCCGCTACGCCAGCCAATCGCCACGCCGTCACCGGTCGACCCATCAGGGTTGGAAGTGTACAGGTAAACCTTGCTGGCACCGCCACTGGCGAGCAGCGTGAATCGTGCGAGACAGGTCTCGACCTTGTGCGAGGACATGTCGTAGAGGTACATCCCGTTGCAGCGCTGGATGCGCTTGTGCGGGCGGCCCCGTGTGTCTGCTGTGCGTAGAACGTCTACCGCGATCTTGTTGGTGAGAATCGTGATGTTCGATCTGGCTTTCACCGCCGCGGCCAGCGCAGTACCAACGGCCTGGCCGGTCGCATCGGCTGCATGCAGGATGCGGCGATGGCTGTGGCCCCCTTCCTGAGTGAGATGAAAGGACTTCACCGCTGCCTCGAGCTCATGATCGAATTTCACACCCTGACTCACCAGCCAGCTGATCATCTCCGGCGCCTGCTGGACAACCTGAGCGACTCGATCCGGTTTGCACAGTCCAGCGCCAGCCTGCATGGTGTCTTCGATGTGATTTTCGAATGAGTCACTAGCCTCAGTGACAGCGGCCACCCCGCCTTGTGCCCAGGGCGTCGAACCGCTCATCAACTCAGTCTTGCTGACTACGGCCACTGAAAGCTCGTGCGGCAATCTCAGCGCAGCGGTCAGGCCGGCGGCGCCGCTGCCAATGATGAGCACGTCGTAAACGTGATGTTGATCCGTTGATGTCATTGAAAGGTCTTTTGCTACGGTCTGGGTGACGACTTTGCCACAGTATCGACGCAAGCGTCAGCCTGAGTATAGTCTGCAGGGCAATTGAGTTGAATCCTGCGCGCCGCCGACATCTTGCTGAGAATTTGCTTTATCATAGGGTCGTGCTCGGCTATTGAGCGCTCCAGCAGCAAGATGCAAAAGGCGAATTCACCATGACCGTCTCCAGGCAGGACTGTTTCCCGACTGCGACAGATAGCCAAACCATCCAGGCAATGGTGCGTGTGCTTGCCACCACCAGTGGGGAGCTCGAATTTGAGGCTATTGACGGTGGCGCTGCCGGGGTCTGTGCTCGCTGTGACCAGGGCAAGGGTTGTGGGCAATCCCTGCTGCTGCGATTGCGTCGCAGTTCCAGAAGCCGTCTTCGGCTCAGGCTGGACCAGTTCATCAATCGCGATGACTGGCCCGCTGCACCAGCGCCCGGCGCACTCTGCAGACTTGAAATTCCCAGCCACGCTTTGTTAAAAATGACGGTGCTGCTTTACGGGCTACCGCTATTCGGACTCATCGTCGGCACCAGTCTGGCAGTACTGGGTCTGAGCTGGCTCAATCCGGATGCCAGTGCGCTACGACAGGACCTGCTCTGCGCAGGCGCAGGAATAATTGGCATGGTCGGTGGTGCAGGCTTGGTTAAGAATCTGTCACCGCTGAGATATTGCGAGGTAAGGCTGCATCCCCAACTATAGGATTCCTCTGGAATACCGGTTTACGGACCGGTCCCACTCAATATGGAGATTTTTGATGCCTCAAGTTATGCAAAGTGGACAATGCACGCGTCCGCAACGAGCGCTGATGTTCAGTGTCCTCGTCTGGTGCCTGACTCTGGCCGGCACCGTTCAGGCAGCCAGTTTGCCCGATTTTACCGAGCTGGTCGAAGACGCCTCGCCTGGCGTCGTCAATATCAGTGCCAGCCGATCATCCGCCAGTCCTGCCGGCTATGGCGGCTCTCCTGACCTACAGCAAATCCCCGAATTCTTCCGCCATTTTTTTGGTGATCAACTGCCCGGGCCGGGTGGAAACGCGCCAATGCCACGCCAAATGCAATCCACCGGCTCAGGTTTCATAGTCTCAGCCGATGGCATCGTGCTGACCAATAATCATGTGGTGGAGGGTGCGGATGAGATTATCGTGCGCCTGGCCGATCGGCGGGAACTGGTGGCAGAGCTGGTCGGTACCGATCCGGATACCGATCTTGCGGTGTTGAAGGTCAAGGCTGATGACCTGCCGGTGCTCAAGCTGGGCAAGTCTTCCAAACTGAAAGTCGGTGAGTGGGTGCTGGCGATTGGTTCACCTTTCGGCTTCGACTACACGGTGACGGCAGGCATCGTGAGTGCGCTGGCCAGAAGTCTGCCCAGCGAGAATTATGTGCCGTTCATTCAGACCGATGTGGCGATCAATCCTGGCAACTCAGGTGGACCCCTGTTTAACCTGGATGGCGAAGTGGTCGGTATCAATTCGCAGATCTACACCCGCTCGGGCGGCTTCATGGGTGTGTCATTCGCCATTCCGATAGACGTGGCGATGAATGTGGTCGAGCAGATTCGCGAGACCGGCCAGGTCAGACGCGGCTGGCTCGGTGTGCTCATTCAGGAAGTGAACCGGGATCTTGCCGAATCGTTTGGGCTGAGCAAGCCGCACGGCGCGCTCGTGGCACAGGTCATGCCGGAATCGCCAGCGGCCAAGGCCGGCCTGAAGCCGGGTGATGTGATCCTGTCGTTCGAAGATGATGAAATCAACCTGTCTTCAGAGCTTCCTCACAGGGTCGGTCGGGTCAAGCCGGGTACCGAGGCCGAGATGGAAATCATCCGGGCCGGCAAGCGGCAGACGCTGGACATTATCGTCGGTCAGGTGCCTGGCAGTGACGAAGTCGCAGCGGCGCCAAGTGCCAAGCCTTCGGCCGACAGCAACACGCTCGGTATGGAAGTGCGAGATCTGACATCTCAGGAAAAAGCCCAGCTCCAACTGAGTGGCGGCGTCGTGGTTACCAACGTGATGACGGGTCCAGCGGCTGCGGCCGGCATCAGGGCAGGTGATGTCATCAGCACCCTCAACAATGAACGCGTCAATTCGGTCAGTGACTTGCGCGCGATTGCGAGCAAGTTGCCGAGCGACAAGTCCATCCCGGTACTGATCGTTCGGAACGGCAACCCTGCTTTCGTTGTGATGCGCATAGAGGACTAAGCGAGCCCGTCTTTATTTGAGTGCTGTCTAGAAGCCCGTAGTCTTGTTATGATTACGGGCTTTTTTTTCAGGACCGGCAATGTGAAGAAACTCGATTCCATCAGAAATTTTTCTATCATCGCACACATCGATCACGGCAAGTCCACCATTGCAGACCGCTTCATCCAGCACTGCGGAGGCCTTGAGGCGCGCGAAATGCAGGCCCAGGTGCTTGATTCGATGGACATCGAACGCGAGCGCGGCATTACCATCAAGGCTCAGAGCGTCACGCTGCATTACAAGTCCCGCAGCGGGAAGGTTTACCAGCTCAACTTTATCGATACACCAGGCCACGTCGACTTCAGCTACGAAGTATCCCGTTCGCTGGCCGCGTGTGAGGGGGCGCTGTTGGTTGTCGATGCAGCCCAGGGCGTAGAAGCCCAGTCGGTGGCCAACTGCTATACCGCCATTGAGATGGGGCTGGAAGTCTTGCCGGTCCTGAACAAGATGGACCTGCCGCAGGCTGAGCCTGATCGGGTGCGTAAGGAAATCGAGGAAATCATCGGTATCGATGCGACCGATGCCGTCGAGTGCAGCGCGAAGGCTGGTATCGGCATCGAGGAGATCCTCGAGGAGCTGGTAGCGCGGATTCCCCCACCAGAGACTGAAGAAGACTGGCCTTTACAGGCACTGATCATTGACTCCTGGTTCGATCCTTATCTGGGCGTCGTCTCCCTGGTGCGCGTCAAGCACGGTACCCTGAAGAAAGGCGACAAGATCAAGATCATGTCCAACGGTGTCGTCGAACTGGTGACATCGCTTGGCGTATTCACGCCAAAGCGGACCGAGCAGCCACAGCTTGGCCCTGGCGAAGTAGGATTTGTAGTTGCTGGCATCAAGAATATTCACGGCGCGCCGGTTGGTGACACCATTACCCATGCGTCAAATGGCTGCAAGAGTTCGCTGCCGGGCTTCAAGCGGGTGCAACCCCAGGTCTATGCGGGACTGTTCCCTGTGTCGTCGGATGACTATGAGGATTTCCGCACCGCGCTGGACAAGTTGACCTTGAATGACGCCTCGCTTTTTTTCGAGCCAGAGAGCTCAGATGCGCTCGGCTTCGGTTTCCGCTGTGGCTTCCTCGGTATGCTGCACATGGAAATCATTCAGGAGCGTCTCGAGCGTGAGTACGATCTCGATCTCATCACCACTGCACCGACCGTTATCTACGAAGTACTGACCAAGCAGAATGAAGTAGTCTCTGTCGACAATCCCTCAAGGTTGCCAGATCTGGGGACTATCGAGGAAATGCGCGAGCCAATCGTGGAAGCTAACATTCTCGTGCCGCAAGCCTATCTTGGTAACGTCATCAGTCTTTGCGTCGAGAAGCGCGGCGTGCAGAAGAGCATGCAGTTCCTCGGGCAGCAGGTGTCGCTGAGCTACGAGATTCCAATGGCAGAAGTCGTGCTGGACTTCTTCGACAAGCTGAAGTCCGCCAGTCGTGGCTATGCTTCGCTCGACTACCACTTTATCCGCTTCCAGGCCGCTAATCTGGTTCGCCTGGACGTGCTGATCAACGCCGAGAAAGTCGATGCGCTGGCGCTCATCATCCACCGGGACAACGCCGCCCACAAGGGGCGGCAGCTGACCGAAAAAATGAAGGAGCTGATACCACGCCAGATGTTTGACGTTGCGATACAGGCAGCCCTTGGCGGCCAGGTCATCGCTCGAACTACGGTCAAGGCGCTGAGAAAGAACGTGACAGCGAAGTGTTATGGTGGCGACGTCTCGCGAAAGAAGAAGCTTCTGCAGAAGCAGAAGGAAGGCAAGAAGCGGATGAAGCAGGTTGGCAGTGTGGAGATCCCTCAGGATGCCTTTCTTGCAGTCTTGAAGATCGACAGTTAAAGTTGCGCCAGCCAAGCCAGTCCTCATGGTAGCGGCGGCCTTGAAAACGGATACTCGTACATGATGGATTTCGACTTCTCGCTCATTCTGGTAGCGCTGACCCTAATCACGGGCGCTGTCTGGCTGATAGATGCTGTGTTTTTCGCGAAGAAACGACAGGTGGTGACGCAGCAGGCCGGTACTTCGGCGCCAGCAGGCGAGGGCAGGGTCAGTCAGGGCTGGACGGTCGATGGTGCAGGCAGTCACGACACTGCGGCTCGAGAGCCTGTCGAGCCGCTGGTCGTCGAGTACTGTCGATCATTCTTTCCCATTCTGTTCATCGTGCTCATATTGCGCTCGTTCATCGTCGAGCCGTTTCAGATCCCTTCACAGTCGATGCTGCCAACCCTCGAGGTCGGTGACTTCATTCTGGTCAACAAGTTTACTTACGGCCTGCGACTGCCCGTCGTCGGCACTGAGATCCTTGATCTTGGTGAGCCAGAGCGGGGTGATGTGATGGTCTTCCGCAACCCCGAGGATAATCGGACCAATTACATCAAGCGCGTCATTGGTTTGCCTGGGGATACGGTGACGTTGCTGGGCAAGGAGCTTTACCTTAATGGCGAGCCTGTCGAGCAGCGATTGCTCGCAGCGCTGCCGCCGGATAATCCCAAGGAACTCATCTACGAAGAGTCGCTCGGCGGGTCTGCTTACAGAATACAGAAAGAAAGTGGCCCCTCGGGACTTCGCGCAGAGTGGAAGGTGCCTGCTGGCCACTTCTTCCTGCTCGGCGACAATCGGGACAGAAGCCGCGACAGCCGCTATATCGGGATGGTGCCAGAGAACAACATTGTTGGCCGTGCCTTTGCCATCTGGATGCACTGGGAGAGTTTCTTCTCGATTCCCTCGTTTTCGCGCTCGGGACTCATCGAGTAGGAAAAGCCAGACTGATGGGGTTGGTCTGACCCGGTCGTCAGTCGCAAGTTCCACGATACAGCTATACTGAGACTACGTTTACTTACCAGGACTATGCGTATGTGTCAGACTGTCTCCAGGTCTTCTATGAAATCGATCGCACTGCCGAAAGCACAGGCAGGGGCATCAATGATGCAGTATCTATTCTATTTGCTGGTGCTGGTGTCATTCATTACTGTGGCGGTCAAGCTCATACCGGTATACATCGAAGACAGTTCGGTATCAGGATCGCTTGAGAGTCTCTCGCAAAAAGAAAATTTTGCTGACATGACGAATAAGGAAATACTCACCAGTCTGGGAAGTCTTCTCACTATCAACAACATCCGTAGCCTTCCACCCGAGGCTATCAAGATCGAGCGTAAGGACGATGTGACGACAGTGAGCATCGACTACGAAGTGCGCAAGAACATCGTCGCCAATATCGACGCCGTGCTCAGCTTCCAACATAAACAGGACAGCAAGAAGAAGTAGTGCTACGAACCGACCAGACGCTCGACAAACTGCAGACACAGCTGGGCTACCGTTTCAGAGACGAAAGTCTGCTTGAGCTCGCCCTGTCTCACCGGAGCTATGGAAAGTGCAACAATGAGCGCCTCGAGTTTCTGGGTGACTCCATTGTGAACTTCGTCGTCGCTGAGGCACTCTATGAGCGTTTCACCGACGCAAGGGAAGGGCAGCTCAGTCGAATGCGCGCGAGCCTCGTCAAGGGTGTGACACTCGCCGAAGTTGCCCGCGACCTCAGTCTGGGCGATGCCATGCGTCTAGGTTCGGGCGAACTCAAAAGCGGTGGTTTCCGGCGCGAATCCATTCTCGCTGATGGTCTAGAAGCGGTCATTGGCGCTGTCTACCTGGACAGTAGCTTCGAAACAGCCAAAACGCTGCTCGCCGGCCTGTTTGCGTCACGTCTCGATGCATTGAAACCTGAAGATACTCGAAAGGACTCCAAGACCCGGCTGCAGGAGCTTTTGCAGAGCCGTCAGAGCGAACTCCCGGTTTACGAGATTCTCGAGGTGCTCGGCGAGGCACATGCGCAGACTTTTGTGGTCAAATGTACAGTCCATGGTCTGGATGATGTGTTTTCAGGACGAGGTCCCAGCCGCCGCCTCGCCGAACAGAAAGCGGCGGCCAAAGCTCTTAAACACCTCGAAGGTCTTGAAAAGTCATGAGTTCTGATGAAATAGCTTCTGATAAAACAGCCGCTGAAAATACTGCTTCTGAAAAAATGAATTCCGAAGGTGCGGCTTCAGGGCAAAAGTGCGGCTATGTCGCCATAGTCGGGCGACCGAATGTCGGCAAGTCCACCTTGCTGAACAAGTTGCTGGGTCAGAAGATCAGCATCACTTCGAAAAAGGCACAAACCACGCGCCACCAGATTCTAGGCGTGAAGACCATCGACGAGGTTCAGTACATCTACGTCGATACACCGGGCATTCACAAGAATGAGCGGAATTCTCTCAATGCAGTCATGAACAAGGCTGCGCTGAGTGCCTTGAACGATGCCGATCTCATTATCGTCATGATCGATCGAACTCGAATTACCGAAGAAGACCGCATGGTACTTGAAGCTGCAACAGCCAGTCAGCGTCCGGTGATGTTGTTGATTAACAAGATCGATGAACTCGAGGACAAGACTTCGCTGCTGCCTTTCATCGATGAACTTCGCAAGAGCTTCAACTTCGAGGGCTTCGTGCCAATCTCGGCCATGAAAGGCTGGCAGCTCGATGAGCTTGAAGCCGAAATTGCTGCCTATCTGCCTGAAGGCGTTCACCTGTTTCCTGATGATCAAATCACCGATCGCAGTATCCGTTTTCTCTGTGCAGAAATCCTGCGCGAAAAAATCATGCGCCAGCTTGGTGACGAAGTGCCATACGGCGTGGCTGTTGAAATCGAGCAATGGGGGCAGGAAGGCAAGACCCTCCACATCGGCATGATCGTCTGGGTCGAACGAGAGGGGCAGCGCAAGATCCTCATTGGTAGCAAAGGCGACAAGCTCAAGCGCATTGGTACAGACGCGCGTCGTGATATCGAACATCTCACCGGTTCCACCGTCATGCTCAAGACCTGGGTCAAGGTGAAGTCCGGCTGGAGTAACAGTGCAAGGGCACTGAAAACACTCGGCTACGATGAGCGGTGACAGCTCCGGGCGGCGGCAGCTCTGCTGTAGCCCAGCAAGGTTGGCTGCTGCACGGCAGGCGCTACCGCGAAAATAGTGTCATCGCAACGATGCTGACTGCCTCCAGTGGCAAGGTCAGTGGTGTCGTTCATGGTAGCCGAGGTAAAAGCCGTTCGGCCGCCGATAGCCTGCAGTCATTTCAGCCTTATTCATTTTCCCAGTACGGCCGCAGCGATCTGAAAAACTTCTCCTCGCTCGACTTCGCCGGCCGTGGCTTCGGTCTGAGAGGGCGAGCGGCACTTGTCGGGCTCTATTTCAACGAATTACTCTACCTGCTTTTGCCTGAAGAAGAGCGTGTGCCCGAGATATTTGCCCTCTATACCTCGAGTCTCCAGCGTCTTGTCGACAGCGTGCATGAGCCCGCCGCAGCCAGTGATGCGGTGGCTGCCTTTTCAGCGCAGGACCCTGCGTTACGCCTCATGCGAGAATTTGAGCTGACCCTCACTACTGAGCTCGGACTGCACCCGGGTTTTGCATCGGATGCCGCTGGCGACCAGATCCAAGCGGGAATCAGATATGTTTTCATCAGCTCAACAGGCTGGCTGCCCGAAGTTCAGGCGGTGGGTGAGCCGTCCCATCTTGCCATCCTGAGCGCTTCAGGGCGCCTCCTTCAGGCCGTCGGTGCAGCGGACTGGCAGGTCAACGGGGCATTGGGGCTGGCACGACAGTTGACTGCAGCTGTCATTGACAGGAGTCTTGATGGCCGAACGCTCAACACCCGCCAGCTAATCCAGGATGCCGCCCGACTGGACCTGGCGCGGCTTGCTACATTGCGAGGAGCTCAATCAGAATCGACAAACGAGGACCACAGGCATCATGACAACTAAACGCAGAGTTCTGCTGGGTGTAAACATCGATCACGTTGCGACACTGAGGCAGGCCCGAGGTACCATCTATCCCGATCCTGTGATGGCGGCCGCCATCGCTGAGCAGGCCGGGGCCGATAGCATTACGGTTCATCCGCGCGAAGACGGACGACATATTCAGCTGCGCGATGTGAGGCTCCTCGCCCAGACGCTACAGACCTCGATGAATCTCGAAATGGCGGCGACCGATGCGATGCTCACCCTCGCGCTCGAAGTGAATCCGCGGGACTGCTGTATCGTGCCCGAGAAGCGCGAAGAACTCACGACTGAAGGCGGGCTGGATGTCTGCGCCAGAGAGGCGGCGCTGAAGGACTATGTCTCCAGACTCAGCAATAATGGAATCAGGGTGTCGCTGTTCATCGACCCTGACCCACGTCAGATCGAAGCTTCAGTACGAGTTGGCGCCCAGGCGGTAGAGCTACATACAGGTGACTATGCCGAAGCGACTGGTAGCGATGTCGAGACGCGCCTTGAAGCGCTTCGTGAAGCCGCGGCTTTTGCGCATCAGGCAGGCCTGTTGGTCAACGCAGGCCATGGCCTGCATTACCACAACACTCGACCTATCGCAGCCATGGCGCATATCAGGGAGCTGAACATCGGCCATGCCATCATCGCTCGCGCGGTGCTCATGGGCCTGGATTCGGCAGTGCGTGAAATGCGCGCACTCATGGACGCCAGCGTCTAGCCGGCCGAGCTGCGGCTCAAGCCGTCTGGGGCGCCAAGCATCAGCGGCTGCCAGTCTGTCTGATCGGCCCAGTACAGGAGTCTGTCAATTTCTGCATAAGTCTGTTTCAGCGGCTCGACCCAGGGCTGCTTCTGTTTCAGCATGATCTCCAGCGAGGCCACCGCAGCTCGCAGCAGGGGCACACCGCAATAGCGTGTACCCCCATGCAGTTTATGTGCGGCCTCTTCCAGCCCCTTGATATCATTTGCGCGCTCGAGCTTACGGAAGCGTTCCTCATCTTCTGGAAGGTTCTCCAGCAACATCGAGAGCAATTCCACCGCCAGATCACGCTTGCCCGCAGCCAGTCTGACCGATGATTCGATGTCCACGCAGGGCTCAGGGGCAGCCTTCTGTGAAGGGCGTACCGTGCCGGAGAAATTGCTGTAGACCTGGTGTATTTCGTCCGCCACTTTGGCAGGCTGGGTAAACTGCAGATAACGGCTGAGCAGATCGAGCAACTGCGATTCGGAAATAGGCTTGGTCACATATTCATTGAAGCCGTTATTCAGCAACTCTTCACGCTCTTCATTGAGCGCGTGAGCCGTTAGAGCGAGTATTGGGATATGCGCTATTGGCCCTGACAGGCTCCGGATGAGTCGGGTCGTTTCCATGCCGTCCATACCCGGCATCTGCACATCCATGAACACCAGATCGCAGGTCGTCTCTTTAAGGAGGCGTAAGGCCTCGTAGCCACTCGTCACTGCCACGGGCTCGACCCCAATATCCGTGAGCAGCGCTTCGATCAGGCGAAGATTGGCAGCATTGTCGTCCACTGCCATGACGCGGGGCTTGGGCCGGAACAGGCGGGCAGACTGTGGCTGTCTGGAGGTGGCATAGCCCTTGTCCTTCTTCGTGAGCAGCATCATCATCATGGCGGCCAGCTTGCGCTGGGGGATGGGTTTGAGTGCGTAGGCCGTGCAGGCATTGAGAATGGCGGCGTGCTCTCTCACACTGTCTATGGTGGGGGTCAGCAATACAACACGGCAGTCGAGTTGTTTTTCGATCCGCTCCACCGCCGCCAGGTGCACGGCGCTGCTGAGCTGATATGAGGTAATGCCCATTATCGCTGCAGCAAAGCCCCTGCCGGCCTTCTGTGCCTTGACGATGGCTTCACAGAGATCGTCGAGCGACTCGGCGATCACGACGTCTGCAGACCACTGCTGCAGAATCTGCTGAGTCACCATGGCGGTGCGTTGCTGATATTCGAGATAGATGAGCCGCTCGCCCGAAAGATCCGGCGGGGCCTCGTAGTGTCTGCTCCCTTCATAATCCAGCGGTGCAAGGCTTTCGTCCGATGCCATGGCCAGCCGCTTGCCAGTAGCGAACTGGCCCAGGCTCTCGAGCCTGAGCAGAACCGAGAAGGTCGAGCCTTCACCCAGCGTGCTTTCGACGCTGATGCTGCCACCCATCTGTTCTGCCAGCTTTCTTGAGATGACCAGACCGAGGCCCGAGCCACCGAAGCGGCGAGCGGTGGACGCATCCCCTTGTGAAAAGGCATGAAACAGCGCCCGCTGCTGAGTTTTTGACATACCGACGCCGGTATCAGAGACAGAAATGCGAATAGTGACATGTTGACCACTGCTTTCCTGATCCTCCAGCATGACCCGCAGTACGATTTCGCCGTGCCGGGTGAACTTGACGGCGTTTCCGATGAGATTGAGGATGATCTGCTTTACCCTCAGCGGATCACCCACGAGGATGGCAGGCACATCGAGATAGACCATGGCTGCAAGATCAAGATTCTTTTCATGGGCTGCCGGCGCAAGCAGTGTCATGGCATCGTCGATGGTATCGCGAACGTTGAACTCACTGTGGTCGAGCAGAAGTTTGCCAGCTTCAATCCGTGAAAAGTCGAGAATATCGTTGATGACGCTGAGTAGTGTTTCGGAGGATTTCACGATGGTCGTGGCGTGGTCCTTCTGCTGTTGCGTCAGTGGTGATTTCAGCAGAATCCTGGCAAAACCGATGATGCCATTGAGCGGAGTACGAATTTCGTGCGACATGTTGGCCAGGAACTCGGACTTGATCTTGCTCGCCTGCAGGGCTTCCTTCCGCGCGATATTCAGCTCGATGTTCTGGATTTCGATCGTTTCCAGGGTTTCACGCAGATCCTCCGTCGCCTGGTCGATGTTCTGTTGCAGCTCGCTGTGGGCATGCTCTAGCGTGTCGGCCATGCTGTTGATGCCGTCCCGAAGCAGCTCAATTTCACGGCTGCCTTCGATATCGAGCCGCGCGCCGCTATCGCCGCGTTTGATGCGGGAGACGACGTCGACGGTGTGGGCAAGGGGGCGGGTCAGTTGACGCGAGAGCCTCGAGGCGAGCACGGCACTGAGAAAAACCGTAAGCAAGATCCCCAGGACGGTGAGGAGAATGGCCCGGGACTGAGCCAGCTGCGTCGGGGTATAGGCAAACTCCACGGCCACCCATCCCGTGGGCATGGGGCGGGCATTGGCGTTATCAGACTCTGGGGGGGTGGCCCAGACAGGCTCGACCAGTTGCAGGTAATCGCCAATTCGGCGGCGACTGCCCTGGGTGTTCAGCAGATTGCGCTGACTCGCCCTGGCTGCCGGCATGGCACCGGCATGGGCTGCGATGTCTCCGCGCTGGTTATAGATGACGACCGAACGCACACCGTCCTTCTGAATTGCTCCGCCCGCAATGAGACTAAGGGTGGCCTGGTCCTTGCGCTCAAGCAGGAGCGCGCTCATGTTCACCAGCTGGTCGGTAGTCTCCTGCGATCTGGTAGTGACAATGCGCTCGAGTTCCATCATTCGCGCAGTAATGAATACGCTGCCGATGACGATGGCAAAGAGTGCAGCTGGTATCATCACGTAGGTGAAGATCTTTCTACGCAAACTCCAGTGCTTCCCGGCCGAGCCGAAATAGCTGAGAAAGTTCTGCTCCCCGGGATAGTCAATCATATTTAACGTGGTTCTGCGTTGGATGTTTTTGTATTCTAGCAACCCTTTCGCATCATAGAGCGACTTTATGTCCCCCGTCTCCCCCTCGGATCAGTCCCCTGATACCGCTTCAGACTCCCCGAAATGGCCCACCGTTGCCTCTCTCGTAGGCAACACGCCTCTGGTACGCCTGCAGCGCCTGCCGAGAGATCCCGTGGTCTCGGGCAACGTCGTGCTCGGCAAGCTCGAGGGTACGAATCCGGCTGGCTCGGTGAAGGACAGGGCCGCCCTGAGCATGATCAGTGAGGCCGAGGCCCGGGGCCGCATCACGCAGGGCGATTGCCTTATAGAGGCCACCAGCGGCAATACCGGTATTGCACTGGCCATGGTGGCTGCCATGAAGGGATATCGCCTCAAGCTGATCATGCCAGCTCACATGAGTGAAGAGCGCCGGGCCGCCATGAGTGCGTATGGTGCTGAGCTCATCTCCGTGACGCGTGAAGAGGGTATGGAAGGTGCGCGCGATCTGGCAAAGAAGATGGAAGCCGAGGGCGAGGGCATTGTGCTCGATCAGTTCGCCAACAGCGATAACCCGCTGGCTCATTACAAGACGACTGGTCCCGAAATCTGGCAGCAGACCGGTGGTCGGATCACGCACTTCATCAGCTCCATGGGGACGACAGGAACTATCATGGGCGTGTCGCGATATCTGAAAGAACAGAATCCAGACATTCAGATCATTGGGCTGCAACCTGCCTCGGGTGCTTCGATC
The DNA here is from genome assembly GCF_039538005.1 of Allohahella marinimesophila. NCBI lineage: Bacteria > Pseudomonadati > Pseudomonadota > Gammaproteobacteria > Oceanospirillales > Hahellaceae > Allohahella > Allohahella marinimesophila. The sequence goes on from NZ_BAABBO010000019.1 coordinate 79,974, forward strand.
CCCGGGATTCGTCGCTGGCCTGAAGCCTACATGCCTTCAATTTTCGAAAAATCACGGGTGGATCGAATCATAGATATTGAACAGAACGCTGCAGAAGTGGCCATGCGGAGGCTGGCAACAGAAGAAGGGATCTTTGCCGGGGTGTCCTCTGGCGGCGCTGTGGTCGGTGCGCTACAAATCGATGCTGAAGTAGAAAAGGCGGTGATCGTCGCCATTATTTGCGACCGCGGAGACCGCTATCTGTCGACAGGCGTGTTCAAATGAGCAAGCGCCGTGTATCAAGACGAAAGCCTGACCCTGCGCCAGTTCAGTTGACGATAGAGTCCCTCAGTCATGAGGGGCGCGGTGTCGCCAGGCTGGATGGCAAAACCCAATTCGTCGATGGGGCCTTGCCTGGCGAAGTCGTCATGGCCCGTCGGCTCCGTGTGCACCGAACTTACGACGAGTGTGGTGTTATCGAGGTGCTCGAGCCCAGTGCCGATCGCATTGAGCCCTTCTGTCCGCACGCGAAACTCTGTGGCGGCTGTTCGCTACAGCACATGCCGCAGAGCCTGCAACTCGAGCACAAGCAGGCAGTGGTGCTGGAGCTGTTCAAACACGCAGGCGCAGATGTACCTGAGCAGGTCGCTCCACCGCTGCGGTCTGCTCCGGCAGGTTATCGCTCCAAGGCACGCATGGGCGCTCGCTATGTGTTCAAGAAAGAAGAGACCCTGGTCGGTTTCCGCGAGCGCTTCTCCAGTTTTCTGGCTGATCTTAGCCAATGTCCGATACTCATCCCGGCAGTCGGTGAACACATTACCGAACTTCGGGCCTGTCTGAGCCAGCTCTCAGTGCGCGAGGCGGTGCCGCAGGTCGAGCTGGCGGCAGGTGAGAATGCAGTCATTCTGATTATCAGACACCTGGAGCCGCTCGCAGATGGCGATATCGAGCTGCTTGAACAATTTGGTCGTGAACACGACTTCCTGATGTATGGCCAATCAAAGGGACCAGACACTGTGAAGCCGCTGGCGAGCTATCTGGATCCGGAAAAGGTCGCTGACCCTGCTGGTGAGCTGTTCTACGAACTGCCAGAGTTTGATCTGTCGATGCAGTTCAGACCGACGGACTTCACTCAGGTGAACATGCCACTGAACCGCGAGATGTTGTCCCAGGCCATGGCCTGGCTTCAGCCTCAGGCGGAAGAGAGCGTGCTGGATCTGTTCTGCGGATTAGGTAATTTCACGCTGCCTCTGGCCCGGCTATCCGCTCAGGTCAGCGGCGTCGAGGGCAGCTTGGACATGACTTCCCAGGCCGAGCATAACGCCAGAAAAAATGGCATTGACAATGTTACCTTCGCCGCTGGTGATCTGTTCGACATTGCAGCACTGCGAAATGCAGATGGTGGTGCTGAGTGGATACGACATTATGACAAAGTGTTACTTGACCCTCCCAGAGCTGGCGCCGAAGATGTGGTACGCTCCATCGGGCTTTTTTCGCCGTCGGCGATACTCTATGTATCATGCAATCCGGCGACACTGGCCCGTGACGCAGCCATTCTGAAAACCCAGGGCTACAGGCTGCGTAGATTGGGAATAATGGATATGTTCCCGCAAACAGCGCATGTCGAATCGATGGCGCTTTTCGAGAAGACAGAACGGAGTCGATAATACCGTGGTCAAGGTACGCGAAGACTATCCGGTCGGCAGTAACGGCCGTGTAGATATTCCCAGCTGGCTGGAACAGCTCGGCCGATTTACGCCTGTGAAAGACTCAGCAGCCATTCTCGAGGCCTGCGAAGTCGCTCAGTCGCTCGCCGAAAAGGCAGAGGTCGAAGGCAGCCGCTGGAGTGCCGAAAGCAACAGTTTTCTAACGGGGCTGGAAATGGCAGTGATACTGGCCGAGCTCCACCTCGACAGTGAAAGCATCATCGCGGCCATTCTTTACCGCTCCGTCCGCGAAAAGAGAATCACCCTGCAAGCCGTCGGCAAGCGCTTTGGAAGTGCCTGCGAACATCTGATCGAGGGTGTGCTGCAGATGGCTGCCATCTCGAGCCTGCGGCATCCCCTGCAGGGCAGCGTGCTGGGCCAGACCCAGAACCAGGTCGATAATCTGCGGCGCATGCTGGTCACCATGATCGACGATGTACGTGTCGCGCTCATCAAACTGGCGGAGCGTACCTGCGCCATTCGGGCCGTGAAAGATGCCGAGCCGGACAAGCGCCATCGTGTGGCGAGGGAAGTCTTCGATATCTATGCGCCGCTCGCGCATCGCCTCGGCATCGGCCAGCTCAAGTGGGAGCTGGAGGACCTGTCGTTCCGTTACCTGCACGAGTCGGCTTACAAGAAGATTGCCAAGCAGCTGGACGAGCGTCGTATCGACCGGCAGCAGTACATCACCGAAGTTATCGAAGCCCTCTCGAAGGAACTCAAGGAGCAGGGCGTTCAGGCCGACGTCGATGGCCGCGTGAAGCACATCTACAGCATCTGGCGAAAAATGCACCGCAAGGGTATCGACTTCTCTCAGGTCTATGATATTCGGGCGATTCGGGTGTTGGTGCCGACCATACGAGACTGTTATTCAGTCCTGGGTGCGGTGCACTCGCTGTGGCGCCACATTCCTCACGAATTTGATGACTACATTGCCAATCCCAAGTCCAATGGCTATCAGTCCCTGCATACGGCGGTTGCGGGACCTGGTAACAAGGTCATGGAGGTGCAGATTCGTACCCACGCCATGCACCAGGATGCCGAGCTCGGCGTTTGTGCACATTGGCTGTATAAGGGCACGGATCTGGATCAGAAGTCCCAGAGCTACGAGGACAAGATCGCCTGGCTACGTCAGGTACTCGAATGGCAGGAGGATCTTGGCGACCAGACCGGCGAAACCACGCATGATCTCGTCGAACAGTGGCAGAACAACTTTGTGTCAGACCGGATCTACCTGTTCACGCCTGAAGGGCATGTCGTCGATCTGCCGGCCAACTCCACGCCGATAGATTTCGCCTACAAGGTGCATACCGAGATTGGGCATTGCTGTCGTGGCGCCAAGGTTAACGGGCGCATCGTACCGCTGAATTACAAGCTGAAGACTGGTGAGCAGGTGCAGGTGCTGACCTCAAGCCAGCCCAAGCCAAGCCGCGACTGGCTGAATCCCGATCTCGGCTACACCCAGACCTCGAAGGCCCGCGCCAAGATTGCCCACTGGTTCAGGATGCAGAACCGTGAGCAGCACGTGGAGTCAGGCGCGCAGCTGCTACATGAAATGCTCAAGCGTTTCTCGGTCGATAGCGTCAGCGGTGACTTGCTCGCAAAGTCTCTGCACTTTCAGAGTGTGGAAGATCTCCACGCGGCAATAGGCGCCGGTGATCTCAAGCCCATGCAGGTGGTGCAGGAGGCGCAGTCGATGTTGGAAGCCCGTTCGCCGGAACTGGATTTCGATGGTCGGATACCGCCGAAGCCGGGGCAGCAGACTCGCAAGGCTTCCCTGCTGCGTGCGCTCGAGGAAGCGGGCGATTCACCGCGCAAGCGCGGCAAGCCTGCTCGACTTGAAGACCACACCCAGTCGATCAGGATTCTTGGCGTCGGTAATCTGCTGACGCATCGGGCAAGCTGCTGCAAGCCGGTGCCAGGTGATGACATTATCGGATTCATAACGCTTGGTCGAGGGGTGAGCATCCACAAGCAAGACTGCCTCAACGTCCTACAGCTTGAAGCGCAAGAGCCGAACAAGATCATCGAGGTCAGCTGGGGCAGTGCCCAGGAAACCTATCCGATTGATATCGAAGTCGAAGCCTATGATCGTCCTGGTCTGCTTCGGGATATCTCGAATGTGCTCGGCAACGATCGTGTCAACGTACTGGCGGTCTCTACGCGTTCCGACAAGGAGAATAGTACTGCGACGATGCGGCTTACGGTTGAGATTGAAAGTCTGGGTATGCTGAACAAGATTTTCGATCGTCTCAGGCAAGTGCCGAATGTGATCGATACGCGGCGGTTGAAGGAGGCCTGAGGCAGGATGATCAGGCCAAAAACCTCATTTCATTCATGAATTTACCGAACTGTGTCCCATTTCTCTCCCTCAAACGGGGGGCTTACGCCCTTTGACCGATTCGGATCGTCCTACAATAAGTAAGCATGCCGCTTCTGCTTTATTAGCTAGAGTGGCTCGAGATGAACAAGATTATCCTCATGACCGCCTGCGTGCTTGTTGCTGTAGGCGCTGTACTCTTTATCCAGGTCGACGATAAACCAGCGCCTGTTTCTTCAACGGCCAGCAAACCGGCCAGTCCGGTTGATAATGGTGGCGCCCAACGACCGCTGATAGATCGACCTTTCAATGACGCGGACAGCGCCGCCGCGGGCCAGCAGCCCTCTTTGCCAGAAGAACCTGTGCAGCCAGATACCCAGGCCGACGCCGACGAGGCCAGCGATGACGCGCCTCTTGACCAGCCCGTTGCTGCCGATCTATCAGCCTGGTCAGTTGCCGACGCAGAGCCCATCCAGGTCGATGGCGTCAAAGGTCTGGCTATCCAGACTGATCCCGCAGCTCTGCAATCCCTTCAGGTGGGGCAGAAGGTCACGCTGCCCATTCCCGATCTGCAGCCCCTGCCTGAAGCCACCATTGAATCCACGCATAGCCCGCTTGATGGTATTAACGTTTTCAAGGGTGGCCTGAACGACGGCCATCCGGATGACAACGTCATCGTCACCCGCGGTGAAATCGATACCATCTTCGTGGTGTCGACGTCGACAGGCGTCTATACCGCAATCGTCAACAATCGCACCGGCCAGGGTAGTCTCGTCAATGAGGCTGACGTCAATGCACGCGCAGTCCCCATAGCCGATGGTATTGAGGTAGCACCAGTGGAAATGCCGCTACCTGAACGGGGTCAGGGTTCCTGACCCCACACTACGAGCACTACACCCTCAACATAAGAAAGATAAGCTTCACAGGAGCTGATATGACCTTTGCAAAAAAAATGCAGTTCGGAGTGCTGAGCGCCGTCACCGGCCTTGCCATGTCTGCTGCGGCCCAGGCCGCGCCCGAAACGATCGATGTGCTGGTGCTGTACCAGCCTGAAGTCAGTCAGACCACGAATGGCCGCGACATCAATGCGAGAATCGTGTCTTACATCGAATACAACAATCAGGCTTACATCAATAGTGGTGTGAACCTGCGCCTGCGTCTGGTGGCTGCCAAGCCAATCAGCAAGGGCTGGACTTATGTCAACAGCCAGAACCTCGACGCATTGCGCAGAAATGGCGAAGTTGCCGCAATGCGCGAACAATATGGTGCTGACGTCGTCAGCGTGCTGAATTTGAGACAGCCAATGCAGGGCGGTTATGTTTGCGGTATTGGATATGTTCCTTCAGGGAACAGCAACGGCCAGCTTTATAGCAACGCTGAATCACTCGCCTTCAACCTGGTTGGTGTCGATTGTGGCTACAGCACCTTTGCTCATGAAATCGGTCATAACCTTGCCTTGGGCCATTCAGCGGCTCAGGGTACCGGCGGCGGCATCTGGAACTGGGCACGCGGACACGGTGTTTACGGCTCCTTCAGTACCGTCATGGCCTACCCTCAGTCTTACGGTACCAGCAATCAGTTGCAGCGTTTTTCCAATCCGAACATCCGGACCTGCGAAAACCAGCCCTGTGGCGTCAGCCGAAATCAGTCGAATGGCGCAGATGCCGTGGGCAACCTGAATGCGCTGGCAACTCAACTCGCAGCATTCCGCCCCACCAAAACGACCGGTGGCGGCAATGATGGCGGCGGCACGGACGGCGGCGGCACGCCTACCACGCCTACGCCACCGGCCACCGGCTATAAGGCCACCTTCGAGCAGACTACTGATGGCTGGCAAACCTACATGGGCGGCAACGTCGCTCGAGTTCAAACGGCTTACGCCGGTAGCTATTCACTGCGTTCCACAAACCGCACCAGCTGGTACTCCGGCCCAGGCCTGAACGTACGCGGCGTGCTGAAGACTGGTCAGGACTACACCTTCAAGGGGCAGGTTGGTCTTACCGGCTACGGCAGCTCGACCAACAATGAACTGTGGGCCTATATCGTCGACGACAGAGGCGCCCGGTGGGAGAAGCTGATTAGCCGCTCAGGCAACGCCGGCTACTGGAATTCGCTCGAAGGCAACTTCAAGCTCAACACAACGGGTAACGTCACCCAGCTTCGTCTGCACGTGTTTGGTCCATCACCAAGCTATACGATGTACCTCGACGCCGTGACGATCACACCGGTCAACTGACCACAAAGATCACCACAGGGGCTTTTTGAGCCCCTGAACCGCGCTGGCAAGGTCCTTGTGGGCGATGTCCTTCTACAGCCTGAACAGTGACCGCAGCAACCCGACCTGGCGTGGCTGCGCGAATCAGGGCGCCTGAATCACCAGGCTCACACGCCGATTCTTCGCCCTGTTATCTTCCGTATCGTTTGGCGCCATCGGCTTGGTATCGCCATAGCTGATCGCCCTGAGTCGTGGTCCTTCTATACCATTCTCGGCCAGAAACTGCAGCACTTCAGTGGCCCGACTGGCGGCCAGGTCCCAGTTAGAACTGAAACGCGCTGTCTGGATCGGTGTCGAATCAGTGTGGCCTTCGATGAGAATGGCGCCCGAACTTTTCTGAAGAATCGGCACTACCGCGCGCAGCACATCTTCGCCAGAGGTCAGCAACACGGCATCGCCAGAGTCGAACAGGACATTGCTGCCAATCTCGAGTTCAGCAAAGCCTTCTTCGAAACTAGGGCTCAGGAAACCCTCCAGCTGCTGCTCGTTTACGGCATCGCGAATACTCTGATACCAGGCGTTCTGCTCCCGGCTGCCGGTGATCTGCGCCGGTATGATTGGCTGAATAAGCTCGAGTTCGCTGAGCACCGGCTCTCCGGTGGTCGGCGTAATGTTCTTCTCCTCGGTCTCGGTGATCGGCTGAGCCTGAATGGCGAGCATGAGCGCAAACACGGCCGTAATAAGCACGAAGACATCAAGATAGCTCGTGAGCCAGGCATCACCCTCGTTATCCTGCACGGTCAGATCGTCCAGGGCGCCGAGATGTGAGTTCGCCAGAATCTGTGCGGATTGCTCGTTGCCACCGCCAGCGTGCTGGAAGCGATTCAGCCGGCCAGAGCGGGAGACATCAGGGGAGCGTGGCATGAGCTGACTCGCTGTCGCTGTGGCCGGTATGCTTGGTCGAATGTCTGGCGCCGAGCTCATCGTCGTAATGTGTCACGAAAGAGTAAAGACTTTCGCGAATGAAAGCGGGGCTGCGGCCCAGGCCAATCAGGGTGAGACCTTCGAGTATCAGACTCATGTGTAGAAGTCGCTTCTCGGTTCGACGCTCGAGCTTGGTGGCAATCGGCTTGAAGAAGAGATTCGACAGAAGCAGGCCATAGAAGGTGGTCACCAGCGCGATGGCCAGATGTCCGCCCATGAGATCGAGATTCTTGGCGTCCAGCACCAGCATCATATTGACCAGGCCGAGCAGGGTGCCGACCATACCGAAAGCCGGCGCGTAAGATGACAGGGCGTGGAAGATTCTGGCCTCTGCCTGCTCACGCGCTTTCAGCCGCTTGATACGCCAGGCCAGCGTGCCCGCCACATCGGCTACAGGTAGCTTGGCAATGATCATCTGCATGCCCATGGCCAGGAATGGATTGATGTGTTGGTGCAGTCGGGCTTCTATCTTGCGAACGTCGTTTCGGCTGTAGTCGCGGGCGAACTGTACCAGTTCGTCAATCTGCTGAACGTCGTTGAGATGATCTGGATGCCCAAGCGTTTTCACTGCCCTCAAGGCAGCCTTGATCTCCTTGCCCGGGTATCCCGCGAAGAGGGCGGCGAAACAGCCACCAGCCACCAGTATCAGCCCGGGAATGTTGAAAAAGATCATCGGGTTGTCGGTCGAGAGCATGACCGCCAGCACAATGAAGAATATGCCTGACAGGCTGCCGAGTACCAGCGTGAGTATCATTCGCTTGCAGCTCCAGATAAGGATAACGATAGTGCCCGCCTTGCAAGGGATGGGCAGCGGCAAAAAGTTGACGCATTGGCGCCGGTACAGGCATTGATGCCAGATTTGTGCCAGAACTTCGACGTTGGCTACTCATGCTAGACGGCGTGATGTTATTTGGTGCTCCTGATCGGTTGATGGACAGACCAGCGATCTGGTATTCTGGCGCGCCATCGAAGCACGCAAATGGCATTCACTGTGAATTCAGCAAGAAGCCGTTTCGCCTCTCCTTTCTCAAGTAGCCTGGAATCTGTATGACGCGCTATATATTCGTCACCGGTGGTGTCGTTTCTTCTCTGGGCAAAGGTATTGCATCAGCCTCTCTGGCGGCGATACTTGAAGCGCGAAATCTCAAGGTCACTATTCTCAAGCTCGATCCTTATATCAACGTCGACCCCGGCACCATGTCGCCGTTTCAGCACGGTGAGGTCTTCGTGACAGAAGATGGCGCCGAGACTGACCTCGACCTTGGCCACTACGAGCGCTTCATTCGTACACGCATGACCAGGAAGAACAACTTCACCACTGGCCGTGTGTACGAAACCGTGCTGCGCAAGGAGCGCCGCGGTGACTACCTGGGCGGAACCGTGCAGGTCATCCCGCATGTGACCGACGAGATCAAGCGTCGCATCGTCGAAGGGGCGGGCAATGCCGACGTGGCCATCGTCGAAGTCGGCGGAACCGTCGGTGACATCGAGTCACTGCCGTTTCTTGAAGCCACTCGACAGCTGAAGCTGGAAGTGGGCAGCGATCGCGCCATGCTCATGCACCTGACACTGGTGCCTTATATCGCCACTGCCGGCGAAGTTAAAACGAAGCCGACGCAACACTCGGTGAAGGAACTGCGCTCTATCGGTTTGCAGCCTGACATTCTGATCTGCCGTTCCGAACAGCCGATAGATCAGTCCGCCAGAAGAAAGATTGCCCTGTTTACCAACGTAGAGCAGCGTGCTGTCATCTCACTTGAAGATGCCAAGACCATCTATAACATTCCGAAGATGCTGCACGCACAGGGTCTCGATGAGTTCATTGTAGAGCGAATGCGCCTGAAGTGTGATGCAGCTGATCTGTCCGAATGGCAGGCAGTAGTGGACGCGCAGACGTTCCCGCAGCACGAAGTCACCATCGCGATGGTCGGCAAGTACATGGAGCTGCTGGATGCGTACAAGTCTCTGAACGAAGCGCTCATGCATGCCGGCATACAGACGCGAACGCGGGTCAATATCAACTATATCGATTCGGAGTCGATTCAACAGCAGGGCACTGATGCACTTGAAGGTGCCGATGCCATTCTTGTGCCGGGCGGCTTTGGTGAGCGCGGTATAGAAGGCAAGTTGCAGGCTGTGCGTTTTGCCCGTGAGAACAAGGTGCCTTATCTCGGCATCTGCCTCGGCATGCAGGTGGCGGTGATCGAATATGCACGCAATGTCGTCGGTATGCCGACCGCGAACAGTACCGAATTCAATCACGATACCGAGTATCCGGTCGTTGGCCTGATCGCTGAGTGGGTCGATGCTTCTGGCAAGACGGAAATTCGTGATGTCGATTCAGACCTCGGCGGCACCATGCGGCTTGGTTCCCAGGATTGCAGTCTTGTGGAGGGTACGCATGTTCGCAGCTGCTATGGCTCGGCTACGATACGTGAGCGGCATCGTCATCGTTATGAAGTGAATAACAATCTTCTACCGGATCTGGAAAAGGCCGGTCTGACGGTCGCAGGCTATTCATCGAATACAGACTCCAACGGCAAGGCGCTGGTAGAAGTCATTGAAGTGCGGGATCATCCCTGGTTCGTGGCCTGCCAGTTCCACCCGGAATTCAACTCGACGCCGCGCGATGGCCATCCATTGTTCCAGGCCTTCGTCGAAGCCGCGCTGGCCTATCATGAGGCGAAAGAATGACCGAAATGCAGCAACGGATCATCAAGGTAGGGTCGGGCCAGACGTCCGTTGTCGAATTTGGCAATGAACGTTCGTTCGCCCTGATGGGTGGCATGAATGTGCTGGAGTCGCGTGACCTGGCCATGCAGATTGCTGAACACTATGTGACCGTCTGTGCAGAGCTCGGCATTCCCTATGTTTTCAAGGCCTCCTTCGACAAGGCCAACCGCTCTTCGATCAACTCCTATCGGGGTCCGGGTATGGATGAGGGCCTGCGCATCTTCGAAGAGATTCGAAACACCTTCAAGGTGCCCGTCATTACTGACGTGCATGAACCGCATCAGGCCGCCCCTGTAGCTGCGGTCGTCGACATCATTCAGCTGCCAGCCTTTCTTTCCCGCCAGACTGACCTGGTTACCGCCATGGCGCAGACTGGCAAGCCCATCAATATCAAGAAAGCACAGTTTCTCGCGCCGCGCGAAATGGCTCATATTGCGAAGAAATGCCAGGAGGCTGGCAACGCCGAGATCATTCTCTGCGAGCGTGGCTCCAGTTTCGGCTATAACAATCTCGTGGTCGACATGCTCGGCATGGATATCATGAAGTCGACAGGCTTTCCCGTCGTCTTCGATGTGACTCATGCGCTGCAAAAGCCTGGTGGACTGGCTGAGGCCGCTGGCGGACGACGCGAGCAGATCGTGACCCTGGCCAGGGCAGGCATGGCCGTCGGGTTGGCTGGCATGTTCCTCGAGGCCCATCCGGATCCCGAACGCGCGAAATGTGACGGCCCCTGCGCACTGCGGCTGTCTCAGTTAAAGCCCTTTCTACAACAGGTCAAGGCTCTGGACGAGCTCGTGAAATCGTTCGCTCAGCTCGATACCGCCTGAGCGGCGAACACAGTTGACCCTTATTGTTCTTTGAGATGACAAACGGAGATTTGAGAATGGCAGAAATTGCTGGGATACGTGGACGCGAAGTGATGGACTCACGTGGCAACCCAACCGTCGAGGCTGAAGTCACGCTGACATCGGGTGTCATGGGGCGTGCCTGTGCTCCATCGGGTGCTTCCACGGGTTCGCGCGAGGCGCTCGAGCTGCGGGACCAGGACGCCAGCCGCTATATGGGCAAGGGTGTTCTCAAGGCCGTCGACGCTATCAATGGCAGTATAGCGCCGGCGCTACTGGGTAAGAGCGCAGCCGACCAGGAAGGCCTCGACCGCATCATGCTCGATCTCGACGGCACAGAAAACAAGGCGAAACTCGGTGCCAACGCCATACTCGCCGTGTCCCTCGCAGCGGCGAAAGCCGCGGCCATCGAGAAAGGCGTACCTCTCTATGAGCACATCGCGGAAATAAACGGCACCCCCGGCAGATATTCAATGCCAGTGCCGATGATGAATATCCTCAACGGTGGCGAGCATGCCGACAACAATGTCGACATCCAGGAGTTCATGATTCAGCCAGTGAAGGCCAAGACCTTCGCTGAAGCCCTGAGAATTGGCGCGGAAATCTTTCATAACCTCAAGAAGGTATTGCAGAGCCGTGGCCTGAGCACAGCGGTTGGTGACGAAGGCGGCTTTGCACCGGACCTGCCATCGAACGAAGCGGCACTCGAAGTCATTCAGGTGGCCGTCGAGAAAGCGGGTTACAAGCTTGGCGATGATGTCACCCTGGCGCTCGATTGTGCTGCCTCCGAGTTTTACAAGGACGGCAAGTACAACCTGTCAGGTGAAGGTAAGTCATTTGATTCCGAAGGGTTTGCGACTTATCTCGCTGGCTTGTGCGATCGATACCCCATCGTCTCTATTGAAGACGGTATGGACGAGAGTGACTGGAAGGGCTGGGCTATTCTGACCAAGAAGCTGGGTGACCGAGTTCAGCTGGTTGGCGACGATCTGTTTGTCACCAATACGAAGATCCTCAAGCGGGGTATCGATGAGAAGATTGCGAACTCGATTCTGATCAAGTTCAATCAGATCGGCAGCCTCACCGAAACGCTCGAAGCCATTCGCATGGCCCAGGACGCCGGTTATACCGCCGTTATTTCCCATCGCTCTGGTGAAACCGAAGACACGACGATAGCGGATCTGGCAGTAGCGACTGCTGCGGGACAGATCAAGACAGGTTCACTCTGCCGCTCTGATCGCGTCGCCAAATACAACCAGCTTCTGCGCATCGAAGAGCAGCTCGGTTCACGAGCGGTATATCGTGGAATGGCTGAAATCAAAGCCAGCCGCTAGCGCCGAGGAGAGTGGCTGACACAATCAGTCAGCCACTCTGACCTGGTACTGGACATCCGTACACTACAGAAATTTCCGCCATACCTGCTAAGCTAGTTCGCACTGGAGCCTTGTATTTTGCGGAGCTCCCCTGAAGCGAGTAGCTAGAGAATGTCGGTGATGCAGCCAGCTGGCCGCAGTGAATTTACAGATGAGCAGTCGCGTAGTCCGATGGTGCACGTGCCGTATGTGCAGATCGTGCTCTGGGCCTTGCTGTCTGTGAGTGTTCTGTACCTGCAATACCGTCTCTGGTTCGCCCATGGATCCCTCAACTCGCTCAGCGACATCAGATACGCGATTGGTGTACAGGCTGAGCGCAATAACCAGCTTCTCATGCGTAACGAGCAACTCAGGGCGGAAGTCGAGGAACTCAAGCATGTCGACGAAGTCATTGCCGAGCGCGCTCGAGAACAGCTTGGTCTTATCGGTCATAATGAGACCTTCTATATCGTCACGGATTGATCTCAGGCCGTGGTCATCAATATCAGCCATCCACCCCTGTGCTGCCGATCATGTCTGAAGTGAAGACCGTCTGGACCATACTGCCGGCTGCCGGTGCAGGTCGCCGCATGCGCGCTGCAACACCGAAGCAGTATCTGCACTTGCTTGATGGTAAATCGGTGATGCAGTGTACGCTCGAACGTCTGCTTGCGCTCGGCCTCCAACGTCTCATTGTGGCGATTGCGCCAGGCGACTCGAGGGCGGCAGCTGTGTGCGAATTGCTCGATCCCGCGCAGCAAGATCGTGTTGAAGTCATGACCACCGGCGGTCTAGAACGTGCCGATACTGTGCTCAACACCTTGCAGGCCCTGTCCGGCCGCGCTGCCGACGATGATCTCATTCTGGTTCACGACCTGGCCAGACCCTGCCTGTGCGGGGCAGACCTCGACGCTGTGCTGACTACTGCCGCTGGCAGCCGCGCCGGTGCCATTCTCGGCACGCCTGTCAGCGATACGCTCAAGCGCTGTGTGCCATGGGCACGGCGAGACGACCTGCCGATCACAGAAACCGTGTCACGTGATCTGCTCTGGCGAGCGCTCACGCCTCAGGTGATCCGATATGCTGTCTTGCGTCAGTCACTCGAGCAGGCTGACCGCTCCCGTGTCACCGATGAAGCCAGTGCGCTCGAGCAGTTTGAATACGAGGTGCTGATGGTGGCGGGCCGGAGTGATAACATCAAGATAACGCAGCCCGAGGATCTCGCCCTCGCGGCCTTCATATATCGTCAGCAGCACGAGGATGGCATGGCTCTCGCCAGAGCGCCGGCATCCACGTAACGCCGGCTTAACCTGTCCAGGTGATGATCCATGAGAATTGGCCACGGCTACGACGTCCATGCATTTGACGGTGATGCCGAAGCACTATCCCATAGCGATACGTCCGCAAGCATAGTCATAGGCGGGGTTCATATACCGGCCCGACGCCGCCTGCTAGCGCATTCAGATGGTGACGTACTCATTCACGCGATCTGCGACGCCTTGCTTGGCGCGGCGGGTCTTGGTGATATCGGCCGTCATTTCCCAGATACCGATCCCGACTACGAGAATGCCGATAGCCGGGAACTCTTGCGAACGGTGATAGCCCGTCTGCGGGATATCGGTTTCTGTGTGGGTAATATAGATTCCACTATCGTCGCGCAGGCGCCGAGAATGGCCGAACACGTCTCGCAGATGCAGCGAAATATCGCTGAGGATTGCGAAGTCAGTCTGTCCTCGGTCAATGTGAAGGCCACCACGACCGAAAAGCTTGGCTTCGTTGGGCGCCAGGAAGGCATAGCCTGCCATGCAGTTGCCCTGATCGAGTCGCTCTCCTGATGCCGTCACCCGAAAAGCTGGCGGATGATCTTGCACGCATAGATCGATATATTTGCCCTCCAAAATACGCTACTCCGCCTTTGGAAGCCCACTGGAAAATCGTGCCTGAAGATTTCATTGTCGAGGAACGCTGGCAGCCGGAGACGGAAGAGGGTGAGCACCACCTGCTAAAGGTGCGGAAGCGCCTGCAGAACACTCAGTGGGTCGCCGACAGTATCGCCGCATTCGCTGGCGTTAGGCAGGTAGATGTCGGGTTCTTTGGTTTGAAAGACAGGCAGGCGGTCACCAGTCAGTGGTTTTCGATCTACCTGGGCAAGCGCGATGCGCCGGACTGGCGAGACTGGGCACTTGAGGGATGCGAGATACTGCATATCGGTCGATATGCCAAAAAACTTCGCAGGGGTGAGCATGTCGGCAATGACTTCCGCATCACTTTGAGAGACATTCCCGCCGGCTCGGTGGTCCAGACGGCTGTCGAGGCGGACCTCGAATATTTGCGACTCGAAGGCTTCCCAAACTATTTCGGCAGCCAGCGCTTCGGTTTCGATCATGGCAACCTGACCCAGTTTGAACTCAATTTCTGCCAACCTGCAGCTGACTCACGCGAAGCTACCCGAGATACCCGCGGCAGGCGTGGCCGAGGCGGAAAGGGGAAGGGGCGGCGCATCAATCCGATGTATATCAGTGCTGCCAGAGCGCACTTGTTCAATTGTCTGTTGGCGTCGAGGCAGGCCGCTGGCTTCGCACGAACGCTTGTTGAAGGTGACGAAGCGCTCGCAGCCGATGCATCATCGATGAGTGGCCCGGCAGGCCTCCTTCCGGGTGGTCCGCTCCGTCACAATACGCCCGAGGCACCGCTTGCCAGCGAAATTTTTCGTCAACAGGCCTGGGGCGACTATACTGGCTGGCTCGAAGCACTTCATTCCCAGGGTGAGCGTGATACACCGCGCGCACTGTGGATGACACCTACAGACCTGAGCTGGGACTGGCAAGATGGCGCACTGGTGGTATGCTTCGGACTGCCTCCGGGCGCTTATGCGTCTGTGGCGCTTTCCCAGGTCGCTCACTTGATACAGGATGCTCGCCCTCGCAATGAAACTACTTCTTTCCAATGATGACGGCGTTTATGCCGCCGGACTGGCGGCGATGGCCGACGCACTCGAAGACCTTGCCGAGATTCGGGTCATCGCTCCAGAGCGTGACCACAGCGGTGCGAGCAATTCGCTTACACTGAATCGCCCACTGATGCTGCAAAAGGCAGCCAATGGCTTTATGTGGGTGGACGGCACGCCGACTGACTGTGTTCACCTCGGTCTCAGCGGCCGCTTCGGTTTCGATGCGGATCGTGTGGTCTCAGGCATTAACACCCATGCCAATCTTGGTGATGATGTGCTGTATTCAGGTACCGTAGCTGCAGCCATGGAAGGCCGTTTCCTGACTTATCCAGCCATCGCTATTTCGCTGGTAAACGCGGGCAACAATCATTTTGACACCGCCGCTCGCGTCGTGCGTCAACTGCTGGAGAGTCCAAAGAGCCTGTCGGTGCCACCTCGAACTGTATTGAATATCAACGTGCCCGACGTGCCCTTCCATGACCTTCGGGGCATCCGCATCACCCGGCTTGGTCATCGTGCCAAAGGCGGAGCGCCTCAGGAGATACTCGACCCTCGCGGTCGCAAGCGCTACTGGCTCGCGCTGGCCGGTGCTGGTGACGATGCTGGCGAAGGTACCGACTTTGCGGCTATTGAAGCGGGCTACGTGTCCGTCACACCCATACACGCGGATATGACACGGCATGATGCTTTCGAATCTCTGCAGAACTGGATCAGCAGCGTTGATCATGACTGAGCCAACAAAGCGCGGCCCATCGAGCGGTAAGGCCGGGGAAAATTTCAATGGTATCGGTATGACCTCTCTGCGTACCCGGCAGCGACTTATTGGGCGCCTGAAAGACAAGGGCATCGCCGATCCGGTCGTGCTGGCTGCCATGGCTGAAGTACCGCGGCACATTTTCGTCGATGAAGCCTTGTCACATCGCGCGTATGAAGACGCGTCCTTGCCGATCGGTTACAACCAGACACTGAGCCAGCCCTACATCGTCGCCCGAATGACGCAGCTTGTGGTGGCGGCGATTCGTGATGCGCTGGCCAGTGAAGTCTCCGACACCGTAACGCCACGACGCAGGAAGGTACTGGAAATAGGTACCGGCTCCGGCTACCAGACCGCAGTCCTGGCTCAGTGTTGCGAAACGGTGTACAGCGTTGAGCGCATATCGGGACTGCTTACCCAGGCCCAGGATCGTTTTCGTCGACTTGGCATGAATAACGTTCATTGCCAACTGGCTGATGGCATGCTTGGCTGGCCAGATCGCAGGCAACGTTTCGATGTCATCATTGCTACAGCAGCGCCCGGCGCAGTACCTCAGCCTTTACTCGATCAGCTGGTCGATGGCGGAACGCTCATACTGCCTGTCGGCGAAGAGAGGCAGCACCTGACCACGATTCGTCGACAGGGTGATGATTTCGTGAGTACGAAAATTGAAGAAGTTCGTTTTGTTCCTTTACTGAGTGGCTTGGTGGGTAGTTGATGATAGTGACGTTTCTGAAAGGGATGGCAATGGGCGCTGCAGATGTCATACCGGGCGTTTCCGGTGGGACAATTGCTTTTATAACAGGGATTTACCAGAGACTTCTGATCGCGCTAAGCAGTATTGGCCCGGCTTTGTGGCCACTGTTCCGCAAGGAAGGGTTCACTGCAGTATGGCAGCGCATGGACGGGACCTTTCTACTGTCACTATTTGGAGGCGTGCTAACAAGTATCGTTTTGCTCGCCAGTCTGATCTCGCACCTGCTGGCCACTTATCCGCATCTACTCTGGGGCTTCTTCTTTGGCCTCATACTGGGATCTGCCATCTTTATTCTGCGAGTCGCCGGGACCATTCAGGTCAGACACTGGATTGTACTGATCGTCTCTGCGGTGATGGCGTGGCTGATTACGGATCTGACCCCGGTAAGCATCGAGCCGAACTTTCTAAACCTGTTCGTTGGTGGTGTGGTGGCTATTTCGGCGATGATATTGCCCGGACTGTCAGGGAGCTTCCTGCTGCTCATGTTCGGTCTCTATCCACCGATCATGGACGCTATCAAGACCTTCGATTTTGAAATTCTCAGTATCTTTGCAGCCGGCTGTGTGGTGGGGCTCCTGCTGTTTTCACGCGTGCTGAGCTTCCTGATGGCTCGTTACTACACCACGCTGATGGTGGCGCTCACGGGGCTCATGCTGGGCGCGCTGAACAAAGTCTGGCCCTGGAAAGAGACCGTGAGTTATCGCACCAACAGCCATGGTGAGCAGACGCCACTGGTGCAAGTGAATGTTGGCCCAGCCGATTTCGCCTCCGGAAGTGGACTTGATCCACAAATTCTTGCAGTGGTCCTGCTCGCGCTTGCAGGCGTGGTGCTGATCGTTGTGCTCAATCGCTTCAAGGCGCCAGGCCAATTAAATTAGCCGCTTATCAACTAGTCTTGGTAGATGGACTCAACTTGGTAGGAAGTGGTGTTACCGCTCCTCTCAGAGGCGTTACTGGTGGTAGCATTACCATTGAGATGTTCTTGGAGGACGCGGCTAGAATAATTGAGAATATGTCGGCATATTAGTTACTTAGGGCGGGTCATCTCTCGTTCTTTACGCTATTTAGCTATATGGTGTCGGCTTTTACTGCATTTTCAGTTATTAAAAAGGGTCTTTTGTAGCCTGGAAACTGCCAAATTCTGGCTTCTTTGTAACTGTGTGTATAGGAGATCTGGCATGAACTGTGCTAAGCCAATCGTCGCCTCTCTTGCTACTGTCTGGGCTTCCCCGGCTGTAGGTACAGATGTCTAGGCCGCTCCGCCTCTTTCTCTGCGTTCTCGTCCTTGCGCTCCTGTCCTGTACCTCACCTGATATCTATCAGGATCCAAGCTTCAACCCGCCAGTTCGTTGGGGTTCCCATCGTGTTCAACCGGGGGAATCGCTCTATTCGATCGCCTGGCGGTATGGGCGAGATTTTCGTGAGCTTGCCGCCGAGAACGATATCGCTGCGCCTTACAAAGTGTACCCCGACCAGCTCATAACGCTTGAAGATACCGGCGCCTGGAAGCCGAGTTCCACTGTGTCTTCAAAACCCCGCGCTCAACAGCCTGTTAAAAAGCCCCCGCAAAGGCCTGTTTCCATTGCCAGTAACAAAAAAACACAAACCGCCAAACCCGCAATTACCAAACATACTGGTAAAGCACCTGCACTGTGGAGGTGGCCACACGCTGGCCCAATTATTGAAGGTTTCAGCAATGCAGGCTATGGGAGCAAGGGGCTCGACATAGCAGGCAAAGAGGGCGATCCGGTAGTCGCCGCTGCAGCGGGAGAAGTGGTTTACGCAGGCAGTGGGTTACTCGGCTACGGGCGGCTCGTGATCATAACGCACAATGAAGAGTTTCTGAGTGCCTACGCTCATAACAGCAAGATACTGGTGGCTGAGGGTGGCACAGTGAAGGCAGGCGATCCCATCGCAGAGATGGGGTCATCCGGAACCAACCGCGTCAAGCTGCACTTTGAAGTCCGCAAGCGAGGCGTCCCGGTCGACCCGATGGCTTATCTGCCCAAACGTTGAACAGGTGATCCCTGTAAGACATCAGAAAGCCGGAAATTGTGCGCAAGGACTGGATAGTGTTCTGAACAAAATGAGTGTGCGAGCGAGAGGCAACGAAGAGTGCTCAGCAGCACATCAACAGCAGCGCAAGCCGGCGGCGGTCCCTGATTCGGGGCGCCGGGGCAGACAGAAAAGGTTGGAATGACAATGGCAGCTAACGCAAAAGTATATGCAGAAGAGAATGCATTCGAGTATGAGACTGCTGAGAAGCAGGAAGACATGGATGCAGGATACGATGCGCAGGATAGCCTTGACGACGATAGCGACGATGATTCCTTCGATGAGTTGAAGAACTCCGGTCGATTCAAACTGGCTGATGGGCAATCCTATCGCAACCTTGATGCGACTCAGATCTACCTTAACGAGATTGGTTTCTCTCCACTACTTACGCCTGAAGAAGAAGTGCATTTCGCCCGTCTGGCCCGCAAGGGTGATGAGCGCGGTCGTAAGCGGATGATAGAAAGCAACCTTCGTCTGGTGGTCAAGATCGCTCGACGATATGTCAATCGTGGTCTGACGCTGCTGGATCTCATTGAGGAAGGCAACCTTGGTCTGATTCGTGCGGTCGAGAAGTTCGATCCGGAGCGTGGCTTCCGATTCTCTACCTATGCGACCTGGTGGATTCGTCAGACCATTGAACGCGCCATCATGAACCAGACCAGAACCATCCGTCTGCCGATTCATGTTGTGAAAGAACTCAATGTATACCTCAGAGCAGCCAGAGAGCTCACTCAAAAGCTCGATCATGAGCCAACGGCTGAGGATATCGCTGAGTTGCTCGAGCGCCCTGTAAAGGACGTCAAGCGCATGCTGGGCCTCAATGAGCGCGTCACATCTGTCGACTCACCCTTGGCAGGCAATGCAGACAAGTCGCTGCTCGACACCGTTGCAGATGAAGGCAGTGCAGATCCTGCGCAGGTATTACAGGACAATGACATGAACTCCTGTCTTGATCGTTGGCTCGACGAGCTGACTGACAAGCAACAGGAGGTGATCTCACGACGCTTCGGTCTCAGAGGCTACCCGATGAGCACTCTGGAAGAAGTCGGCCAGGAAATCGGTCTCACCCGTGAACGTGTTCGTCAGATTCAGGTCGAAGCGCTGAAGAGAATGCGCGAGCTGATGGAGAAGGAAGGTCTGTCCGGCGAAACACTGTTCGGCTAGTACCAATCTGCCAGATAGGGGTCTACTCAGGTAGGCGCCTGTTGGGAGACAATAGAAAGCCCGGTGATTAGCCGGGCTTTTTAATGTCTGTGGTTTGGGGGCTAATCGCTGGAGCTGCCACCATCTTCGCCGCGCTCATAGTCGTTATCGTTGCTGCCTTTGAGCGATAGCGGCTCCTTGAAGGTCAGTGTGCGATAAGGGAACGGGATCTCGATACCAGCCTCATCCAGGGCAGATTTGACGGCTTCCACAACCTTGTCTTTTGACCGCCGTATTTCCACAGGTTTGGATCCGGTCCACCAGGTCACTTCAAAGTCGATACTGCTTGAATTGAAGGCCTGGGCGAAGACCTCGATGGGTCGCTGCTGATCTACGGTGTCAAGACCTTTCAATGCGGCTTCCATAACACGGCGGCCTTCCGCCACGTCCTCGCCATAAGCAATACCGACAATGATCGTGACACGTCTGCGCTCCCAGTCGGTGTGTACCGATACAGCATTTTTATAGAGCATGGAGTTGGGCAGCAGAATAAGGTCGCCATCGACCTGGCGTAGATAGGTGTCACGCAGGGTGATTTTCTTGACCTCACCAGTGATGCCTTCAACTTCAATATAATCGCCAATACGCATCGGTTCACGCAGGAGAATAAGAATGCCTGCGAGAAAATTTTCGAAGATATCCTTGAACGCAAGCCCGACAGCAATAGAGCCAAGACCGAGGCCGGCCAGCAATTTCGTCGGTGTGAGGTCTGGCATGGCTATCGTGGCGGCTATTAGAATGCCGATCGTCCAGACCAGCACACTGACCAGGGACTCAAGGGCAGCTTTCAGCGATGACCGCATATGGGTGCGTGCCAGCACACGGCTATAGACAGAGCCGATCAACCTGTTAGCAAGCCAGACCAACAGTAGAAAGACAAGCGCTGCGAGGATATTTGGCAGTGTGGCAATGAGACTGGTAGTGAAAGCTTCGATCTGATCTTTGATAATCTTGAGGGGGGCAACATCAATATTCATGGTGGGCCTTGACTGGATATGCCTGGCCTGGCATTAGAGAAGGGGCGTGAGGGCCCGACGGGCCACCACGCCAGCGAAATCAGCAGTCAGTATCGTCTGCGCCCGCACCTTCCTTGACATCTTCACAGGCGTCTTCGATAGCATTGCCTGTATCAGTGGCTGCATTATCCATGCTCTCGCCGGCATTTTCTGCTGGGCCGTCTGTATCGCAGGCACTAAGACCTACTGTGAAGACTGCTGCAGTCAGAAGCGTCATGAACCTGGCCATTACCTTAGAGATTTCCATGCTTGTATGCTCCATTTCTATAATTGATTACAACTTGAGAGCTCTCCACCGATGCCTTGGTTGTGCAGGCTTGGATGTGTCTCCCGGGTATCTTACGCCACTTTAGCGGACGTAGATCGTTACATAGGTACTTTTCGCGAGTGGTGGATCCATGACTGGAGTGAGAACTGATCTGCATTTCACCGTTTAACATCTTGTTACACTGCCGAGCGCGCCGCAGACTGGCCGGGTCCCGAATTCAGCCAGAGAGCTGGACAGGGATTGCCCATTACAGGCCGGTTGACCAATGCGGAAAGCTGGGAAGAAAAAGCTACTCAGATACGAGCAGGCTCAACTCTAATAAATATTCATCACGAAGGGATCAAAGAATGAACACCATCAAGAATCTGATTGCCGGTGCAGCCATTGCGCTCTCGGTCAGCACAATTTCGCAGGCCGCAACAGTAGCCGACGTAGAAATTCCGGACACTATGGAAGCCGCTGGCACTGATCTTCGCCTGAATGGCGCTGGCATCCGTGAAAAGTGGTTCTTCAATGTCTACGTTGGAGGCCTTTACCTGCCTGAGTCAATGAACGACGGCGCAGCTGTCGTGTCTGCAGACAAGCCAATGGCTGTCAAGCTGCACGTGGTATCCGGAATGGTCACCAGCGAAAAGATGAAAGAAGCGACAATGGAAGGTTTCGAAGCCTCTACAGATGGCAACATGGCGCCACTGCAGAAGGAAATCGACCAGTTCATGAGCGCGTTCGATGAAGAAATTCAGGAAAACGACGTATTCGACCTGGTTTATGTGCCAGGCACTGGCATCGAACTGTACAAGAACGAAGAGCTTCTCCAGACCGTCGAGTCTGACATGAAATTCAAGGAAGCTGTATTTGGTATCTGGCTGTCTGACAAGCCAGCCCAGGAAGATCTGAAAACTGCCATGCTTGGCAAGAAGTAAGACGCACTGGTCAGTTGAACCGTTGTCGACGTCTCTGCGTCGGCACGGTTTAGTTGGAATCGATCGGCTCGTCTAACAACGGCCGATCTACTCCGTCGATGAGGTCTTTGGCCTTTTCCTTCTCGATAGCCTCCGCAAGGGCCTCCCTCAAGCCCGCATGCCTGGGCGCCAGATAATGATAGAGCACGACCTCATGCAAGGGGGCGTCGTTCAAGCGCCTGACCAGCTTTGAAGTTGGCCTCATGGTCTGAGCCAGTTCGGCTGTCATCTGATTTTCCAGACCCACCACGTAGCGCACTCTTTTCTTCTCGAGCATACCGAGCAGTTGCTCTGCTGAATTGACCCAGATGATCTGCTCTTGCGGCAGGTAGCGCTTGATGGTTTCAAAACCCCGAATGGCCGCAATGGTCTCAGTACCCAGATCCACCCAGCTATTGACGCTATTATTCCGATCAAAACCATAGATATGATACCGACTTTCAAATACCGGTACCGGTACGCGTATCAGGTTGGTGTAGCGCGGTTCTATCTGTTCGGCTACGCCAGCCAGAGCGGCATCGGCAGCGCCCTGGTCAGCCATGACATACATGCGTGCGAGTGGTACGTCAATGGGGACGAGTTCTATGTCCAGCGACTGGTAGGCTGCGTTGACCATCTGCCAGACGTAGGCCGTGGAATCCTGATCGGCATTCGTCGGTCTGGTGACATAGAGAGCTGTCGCCGGAGCTGACTTCGCCGTGATTTCGCTGTCCGCGCCTGCGCTCGACGACCAGAGCAGGCAGGTTGATGCAACAGTCAGTAGCAGTGAGCGAATCGGGATGGTGATGGTCGTGGTCCTCTGAGCTGACATGGGTGGCATGATCTATGCCAGCAAAGCCTAATTCTAGAAACAAGCCTCTCAGCTGTCTAATAATGCTCAGGCAGATTCCCGACACAGATCGATCCACGCAGCCATGGCTGCAGTGAGAAACTTTTTCTTGTGCCAAACCAGGAAGAACTGTCGTCTGAAGTTCCTGGCTTCTGCTTTCAGCTCGACCAGACGACCGCTTTCCAGCATATCCTCCACCGAAAGTCGCGAGAGACAGGAAATACCGAGCCCAGCCGCGACTGACTGCTTGATGGCTTCGATATGCTGAAGTTCCATGCGAACGTGCAACTGCGGCAGCAGCCCACTCATTGCGCGCTCGAAAGTCTGTCGGGTCCCCGAGCCCTGTTCGCGAAGGATCCATTCAGCGTCTCGCAGCTCATCATCTGACAAAGTCTGTACGGCAGCCTGCCCGCTCTCCTGAATACCTGCTTCAGCCAGTCGGTGTCTGGCCCCGCAGACGAGAATGAGCTCGTCATCCTGCCAGGGCTCGATGATAAGCTCGGGGTGATTGATCTCTCCTTCGATGAGTCCGACATCGAGTTCAAAATTGATAAGTTTCTCCGATATCCGCCTGGTATTGGCTATCTCAAGAGTAGGAGATATAGCAGGATAAAGGTCGACGAATCTCGCCAGCAAAGGGATCGCGTTGTAGTTCCCTATGGACATCGTCGCGCCCAGGTTGAGTCCGCCTGCATCCTGATGATGCTGCAGGTCCAGTTCGAGGTCGATAGCTCGGTCCAACAGGGCCTGCGCTTTCGGGCGAAGCACCGCGCCGAGATCATTGAGTCTGAGCTTTTTACCGGTTCTATCGAAAAGCTGAATGTCGAACTGCTGTTCGAGTGTCTTCAGCGATTCGCTGGCGGCTGATTGGGAAAGGGAGAGCGCTTCAGCGGCCTGACTCAGATTACCCAGGCGGGCGGTGGCGAGGAACACCTCCAGTTGTCTGAGCGTGAAACGCATGGCTCGCCTCCTTGGTTATCGGTTAATCCGATTTAGTATATCCGAATAATAGGTTTTCCAGTAGAAACCGTACGCGATAGTATGGCTGCAGTCAGGTTAAGGCAGTCACATTCTCTTTATTCGGGGTCTTTGGAATGGCAAATCTCAGAACGGAAACGGTCACAAGCGTACATCACTGGAACGATACCCTGTTCAGTTTCAAAACCAGCCGGGACCCCAGCTTTCGCTTCAAGAACGGCCACTTCATCATGATCGGCCTGGAGCAGGAAGGTGCGGCGCGCCCCTTGATGCGGGCTTACAGTATTGCCAGCGCGAACTACGAGGAAGAACTGGAGTTCTTCAGCATCAAGGTTCAGGACGGCCCACTGACATCGAAGCTGCAGAAGATCAAGGTCGGTGACCCGATTGTCATGAGCAACAAGCCAACGGGCACGTTGCTCATCGACCACCTGCTGCCAGGTAGAAACCTGTATCTGGTCAGCACCGGTACCGGTCTCGCGCCTTTCATGAGCATCATCAAGGATCCTGAGACCTACGAAAAATTCGACAAGGTCATTCTGACTCACGGTGTGCGCTTCGTGTCGGAACTGGCTTATCAGGATATGATTCAGAATGAGTTGCCGCAGAACGAGTTCTTCGGAGAGCTGATCAAGAATCAATTGATCTACTATCCCACCGTGACGCGCGAGCCTTACCACAACAAGGGCCGTCTGACGGACCTCATGGAAAGCGGACAGCTATTCCAGGATATTGGTCTGCCGACTTTTGACCTCGAAAGCGACCGCTTCATGGTCTGTGGTAGCCCGAGCATGTTGAAGGACACCTGCAAGATTCTGGATGAGCGTGGCTTCGTCGAAGCCAGGCAGGGCGACTTCGGTCACTATGTTATCGAACGCGCTTTCGTAGAGAGCTGATCATAACTGGTGGCTACAGGTTCTTGTGCCTGTAGTCGCATAGATCACTTACAGCGCAGGCCATGCAACGTGGTTTGCGGGCGATGCAGATATAACGACCATGCAGGATGAGCCAGTGATGGGCATCCTGTAGAAATGCCTTCGGCACGTTCTTCAATAGTTTTTTCTCGACTTCCAGAACAGTCTTGCCCGGCGCTAATCCTGTGCGGTTGCTCACCCGGAAAATATGCGTATCGACAGCCATCGTCGGCTGACCAAAGGCTGTATTCAGAACCACGTTGGCGGTTTTCCTGCCGACGCCTGGTAAGGCTTCCAGCGCCGCCCGGTCAGCTGGCACCTGGCCCTCATGCTGTTCGACGAGCTGCCGGCAGGTTTTCATGACGTTTTCAGCCTTGGTGTTGTACAGACCAATGGTGCGCACGTGAGATTTGAGGCCCTCGAGTCCGAGATCCAGAATGGCCTGAGGCGTCGGTGCAACGGGAAACAGCTTTCTGGTGGCCTTGTTAACGCCAACGTCAGTGGCCTGCGCGGAGAGTATGACTGCGATCAACAATTGAAACTCGTCGGCGTACTCAAGCTCTGTCTTCGGCTCCGGATTTTCCTCCCGGAAAATCTCGAACATCTTTTGCCGTGTCTGTTTATTCATGATGTCCGGATACCTCTGACACAGGCTACCAACAGGCCCAATACGATGAATGCGCCTGGTGGCAGTGTAACTACCAATACCTGTAGCGAAATGCCGAGCCACTCTCTTATTCCGCCCAGAACGACTATGACGAGCAGGAAGCCTATACCCATGGCGGCGGCATCCGCGATCGCCATCGGCACTGGCTGTCGGCTGGCAAATGCTTCTGCACGAGCGAGTATCAGGCAGTTCGTCACGATAAGTGGGATGAAAATGCCGAGGTTGCGATAGAGTGATATCGAATAGGCCTGCATGAGCAGCTCGACACAGGTGACCGCCGAAGCAATGACGAGCACAAAAACAGGGAGGCGAACTTCTGCTGCAATAGAGTGCCGTAGTAACGAGATGAGTGTGCTGGACAGCATCAATACGAACAACGTCGCCAGGCCAAGGCCGAGCGCATTCTGCACCGTATTACTCACTGCCAGCAGTGGGCAGAGTCCCAGCAGCTGAACGGTGGCTGCATTGTTGGTCCACAGGCCCTGCCTGAACAGCCGGCCTGCTTCAGGGGTCGCAGTGGCGGGAGAAGTCTGCGTTACGGAAGTGGCGGCTGTTGTCATGAGCCTGTGTGGCTCATCAACTGATCACGGTTCTGGCGCGCGAATCGCAGCGCCTTCTCAACAGCATCTTCTACCGCCGATGCGCTGATGGTGGCACCACTGAGCGCATCGATGTCGTTGACCGTCGCTTTTCCACGGAAGTTCTCAAGCCATGCGCTCTTGTCAGCCTCTATCCTGTCGCCGATACCTGGCGTTTCCCGATGTCGACTGACCTGGACTGCGACGATGGCTGGCGACTGCTGCTCCCTCACTATAGCTACCCCGGTGATGACATCGATTCGGCCATTGTAACCGCGACTGCTGAAGGTGGGTATGGCGAATACCGGGGCGCCAGCACTTTGACTGTTCAAATGAATGGCGTGAGCCGGATCGATTAATTCGCTGTTCTGCCAGCACTGTGGACAGCGCTGCCTGTCCGGCAGCTGCACGATGTCCTCATAATCGACCGGCTCTAAACCCGTGGCCGGTTGAAGCACTGCAGACAGTCTCTGTTGGAACCAACGTGCCTCTGCCGCCTGAATAGGGGCCCGTGTGAGCAGGTATACCGCTGTGACCAGTGCAGCAGAGACCGCTGCAAACAGGGCGAGCGTGACGGCTGGCGACTGCGGGAAACGCATCATCGCCCCTGTATGCCCCGAGTGGCCTTTGAATGGCCGTAGACCCTGGGGCGGGTATAGTAGTCCAGAAGCGGCACACACAGATTCATGAGTAAAACAGCGAAGGCTATGCCATCAGGCCAGGCGCTGTAGCGTCGGATCAGGAACAGCAAAAGGCCGATACCCGCCCCGAACAGCAGCTGTCCCTGGCGACTGGTGGCGGCCGTAACAGGATCAGTCGCTATAAAGAATGCACCAAGCATTACAGCACCGGAGCTCAGTTGAAACAGGGAGAACGACAGGACCTGATCGCCGGATGGACTGGCAATCAGACTGCAGAGCGTAAAGGCCGTCAGCATGCTCACAGGTATCTGCCAACGTATGAGGCCCCGGGATAGAAGAATTAAGCCACCAACCAGAAAAGCCAGGTTGATCATCTGCCATGCAAAGGTTGTAGCATCAATCGTGAGCTGGGCCCCCTGGGAAAGGTCTCGTACCAGCGCCTGTTTGTACTGATCGAGCGGTGTTGCGGCAGAGATGGCGTCGGCAAGTACCTGACCTCTATCATCGATAAGCATGACCGCAGAACCGGTCGCCGCATCCGGCCAGCCCTGAGTCAGCTGCAGGGGAAACGATACCAGTACGAGTGCATAGCCAGTCATGGCCGGATTGAAGATATTCTGTCCCAGCCCACCATAAACATGCTTACCGAGCCCGACACCCAGTATTGCGGCGAGGCTTGCGAGCCACCAAGGTGCCAGCGGTGGAAAACAGAGGCCGACCAGCCATCCTGCCAGCAACGCGGATCCGTCCTTCAGGTGACGCCAGACTGATCGACCTCTCAGCAGGGCCGCCAGACTCTCCATGGCGAGTGCACCGGCCAGCGCTGCACAGAGCTGAAGCAGCACGCCAGCACCAAAAAACCAGAGCATGGCAAGCAGACCCGGCAGGGTGCACATCAGAACGGTCAACATGACCATCTGTGCGCTGGCGGGTCTGGTCGGGACGCCGCTGGGTCCAGTCGTATCTGCAGAAAGCAGCTGCCGAATCCAGTGCAGGCGAGGGGTGTGATTGTGGCTCATCGCCGCAAGGCTATTTTATCGGCTGTATCAGCACAAGGTGCATTGCCGTCCCGGCGAAAATTTTATCCAGCATGTTGCTGAGATCATCGATGTGGCTGCTGGTGATTCGAAAACGGAAACGGGTGCCCCGGCTGGTGATGGCATTGATTCGATACATACGCAGATCCTCGATAAACAATGAACCCGGAATTGCCCGGGAGATGGACATTTCCGATCGACGAGCCTAGTCTAAGCCAGCAAAACGACAAATTATGTCGTCAACTGGATGAAATCACAGTATGCAGACTTTTGTCAGACGACTCGCCATTCTCGATTTTCTGCGTCGGACCTCTACCCCACGCTCTACCGAGGCCATCCTTGAACATCTTCAGGATCAGGGTTATCTCGATGACGATGGCGGTCGCCGGCGTGATAGTCAGCTCCGGGTAGTGCAACGCGATCTGAAGTTTCTGCTGGGTGATGACCCTGGGTTCTTCGATGCCTACCCGCGTGAGGCGGACGAAGATGAGGACGATCCGCTCAACCCCTTTGGCCTGCGAAGCGTGCCTGCTGCGGGGAAGGGACGGGCGTGGATGCTAGATCCGCTGGACAGACAGCGCTTCGATTTCGAAAAGATGCCGGGCTACCTGGCTGTCGCCTTTGCAATGACCGCGAAGCATCTTTCCCATCTGCTGCCACAGAATACCCTCAATGAGATGACCGCGTTTTTCGCTGAAGCGGAGCGGGTTCTGCAGCGGTCCGAGCGAAAACTCGCGCCTCAGCACTATCTTCGGCTCAGGGACTCCATCGAGTTCTACCAGCGCGGACAGTCGCTGGAGTCTCCAGATTTCGATATGCGCTGGCTGGATACCATCTACCAGGCAATTATCAGGGGGCAGGGAATTGAAATTGTCTACAGTGTGGCTCCGGCAGAACGCAATGCCGGCAAGACCTATCGTCTCAGCCCTTTAGGGGTCGTGCTCATGCTGCCAAAGCTGTATCTTGTGGCGCGGAACGAAGCTGGCGAATTTCGCCATTTTCTGTTGCATCGAATCCGCCACGTCGAATTGCTTCGACAAAGCTTTTCGGATGACGACTTCTCGCTGCAGGCCTATCTCGATGCGGGGCACATGGATGTATTCGTCGACAACACAGACAGGGGTAACTACGAGCTGAAACTACTGATTTCGCGGCAGCAGGGTGACAAATTGCTCGAAGACCTGGGTGATTATCCGCTGAACGGGACACAAACCGTTACGCTTGAGTCCGCCACAGAAGCAATCGTTCGAGTACGGGTTCGTCGTACTATCCAGCTTAGAAACTGGATTCTCTCCCTCGGGAGCCGCGCTACAGTCTTGCAGCCTGACATTATCAGGCAGGATATTCGGGCAGTGCTGGCTGCAAGTCTTCAGAATTACAACTAACGGTATTTATGCATCATCAATCCGCGATACCCGCTTTTTTCCTGCTTGTGTTGCTCAGTGGACCGGCTGCAGCAATCGACCTGCCATTTTTCGGCGACAAGCATCCCGAGTTCAAGCTCAAGAGCGAAAGCCAACAGGATCTGGCAGACACCATTGCCGAAGATCTGGAGACCTATCGTGGGCAGAACCCTGCTTACGAGTTCTACGAAACGCCTCAGCAATACATGGACGCCGAGCGCGAATTCATACTCAAGTATCTCCGCTCCCAGGGCTACTACGAGGGGAGTGTCGAGCCAGAACTCCAGAACCCGAACAGCGACGATCGCCGTCTGCTCTATACCATCGAGCCAGGCCCCCTGTATCGCATTCGTAAGCTGGAGCTGACGTCCCCCGAGAGTATCAAAGTGCCTAGCCTCTCGGATCTCAGGCTCAAGAAGGGCGACGGTCTGGTGGCCGATCGCATCCTCAATGCGAAGAATGAGATTGAAGCCTTCGTGTCGAGCCAGAACTGCCTTTATGAAGTCAACGTTGACTATGAAGCCAGTATCTATCCGCCAGACCAGCTGGCGTTCATCACCTTCCGCGTCAAGGATAGCCCCCAGGTCAAGGTGGGCACGGTGGACATGCAGGGCCTGGAAGAAGTGGACCCAAGCTTTCTACGCGAAGACCTGCCATTGGTGTCCGGTGAATGTTTCAATCGGTCAAAGCTGAATGAAGCCCGTCTCGAGCTTCTGAGGACCAATCTGATCGCCCGGGTGGATCAGAACCTTACACTGAACAGATCAGCCGGCACCGTCGATGTGATGCTCGACCTGCAGGAGCGGAGTCACCGCACGATCAAGGCCGGTGGCGGATATACCAGTGATGAGGGTGTCGGCGTTTCG
Organism: Allohahella marinimesophila; assembly: GCF_039538005.1. Classification (NCBI taxonomy): domain Bacteria; kingdom Pseudomonadati; phylum Pseudomonadota; class Gammaproteobacteria; order Oceanospirillales; family Hahellaceae; genus Allohahella; species Allohahella marinimesophila. The sequence continues at coordinate 109,986 of NZ_BAABBO010000019.1, forward strand.
CTCGGATGGGAGCACAGGAATTTCTTCGGGGCCGGCCAGCTGCTGCAGACGGAGTTGACCTTGACCGAGGTGACACAGGCGCTGACGTCAAAACTGACCCTCCCGAAGTTTTACGCCAGAAACCAGAAGCTGGAAATTTCGGCCAGCGCCAGTCAGCGTGATCTCGAAGCGTTCAGATCCAAGTCGGTAGAAACCTCAGCTATCGTCACGCGGCAGATCACTGAAAATCGTGCCGCGAGTGCTGGTCCTCGCTTCAGGCTCAGTGAAATCGATGATGAAGGCGAAACTGAGCAGTATGTCCTGTTGTCATTTCCGACGAGCCTCAGGCTCGATACCACGAGCCAGATACTCGACCCGCGTGATGGTGCCACGCTCAACCTTGGTGTCGAACCCTTCATGGACCTCAAGGACACCGACACACGATTCATCAAGTCGAATATTTCGGCCACGACCTACTTTACTGCTGAGAGCTGGTCACTGAAGCCTACGCTGGCCTTGAAAGCGGGCGTCGGTTCGATCTCGGGTGCCAATATCGATTCCGTGCCAGCGGATGAGCGCTACTATGTGGGCGGTGGCGGATCGGTCAGAGGCTACAAGTTTCAGACACTGGGTGAGCTGGATGAAGAGGGTGATCCAGTAGGCGGCCTGTCTTTCATTGAAATGGCGACAGAAGGCCGCTTTCACATCGGCGAAAATCTCGGCTTTGTGCTCTTCCTCGACGGTGGTCTGGCCATGCCAGAGTCTGCGCCACGATTTGATCAGAATCTGAAATACGGTGCCGGTTTCGGCCTGCGTTATTACACCTCCTTCGCGCCCTTCCGGGTGGACTTCGGCTTTCCGCTCAGCCGTCGTGATGGTATCGACGACAGTTTCCAGCTGTATATCAGCATAGGGGAGGCGTATTGATGTCTGCATTGTCACGAACCGGCAGCGTGCTGCTGCGTATCGGCCGATGGGCACTCGGTGGTCTGCTTGCCTTGCTCACCTTCATCATCATTCTTCTGCTGGCACTTGTGCTGGCATTATCGCAGCCAGACAGTCGTGTCTGGCTGGCTGAACGTGGCGCAGCCCTCGCCAACGACTTTACCGACTGGCGAATCGAGCTCGGGAATGTCGAGAGCCCGGGTTTGACTCACTGGTTGATCGGACACCTGACAGTCAGCCGCATTGACACTGCGCCTGCTGATTCCGGCAGTGAGTCAGCGTCGGATCCGACTGCGGTGTCGACGCAACAGACTGCGACAACTGCAGACGGTGCCAGTGGCACTGCAGTCGAACTCCTGAATGCCAGTAACTTTGAATTGAATGTTCTCTGGAGCGAGGCGCTGGACGAGAAATACATCGTCGAAGCCCTGACTGCCGATTCGATCTGGATCAATTCCGATGGCGCGGCCTGGGGTGCGGCTGAGGCCGAAGAGGAGGTGGTCGACGAAGAGGAAGCGCCCACTGACCTGAAGGCTCAGGTGAATCAGTTGATTGACCAACTCTTCGAAGTCGACAGCTCAGGGCTGCCCCATGTCATAGTCAACAGTCTCGCGATCGATCGCATCGAGATCACAGATGATGTCTTGCAAGGTGATGCACTCAGCCCTGAGCAGAAGGCAGAAATCCCCCTGGTCTGGCAAATCGCTGGAGAAGCCAGTCTGCCGGAGGCCCGGGCCGAACTCACCATTCAAGCCGTGGACGCCGACGAGCAGGACGGCACGACCGATGCTGCCGATGCGCCAGGACTTCCGGGAATCAGTGCGAAACTGGAAGCCATTCCGCAGGAGAGCGGCCCGGCGATGAAACAGCTGAGCCTGCAGACTTCGCAGATACCACCAGCCCTTTTAAACCAATGGCTTCCGGTCAAACTCACTCGGCAGCCCGAGTTGCAGCTGATGGCTCGAACTGCCGGCACCGAGTACGAGTCCCAGCGAATCGAGATCGAAACCTTGCAGCTGAAAGTCGAGGATGGTCTGGTCGCGACTTCAGCAACGGTTGGTCGTGAAGCACTGGCCTTCGATGCCAGAATAGAAGCACTGCCATTGCTGCTCATTCAGCCTCTCCTCGATGAACAGGCTACAGCCACCTTGCCGTTGGATGAGGTTCGCCCCGAAGAGGTGAACGCCGCGCTCAAGGGCAGCTTCCCCTGGGACGCGCCGGCCAGTCTGACTGCCGACGGGGCTCTGGCGGCTGACGCCGCGGTCTTTGACTCACCACTGAGCCTCTCCAGTGACCTGGGTATTGCTGGCGAAGCCTTGACCTTTGCCGATACGCAGCTGGAGTGGGCGGATATTTCGCTGCGGGCGGCTGGAAAGGTCGATGCTGGGAAGATGGATGTTCAGCTCAAGTCTCTGGCGGTGCCATTGAACACAGCGCTTGCCTTGGCCGATGCGCTGTCGCTGGACATCCCCCAGGTGAACGCCCTGATTGCAGAGCCACAGGTCCTGCAGTGTGCGGCAGCGACGAAGGCCTCGGAAGGGATTGACAGCGCCATAGCCGGTTCAATTACAGCGCGCCGAGCACGACTAGGTGATCTCGGCCGCCTCACCGTAGAGCAGCTCACCGCTGCTGGACCTTTTGCGACACCTGTCGTGGCTGGTGAGCTCAAGCTCAGCCTCTGTCCTGAAGGTCGGCCTGCGGATTTGTTCGCAAGCTTCAAAGCCGATCTTGGCGAACGCCAGCGAATTGACATTGCCAGCAGTCAGCTGACCTATCAGGGCTCGACTTCGGCTGTATCCGGGTGGGTCGCCATGGGCGAGGGCACAATGAAGCTCGATGCCAGTGTCAACGATTTCGAGCTCGACATCGTCAAGCCCTTCCTGCCGCAAGCCACCGTTGATCAACTCGCCAATCTGAGTGCACGAATCAATCTCGATGCCCAGGCCGAGGGCGAGTTGACCGACCCTGCCTTTGATATAGACCTGGACGTCAAGGGCCTCTACGACACCCTGAGGTACAGCGTCGCGCTCGATGCCCAACGTCGAGAAGATCTCGTGACAATTTCAGAGCTGACGCTGGAAGCAAGGCCCGGTCCTGGTGCCGAGGCCAGACTTGAAGATGATGAGGAAGACGCTGATGAGTCCGCCGAAGAGCCTGGAATTCTACCCGCGTTGCCGCCCAATGCAGTCATAGCGCTTCAGGGTAGCCTTCAGGCTGACCTGCAGGCGCTTCGGGACAGTGGGCAGATAGAAGGGCTCCGAACAGATCTTGAGCTCGATGTGACTGATGTCGATCTGCGGCTCCTGAGCCTGGCCGGGCTCGAGCTGCCGCCGGAAGCGACTGGCATGCTCGATGGAAGACTCACATTAGCGCTTCAACCAGAGCAGCTACAAACCAGCGGTCGCTTCACCTTCGTTCAGCCGGCATCTTATCTTGACGCATTGCTCAAAGAACGCCGGAAGTTGCGTACGAATCGTGAGGCCGATCTAAGCCTCTCGGGACCCGCGCAGGCGCAAATTGAAGCAGACTGGGCAACGACCGATGAACAGCTCAGGCTGGATGTCGATTTTGTGTCGGAAGCGCTACGAAAGCTTCAGATGGCCGACGCGAGAACAGACGTACAGAAGCCACTGGAGCTGTCGGTGGCGGCCAACCTCACACCATATCGTGAGCGTCTGTACGGAATGCTGTCTTCTGCCAGTGATTCGACCTCGACTTCAGCCTGGCCGCTGGACCTGCAGGTGAAGGGCACGAGTCAGCTTGGTTTCGTCAATGTGTTCCTCAACGACCCGCTGCAGACCATTCGCGGCGATCTGCAACTGGATCTCGATGTACAGGGCGACACCGAGAGCCCTCAGGGCAAGGGTTTTCTGGCTTTGCAGAACGGCTTTTATGAACAGAAAACCTTCGGTACCGAGCTCAGCAATATCGACTTGCGGCTGGCCCTCGATGGCAGCCGTATCGCCATTGAAAAAGGTGATATTCAGGTCGCTGAAGATGGTCGAATCGGGCTCGACGGCGAGGCCGACTGGCAGGCACGAACGGTTGACATCAGGGTCAATCTGAAAGATGCCAATCTTTTACGCCAACCCGGTCTGAGTGCAACGATTAGTGGCGATTTGTCTGCCGAGGGTGATGCCGAGAAGCTTGCCGTCACCGGCAGGCTGGAAGCTCGGCCAATGAAAATTCTGCTCGATAACGCCCTCAAGTCCTCCATACCTACGATCGACGTTACAGTGGTCGACAATAGCTCGCCAGACCGACAGGCAGGCCAGCAACCCTCTGGCGGGCTAGCCGGCGCTGAGACGACGCCGGGTGAGGACGCTGCGGAGAGCGCGATGCCGACGATTCCGCTGGATATCATCATTAATGCGCCGCAGCAGGTTTTCCTGAAAGGTCGTGGTCTCGACGCCGAGTTACAGGGAAAGATCAGGGTCGTCGGCACAGCCAGTAATCCAATCTACTCCGGCGAGCTTGGCATCAAACGCGGGCATATGGATCTTTTCAACAAGCGTTTCGAACTTGTACGGGGGCAGGTGTCCTTTGCCAACGATGCTGTCGCTCTGGTGATCACCGGTGAATATGCCGACGATACCTACACTTATCAGGCCCAGGTGTCTGGTACTACCGCAGATCTCAAGATCGAATTGAGTTCAGTACCTACGCTGCCTCAGGATGAAATCATTTCGCGCATCCTGTTCGGCAAGTCGATTCAGAGCATCACGCCCATACAGGCTGTGCAGCTGGCGGCAGCGGTCAGATCGTTGCAGGGCGGTGGCGGTGGCTTCGACCCGCTTGGCAGTGCACAGCAATTGCTCGGTGTCGACTCCCTCACCGTGGGTACACAGGAAACAGATGAGGGCAAGGGCGTAAATGTCGGCGTGGGCAAGTACATCAGTGATAAAGTGTACCTTGAACTGGAGCGCACACCAGAGGTCAACCAACCCTGGAAAGGTAGCGTCGAAATTGAACTCAGGCCAAACATCAGCCTTGAAACCTCTACTGGTGGACAGAGTGGTTTCGGCGGCGTCGAGCTGAAATGGAAAAAGGATTATTGAACTTGCAGGTTCGTTTCATAGGATCACAGGGTATATCTGTCAGCGCCAGCGACGAGCTCTCGCCGCCTTCTGCAGCCATTCACAAGCGGGCGGATCTTCTGCGGCCCGACTGCGTGTTGATATGGCCGCCGGCGGATGCCCTCCCGGCCGCACTTGAAGCAGAACATCGGCTAGCCATCGTTGAGACAGCTGCTGCTGCCGACCGCTATCTGTCGTGTTGGCCACAAGAGGCTACCAGGGTCACATCGGCAGTCACCGGGCTCGGTCAGATCAGCTTTGATGACCTGCCGGCGGATCCTCAGCTGTTGGTGTTCATGCCCAAGGCCAAGCAGGCACTCTACCGCATGTTCAAGATGCTGATCGAGGCCTCCGCCTCATCGCATGAGGTGCTCATCGTTGGCGAGAAGCGCAGTGGGGTCGATGGTATTGGCAAGTCGCTGGTGAAAGCCGGCGTCGAGGCTGGCAAGGTCGACTCACTGCGTCACTGTCAGATCTGGCGGGTTTCCGTACAACGCGGTGACGAAGCGCTTGTGCACTGGCTTGATGCTGCGCTGGCCAGGGATCAGGCTCGCTTTGAATTCACCAACCCCCTTACCCTGAAATCGCTCTCATTGAACTCTGGTGCCGGAGTGTTCAGCTTTGGACAGCTCGACGAAGGTACCCAGCTGCTATTGCGTTCCTTGTGTGAGTGGCTGAATGACTGCCCGAGTGATCAGAGAGCCTCGATAAATGACAGAAAGCGCTCAGGCGTGCTGGCAGGGCGAGTTCTTGATTTTGGCTGCGGCAACGGCGTTATTTCAGCGGCGCTGGCGCAGTTCGATCAGAGTCTTGAGATTATCGCGCTCGACACCAGTGCCTATGCCTGCGAATCGACGGCAGAGAATCTGGCCAAGCTGGCGCCCGACGCGCAGGTCATCATGGCCGATGGGGTCAAGCCGCTGATCGAGGCCGGAGACAACAGCGGCTTCGACTGGATCATCAGCAATCCGCCTTTCCACGAAGGCCTCAGGAAAACGCTCGAGCCCACCCTGGTCTTTTTCGAGTCCTTGTCGGCTCTGCTCAGACCCGGGGGCAGAGTACTGCTGGTGGCCAACAGCTTTCTGCCGTATCAACAGTTTTTACAGAAGCACAAGTTCGAGGTAACGGTGCTTCAGGAGGACACGAGGTTCACGGTGATGATGGTGAAGCGGGTGCTGAAGCGTTGAGGCTTCAGGTCACCCGCATCAGGAACCAGGAAAAGCCGATGATCAGCGCAATGGCCAGCCCAGGAACGATCAGTGCCTTCCAGCCCCGCTTTGGTTCTGGTGGAGGATTGAGCTTTGCTTCGAGGTAGTTGGTCAACAGCCGCATGTTCCGGTTGTTTGCCTTATAAACGAGGTCAAAGGCGTCACCGACAATTGGCACCGCGCCACCGGCCACTTCGATGAGCAGATTGCGCAGCATCTTGCGTATGATTTCGCCCGAGGCGCCAATCTGTATGGCTCTGGCGACCAGATAAAGCGATAGTCCTGCGCCGGCAATATCGCCGACCACCGGCACCACGCCGATGATTGAGTCCCAACCGAAGCGGAGGCCGATGCCCGGCACGCGGAATTGGCTATCCAGGGTGTCTGCCACCCGGTTCAGGTGGTTGAGTAATTCGCGCTGGGCCGCTTCGTCGTTGCGAAAGCGGGCATTGATCCGGCTCTGATTGAGTATGCGGGTGACCACACCAGGATTCGCGTTTGGGCTGTCGTCCCTGGCCTCATAGACCCCCTGGGCATGTTCGTCTGACTTCATGAATTTTCCTTTTTAATATAATTGGCTGATGCCTATGACTACTGAAGCTTACGCCAGGACCCACCTGACGACCACCGGCACTAAGAAGCCCCTGCGCTGCAGCTGGTGCGGCAACGATCCGCTCTATCAGGCCTATCACGATTTTCAGTGGGGGCGACCCGAAGCTTCGAGCCAACGCCTCTTCGCCAAACTCTGCCTGGACGGACAACAGGCGGGCCTGTCCTGGATTACCATCCTGCGAAAGCAAGCAGGCTATGAAGCAGCCTTTCATCATTTCGACCCGGTACGCGTGGCGTCCATGAATGATGCCGACGTCGAGGTGCTCATGCACAACACCGATATTGTCAGAAACCGACTCAAGATCAGGTCGATCATCACCAACGCCCGCGCCTTCCTGCAACTCGAGGAGACACAGGGGCCCTTTAACCAGTTTCTCTGGCGCTATGTCGACGGCCGTCCGCTACAGAATCACTGGCATGCCATGGCTGATGTTCCTGCCAAGACTGAATTGTCTGATCGGCTTGCCAAGGACCTGAAAAAACTGGGCTTCTCTTTCGTTGGCTCCACCATTGTGTACGCATTCATGCAGGCAACGGGCCTCGTCAATGATCATCTGGTGGACTGTATTGCCCGTGATGACTGCGTCGCCGAGGGCCTTGACTTCAAGCTGGAGTAAAGCGCTAGCGATATTCCAGCAAAATGCTATTTGGTCTGTCGTACTCAGGCCGTAGTATTGGCCTTCTCTCTTGGGCAGATGGATTAAAGATGGGTAGCACAGGCAGGCAGGCAGTCTACGATGCCATCATCGTCGGCGCCGGTTTCGGTGGCATCGGCATGGCCATCACGCTGCGGCGAAAAGGCATCCGAAGGGTGCTCATTCTCGAGCGCGGGGCTCAGATTGGTGGTTGCTGGGCGGTGAACACCTATCCAGGCGCTGCCTGCGACGTGCCCTCACATCTGTATTCCTATTCCTTTGCCCCGATGGCTGACTGGTCTCGCAAGTTTGCGCCGCAACCTGAAATCCTGGCCTACATCCAGGACTGCGCGAAGCAGTTTGGCGTCGAGGGGCAGGTGCGGCTGAGGCAGAGCGTCACCAGCGCCCGCTTCGATTCACAGCGGGCACGCTGGACCATCACCACGGCAGCGGGCGAGGCACTCGAAGCGAAGGTATTCATACCGTCGACTGGCCAACTGAGCGAACCCATGTGGCCAAGGCTTGAAGGCGAACCTTTTGAAGGCCTCACCATGCATTCAGCCCACTGGGATCATCAGCACGATTTGCAGGGGCGCAGAGTGGCGGTTATTGGCACCGGCGCCAGTGCCATACAGTTCGTGCCCCGAATAGCCGGGATGGTGGCTGACCTGCATGTCATCCAGCGAAGCGCCCCTTATGTGATCGACAAGCGAGACGGCGATTACAGCCCCCTGCAGCGCAAGTTGTTTGCCACCGTGCCTGGCCTGTTGAAGGCCCACCGCCTGGCCCTGTTCCTGCAGCATGAAGCCCGCTTCGTCGCTTTCGCCCGGCCGGGAAGCTTCATGAAGCTGTTCGAGCGCCAGGCAAGGCAGAAGCGTCTGAACGAGCTGAAGGCAAAGCCACTCGCCGTGTCGATGACGCCAGACTACCCTATGGGGTGCAAGCGGATCCTGATATCGAACGATTATTATGAGGCTTTTAACCGTCCGAACGTTCACCTGCATCACGGCGTCAGCGTTCGCACCTGTGCTGAAGGGCTCGAAGTGGAGGACGCTTCGGGTAGCCGTCTGCTCGATGTCGATACCTTGATATTTGGTACGGGCTTCGCAGCGACCGACTTCCTCTCGACTATTGACATTTCTGGCGCTGATGGCATTAGTCTCAAGTCCGCCTGGGCAGAATCGGCAAGCGCTTATCTTGGCATTAGCGTCAGTGGTTTTCCGAACATGTTCATCGTCTACGGACCGAATACGAATCTTGGCCACAACAGCATTATCAGCATGCTGGAGGCTCAGTTTGGCTACATCGCCCAGGCAGTGGAGCTCGTGGTAGACGGCAGGGTAGACCAGCTCGACCTGAAGGCAGACGTGCAATCGTCTTTTGATCGGGACCTGCAAAACAAACTGCAGAAGACCGTGTGGGGCGCTGGATGCGACAGCTGGTACAAGACAGCGTCGGGCCGTATCAGCACCAACTGGTATGGACTCGTCAGCAGCTACAGGCGGCTGGCCCGGCATTTTGATCTACAGAACTATCACCAGTCCTGAACGCCGCTGTATTGCCATCGTTGATCAGAATGATGATAGCCACTTTTCACGCTCCTTCGTTTTGTGGCATCGTGGCGCACTTACTAGGGAGGATCGATTCACAGTGAAGAATGCCATAACAAGAACGGCCCTTCGTCAGACCATCAAGCGCATGATCAAGCCCGTGCTGTCGCCCTCAGTCAGTATTCGCCTGCAGCGACGATGGGTCAGCATGATGACCCAGGTCAACGTGATGGCCAGCCGCGTTGCCATTGAAAATGATGTCATCACTGGCCTGCCGGTCGAAATACTGTCTCTCAAGCGCAGTGAGGGTCTGAGCGACACGCTCATCTCCATCGCGGATCAGGGCCTGCATACGCTTGGCCTGGGCAAGCAGAAAAAGTCGCATGCCGCAGCTGTCGCAGCCGCCGGTCGCAGCAATAGAGCAGTCATCTATCTCCACGGTGGGGCTTACTGCATCGGCAATGCGAGAAGCTATCGGGGGCTCACATCAAGGCTGGCCCGCGACAGTGGCGCCGAGATCTTCGTTCCTGACTATCGACTGGCACCGGAGTTCGTGTTTCCAGCCGCTCAGGATGATGTGATCAAATTGTATCGATGGCTGATGGATCAGGGCTACCGCCCGGAAGCCATTACTTTCGCAGGTGATTCGGCAGGCGGCGGACTTGCACTGTCCAGCTGCCAGCGACTGATCCGCGAAGGACTGCCACTGCCCTCAGGACTGATTTTGCTCTCACCCTGGGTGGACCTTTCCCTGCAGAATGCCAAATATCTCGAAGACAGCGGGGACGTCATGTTGTCCTGGGGCTGGATCGGCCGTTGCGCCCGCTTTTACCGCGGCAAGCGATCGGCCACCAACCCCGATATTTCACCACTGTTTGGCAAGTTCGAAGGACTCCCGCCAGTATACGTCCAGGCGGGCACCGATGAGATATTGCTACCCGAAATTGAAGACCTGGTAGAGCGTATGCGGGCAGCGAAGCAGGAGGTATCGCTCAGCGTATTTCAAAATATGTGGCACGTGTTCCAGATGCACGCCGGCCTCCTGGAAGAGGCCGACCTCGCGGTCGCTGAGCTTGTCAGCTTCCTGCATCGGACTGCGCCGACACCTGATAAAAACGCTTGATGGTGTTGTGCACGAAACGGAGTTTTTCCTGAATCGGCTTGTGAAGCACGAAGGGGTAGGGGTCGGGTAAACCCATGCTGCGGTTCAGGCTGTTGAGCACGATCGATGCGTCGATCCACAGGTCCATAATGGCATCGAAGTCACTGGCCGCAGTGTTGTCGCGGCTCCCAACGGCGAAGGGCAGGCCAACTTCGCGCACGCTGTCCGAGAGCACCTCTGAGTTTCTGCTGAAACTCTGCTGGGTCTCTAGTGTGTCAATGATGTGCAGGTAATGCGCCCAGGTTTCCGCCCAGTCTTCCCAGGGGTGCATCGTGGCATAAGTGCTGACGAAGTCATTCTGCCAGTCGACTGGCGGCCCCTGTTCGTAGTGACGATCCAGGGCTTCCTGATAGCTGGCGTTTTCATCTCCGAATACGGCGCGAAACGCGTCGACAAATTCGCTATCTACCACTTTGAACACTTCCCAGTAATAGTGACCACACTCATGACGGAAATGCCCCAGCAGGGTTCTGTAGCGTTCTTGCATGGCGACGCGGGTCTGTACGCGGGCGATGTCGTCCGCCTCTGCGAGATTAATGGTGATGACACCGTCTGCATGCCCTGTCAGCACCGGCTCTTCACCCTTGAGTGGGCGCTGGAAGTGGGTGTTCGCGTCCTTGTCCGACATGAAGCGGAAAGACAGCGGGGGTGGTGTGCTTTCGTCCTCCACTTCCCAGTCCGACTCCACGGGCAGTCGCAATTCAAGCAGCGTGAACAGGCAACGTCTCTTGGCTTTTTCCAGCCCGTGCCAGAGCGGTACATTTGCCGCCACGCTCAGGTCCGGAATGATGTCGTTCAGGCGGCAGGCAGGACACAGCCCTTCGGCATCGGTGCTGAAGCTGCGTGGCTCCTGATCGTTTTCATTAGTTGTTAAAGGCAGCATCCAGTTACAGACCTGATGCTGGGTCCAGTTAGCACACTGGATGTATTTACGGCCTTCGTCGTCCTGCCAGACATTCGTCGCAGACGGAGTGGTCGGGCCTGGTTCACCAACAGGCGCAGTAGGCTCTTGACTGTCAACCGGGGTAAAAGGCCTCAACTCCATGCTCTCGGGGCAGAAGCCGGTGAGGCGGCCACAACTGCCGCACTGAACGTTTTCGAAGTAAAGAACTGGTTTGGTTTCACAGCTGCAGCGGAATAATTTCATGGTCTTTTCGCACGCTTGGCCTTGGAAGGCAGTTGATCAGGTTGAGGAGCTGTCCTTGTGAGTCAGCCCCCATTCAACCTGATACTACGTGATATTCCGCCGGAAAGAGGGTCTCGAGACCCTGTCATTGAAATAAAATTCTGTCAGTCAGTGTGCCGTCGTCGCGCTGAGGTCATATTGCCCGATGAGACGCGCTCGCAAAGCCGGCTGGAAGTTGATTTTCGTCGCATCATGACACACGGCCTTCAGTAATCTTGGATTCATGACATGAAACCATAGCGGCGGAATCCACGCCAACAGATACATGCCTGTGTAGCCACTTGGCAACTCAGGCAGCTTGTCGAAGTGCCGGAGCGACTGGAAGCGCCGGGTGGGATTGGCATGATGGTCTGAATGCCTTTGCAGATGAAACAGGGCCCAGTTCGAAAAGACGTGATTGCTGTTCCAGGAATGGTGCGGCTCGCAGCGTTCATAGCGGCCATTCGGCAGGCGCTGCCGTAACAGGCCGTAATGCTCTATATAGTTCGCAGAGGTCAGCTGGAAGGCGCCCCATAGGAAGGTAATGGCGAGGAAGGGCAGCATGACCCACCCGAAGGCGGTCAGAAGCGTTGTGTACAGGACAAGGCTCAGGGCCAGTGGCTGAAGGATTTCATTCTGCATTGACCACACCGACAGGTGTCGACCACGTAGACGATCGGCCTCCAGGCGCCAGGCTCGGAGGAATGAGCCCGGAAGTTCTCTCATTGCGAAACTGTAGATATTTTCTCCCATACGGCTCGACGCACAGTCCTCCGGCGTGGCAACAGCCTTGTGATGGCCCTTGTTATGCTCGATGTAGAAGTGCCCGTAGGCACCAAGGCTCAGCACTATCTTCGCGAGCCACTGCTCGTTCTTCGACTTCTTGTGACCGAGCTCGTGGCCAAGATTGAGTCCAAAGCCGCAGACCTGACCGCACAGCAGTGCCACTGCCAGAACCCCGTGCCACGGCAATGACTGCGTACCAACGAACCAGGCTGAAAACAGGAAGCTTCCCCAGAGAATTGGCACCAGGGCATACGTACAGTAACGATAATAGTGATCGGCCTCGAGCTGCGGAACGACCGACTCGGGGGGGTTGCTTCGATCCTCGCCAAGCAGGCGGTCGAGGAGGGGAATGATGGTGTAATAGAAGAAGAGTGGTGTCCACAAGGCGAGGGCGGAACCGGTCTGCATGTAGAGCAAGGGGCCTACGATGACAGAAGCTGGTATGAGTAGAGAAAATATCCAGGCGTAGCGTTTTCGATCGATATAATGCTCGCCTGAATCACTGACAAATACATGTGCTGACATACGGAGCTCTCCCGGCCATTCGCCTATCCAGTCCGGAAACAGGAACTGGATCTGCCAATTTGTTCGATTGTTGTTTTGTAGGACAATAATGGCAGAAAGTTTGGGGTCTGTCAGCGTTTATTTACAGCGTAGGTAAATCGGTGTCGCTTCAACGGCGCCTTTGCCGGCCGCCTTCGCGAATTTTTGCCTGGCACGCCAGCACCAGCGCCCAGAATTCCGAAAAATCATTGACCACCACGTCGGGCTTATCGGGAAACTGTTCACTACCCGGAAAGATCCGGATCAGCCAGCTTTGATCCCATTGCGCGCCATTGAAGAAGACGCCGGTAACGCCTGCTTTCGCTGCTGCGCGGATGTCGGTGGTGCTATCGCCGACATACCAGACGTCACGGCCGGGTGCGCGCTTGAGGTTGTCCAGCGCCTTCAGGATCTGGTGGGGCTGGGGCTTGCGAAGCTGTGTGTCATCACCGCAGATGTCGGTATCGAACAACGAGACCCAGGTGCCATCCTCCACGATAGCCAGCTCCTGTTCGAAGAACTCGCGATCCCGATTGGTGATGATGCCCGTGACGATACCGAGGTCCCGCAAACCTTCCAGCATAGGGCGAATACCCGGTTCGAAGGGCAGAACGGTACCGAAGTGCGCTCTATAATGATGAGTGAAAGCCGCATGCGCTCGATTCTTGGCATCCTGGTCGTCGCCGAAGAGCACTTCGAATATATCAGTGCGTGATATCTTGCGGTCCGCCCGCACCTTCGGATGTAGCTGTCGGTAATGCTTCACATGTTCAACCAGACGAGCGTCCTCCAGGGTGCGGCTCTGTGAAGGCGACATGAGATGACTGGTCAGCCCCAGCGTATCCAGCTGTAGCAGCATGTCGTCAACAGCGTGATACATGGCGTCTAGCGTGTCGACGAGCGTCGCATGCCAGTCGAACAGGATCACCCGTGGTTCGCTCAGGCGGGCCACTGCCGGGTGCCAGTCCGGCTCGATCCGCGCTGGTGGGGGATGTCGGGGTTCGTAGACGGGAAACGCAGGGTCAATGAGCCTTGCACTCGCCAATTCGTCTACCTCATCCTCCTCAAGGAAACATCTCGCAAGCAGCGTTCTCAGTTGGCCAAGACTGGCACAGGCGGCTGCCGGTAGCAGGGATGGCTCGCGTTGCTCTGGCGCTTCCGCCAGCAGGGCATCTATCCAGCTCGTATCCCAGTGGGCCGCATTGAAATAAATGCCACGAATCTGGTCCTCTGCGCCATTCTTTTCCAGTTGCTGGCGCGCACGCCAGGCTGTGAGCATATCTGTCGGACTATCCCCAAAATACCAGGCCCTGACAGGCCCGCCGCTGACGCGCCTTGCCTTTTGCATGGCCTCAAGCAGGATTTCGGGTCGCGGCTTGTAACTGTCGACCTCGTCAGCGCACACCGTAAAGGCGAAGAAGCGTCCCCAGTCACCAAGCGACCTGAACTCGGCTTCAAGGAACTCCCGACTGCGGTTGGTGGCTACGGCCAGTTGAATACCTGCCTCTGCAAAATTCGCGAGGTAGTCCTCTATCCCCGGCTGGAAGGGGCGTACCTGGCCATAATTCTGTCGGTACTGTTCGTTGTAGGCGGTATGCGCGACTGACTTCGCCTGCTCATTGTCACCAAAGATGATGTTGAACAGTTCGGTGCGGGAATGTTTCTTCTCGGCGAGAATAGTGGGATGAAGCTTGCGGTAGATCCTGATATAGCGGACCAGACGGGCTTCAGCATCCGTTCGCGTCTCTGCTTCATCTACCAGGTTTTTCAGAAGGTCTAGCGACTTAAGCTGCAGCAGAACTTCCTGCATCGAGGCGTAGACCGCGTCCAGGGTGTCGACCAGCGTTCCATGCCAGTCGAAGATAATGAGGTTTGGGCGGAACAACGGTTCCAGGACAAGGGGGCCAGCCGAAAAGGGACCTGCAGCGAATACTGCAGGCTGGTCGGCCCCGGTGCTCATGCGGCTCGGGCTACCGTCATAAAGAGAAGGCGTCGAATTGACTCTTGACCGTGTCGCCCGCTGCAATCAATTGCTCCAGGCTCTGCTGATTCAGTCCAAGCGCCTGAATGCTGTCGAGCTTGAGCAGCTCGGCAGCATCGAGAAAGTCGACCATGCTATGGCGCGCGAGATCCACTGCCGCGGCGAGAAAATGACTTTGCTGTTGTGCTGACTCATCAAGCTGGACGCCGCCATCCGCAAGGGTCGGCAGGCTGCTATCGGTGTCTCTTGAGCCGAGATAGTTGCCGATGATGGCATTGATCGAGGCTGGCAGTTTCCAGCTCTTCAGCGCCAGCGCCGTTGCCTGGGGCGTCAGCTCATAGGCGATGTCAATTACGAATTCGAGTTGTTCGGTAATGTCTTCCATGCCGGTCGACTCAGCCACATCGACGACTTCCTGCATCATGATGGGAAGGCCTACCGAGTGCAGAAGGCCGCACAGAAAAGCTGTGTCGGCATCACCGTGCATGTGCTGGGCCAGACGACGGTTCCACAGGGCGGTCATCAGCGCATGCTCGCAGGCATTCTGTACATGACCTTCCAGCCCTGGGGCGTCGAACAGGCGAGCGTTCAGCGAACTGGCCAGGGCGATATCCCTGATGATATTCATGCCCAGCCTTCCGATCGCCTGCTGGATCGAGGTGATGCCGCTGGCCGAAGCATAAGCCGCGCTGTTGGCCGTGCTCATGATCTTGCCGACGATGGCCTGGTTGGTCTGCACGACCTTGAGGAGGTCCTGAGCGCTGGAATCCGGGTCCTGCGTTACCCTGATGACCTGAAGCGCCGTATCGGGCAGCATGGGGATGTCGATTTCCCCCTTGTCCACCCGTCGCTCGACCGTGTCTACGAAACTGTTTGCTGTTCTGTCGCTGATGACTGTCATAAGGGCCTGCCTGAAAGACGTTCATTACATGGTTCGGCGTTTGGAACTACGTCTTCTAAGTCTAATCGGCCTTGCGATTTTAACCAGCTGATCGCCTGGGTTTGCGAAGCCGGCCACAGGATGGTGCTGGCATTCAGTGGATTTATGCGGTGAGCCGTTTGACCATCGGCGCTATCCAGCCCTTTGGCAACAGCCGTGGCGACTGTACGATCAGCTTGTTGAGCAGACCATGAACCTTCACTGGTTCCCCCTTGAGCATGGCCTGGTAGGCTTCCAAAGCTACCGTTTCGGCGTCCATGATAGGCGTATGTTGAAGGGCCTTGACCTTGGTGGAACCGGAGCGCTCGAAAAACTCGGACTTTGTCGGGCCAGGGCAGGAAGCCGTTACACTCACGCCAGTACCCTTGAGTTCAGTAGCCAAGGCTTCACTGAAGGACAGCACGAAGGCCTTGGTCGCATGGTAGACCGCGTGATTAGGGCCGGGAACGAACGCTGCTATTGAAGCTATATTCAGAATATACCCTAACTCCCGCTGGACCATGTCTCTTGCATACAGATGCGATAAGGTCGTCAGCGCCACTACGTTGAGCGCAATAGTGTCTTCATTAAAGCCTGGGTCCTGACCTAACCATTCACCAAAAGTCCCCCGTCCAGCATTGTTGACCAGGCAATCGACGACGATATTTCGCGATCTTGTTTCATCGTAGAGCGCACGTGCGGCGTTACTGCGGGTGAGGTCACAGGCGATCACCTGCACCTTGCAGCGGTAGTCGCGCTCGAGGTCGGCAGCGAGGGTTTCAAGCGCCTGCTCACGTCGCGCGACGATGACCAGATTCCAGTTGTCCTTTGCAAATTCGATCGCCAGCGCCTTGCCTATGCCAGAAGATGCGCCGGTGATCAATGCGGTTTTATTGTCCATGACTCTTTCCTTGGTGACGTCCGAACCTGAATCCTCGATATGTGGACACGAGCGCATGTCTTTGAGCGTATACGAAAGGGCTGATCGCCAGCGGATCATATGCTTTCGCGATTCAGGCTGTATTGGAAATACGAAGTTGTTAAGCTAACCCACTTACTCCGAAGTTGGCAATATGACTCTATGAGCGGCAACAAGAAGACGGCGCCAGCGGAACGTAACGCTCGAGTGCCCGGCAAAATGAATGGCATATCCGCAGTCGATGACCATGCAGGTCGCGAACGGCGACTGGTGGAGATCAATCTGCCCGTGCTGAGGCAGCAGACGGATCGGGCACTGCGCAGTGCGGGCCGATTTGCGCTCAGCACCATACGACTGCCCAAAGCTTTCTTGCCAGTGGTACAGCTGGTCGTCAGGGAAGACACACTCTCACGCGAAGAGCTCGCTTTCGCCCTCGACGAACTCTTCACTGCCTTGTACACCCATCCCATGGCGGATACCTCGCGAGCGTTTACCGGCTACCTTCGTCGCTATCGGCTGATCCCGAACGAGGAGACCACCGAAAACCTGATTCATTACATGGTCAGGCAGGTGACCAGTCGCAGTCCGGTGGAGATTCCGGAACAGGTCATCAACGAGTTCTGGGATTTTTTCCAGGAGCTGATCAGCGCGCCGGAGCTCAAGGGCGTGCTCGAACTCAATCTTGATATCACCCGCTCTGTTTTGCGCACCTATGAGCCGCTGCTGGTCGACCTGCTCAACCGAACCAAGCATATCCGCCGCTTCAATCAGTCGGCCATGACTGACATGGTGCAGAAATCGCGGGTGCTTCGAAGCGACCTGCTCATCCTGCGTCGCCAGATCAAGGCTATTCGTTATATCAAGCCCTTCCTGCAGACCGATCCGAAGGATTTCGCTACCCAGGCACAGATCGTCGCCAAGATGGTCAGCGAATTCGGACCGCTCTTCATCAAGATGGCCCAGGTCGCGGCGGCCAATGCTGACTTCCTGCCCGAGGAGATTGCCCGTGAGCTGAAAGTCTTCCAGCAGGATGTCGAACCGATGTCGGCGGATGACGTGAGGCAAGCCTTTATGGAAAGCTTCGGCAAGGAGCCCCACGAGGTCTATTTCAGCCTGGATATCAGCCGCCCCCTGCGCTCGGGTTCGATAGGCTCGGTTTATCTGGCGAAGCGACCGACTGTACAGAATGGGGTCGAAGTGCTCATTCCAGTCATCGTGAAAGTCAGTAGGCACAATCTGGAGCGTGAATTCCAGATGAGTTCGCTGGCGCTCGAGTTGATGCTGATTTCCAGCCAGTACTGGGCGCCACACAGTAAACTACGGCCTTTCCTGGCGTCGATGTCGAAACAGGTCTCCGAGTTTACCCGCGGATTCGAGCAGGAGCTCGATTTCCAGTCAGAGGCTCAGATCCAGACCCGTTTTCACGAACGTTCGCTGGACAGCGGGTTCTGGTCGGTGCCAAGGCTGTTCAATAATCGTGGACGGGTCATCGAGATGGAATATCTCGACACGGCTCGATCGGTCGAGCAGCTACTCACGGAGCTGCCAGCCAGGGAGCGGCCCCGTTTTCAGCGCAGTATTGGGCGGGATTTCGTCCACGCCGTATTACAGCACGTGCTGTGGTACCAGGAGTTTCATGGGGACCTTCACCCTGGCAACATCATGGTCGACTCCTATGGCCACCTCTTTCTCATCGACTGGGGTAAGACCGTGGATATGGAAGGCAAATGGGCTCAGGTGGGCCAGTATCTGCGAGGCGCGTTGACCGGCGATGTGGACGCGCTGGCGGACTCCCTCATTGCCATGAGTACGCAACCGGAGGAAAACCAGCAGCGGCGTGCTGCCATTCGAGCCGCATTGGCAGAGACCCTGGACAAGAAGCATGTCGAACGCCTGCGGGGCGTGCCCTGGAAGCCAAGATTCTGGCTGCAGTTGAAAGGAGAGGGGCTGTCGGGCTTGCAGAGAAGACTGCAGGCCGTGATGCACCTGTTATCCAACACTTATCAGCTGGGTATCATTGTTCAGAGCGACTATCTCCATCTGAGTCGCTCGCTCAGCGCTATGGTCGCGACCTATCTGCATATACAGCAGAAGCGGTCTGGTCTTATGATCACTGGCAATTTATTGATGGATCTGGGCCTTTTTGCGCCCCGAATGACCTATCTCGGTGCCAGAAAACAGGCCACACGTGCCTTGGTGAAAGTGTTTAAAAAATAAACAAATCTTGCATATCTTTACGCAACTTTACATACTGTTACAAGGGCGCAGAGCTGATCTGCGGTAGCTGTTTCCGTCAGCCAGATGCTGACCGGTATGTAAAAAGGAGCGTTTTTATGGATTTGCCACATTTTAAGATTCTCGAGCGTATGGCGAAAGAAGATCCGGAAGCGCTCGAGCAACTGAGACTGGCTCATGTCGAGGCCATTATCGCCGACGCTGGTCTCTCGAATGAGCGACGACTTCGTGGTCTGCAATTTCAGATCGACGCCATCCGCAGGGGGTCGTCAAATCCCATGGCCGCCTGTATCCGCATCAGCAAGTTGATGCACGATTCACTCATACAACTCAATACCGTGCTGCAATCAGAAGTTACCCCACCGACTGCCGCACTCTCGCAGTGCGCGCCCGCAGGGATGCCGGTCACGGCTGAGCAAGTCGGCTGCCAGGTCTATCAGTTCGAAAACTTCCGGGCCGCCAGGGCCTGAAGCATCGCTAGGTACAAGCCTGCAAGCCGATCACTGAAGATCGGCTTTTTTGTGTCTGAAAGGCTCAGTGTGCTTTCGGACGCTTGAAAACTACTCTGTCATCCCCACATTACTCACCACACAGGCTACAGACTTGGCTCGCGATATCTGCGGGTTTCTGTAGCGCCTCATTGCCTTGAACAAACAGTCAGAACAGGACACCGATATGAGCGATACGGTCAAAGAGACCCTAGGCTTCCAGGCCGAAGTCAAACAGCTGCTTCACCTGATGATTCACTCCCTCTACAGCAACAAGGAGATCTTTCTTCGCGAACTCGTCTCCAATGCCTCCGACGCCCTCGACAAGCTGAGATTCCGTGCGCTTGCAGACGACATCCTCTATGAAGGTGACGAAAGCCTGCGTATACGCATCGATTATGACAAGGATGCAGGTACTGTCACGATTTCCGACAACGGCATCGGCATGGACCGCGAAGAGGTCATCGCCAATCTGGGAACGATCGCGAAATCGGGTACAGCCGAATTTCTCGCGAATTTGTCCGGCGATCAGAAGAAGGATGCTGGTCTGATAGGTCAGTTCGGTGTTGGCTTCTATAGCGGATTCATCGTGGCCGATCGAGTGACCGTGCTCACCCGCAAAGCGGGAATGCCTGCGGATGCCGGTGTGAAGTGGGAGTCTGCTGGTGACGGCGAGTTCACGCTCGAGCCCCAGACCCAGGACAGCCGTGGCACGACCATCGTGTTGCACCTCAAGTCGGAAGAAAAGGAGTTTGCCGACGCCTGGCGCCTGAAGAGCCTGGTCAAGAAGTATTCTGATCACATAGCCTTTCCTGTCGAGATGCCTGTAGAAAAGAGCCCGGCTGACGACGAGGAAGACAAGACAGAGCGCAGCGCAGACGAAGCGGTCGCGTACGAAAGCGTGAACGCAGCGACTGCGCTGTGGACGCTGCCGAAATCCGAGATCTCCGATGACGAATACAAGAGTTTCTACAAGCATATTTCGCACGATTTCAGCGATCCCCTGACCTGGTCTCACAACAAGGTCGAAGGCAAGCTTGAATACACCAGTCTTCTGTATCTCCCGACGCGGGCTCCGTTCGACCTGTATAACCGTGAAGCACCCCGTGGCCTCAAGTTGTATGTTCAGCGTGTCTTCATCATGGATGACGCCGAGCAGTTCCTGCCGCTGTACCTGCGCTTTGCCAAGGGTGTGGTCGATTCAAATGACCTTTCTCTGAATGTCTCGCGTGAACTGCTGCAGAACGACAAGGCCGTTGAAAGTATGCGCGGTGGTCTGACCAAACGTATCCTCGATATGCTGACCAAACTCGCGAAAGACAATAAGGACGACGAGTACAGCAAGTTCTGGAAGGAGTTTGGCCGGGTGCTGAAAGAAGGCCCCGCTGAAGATTACGCGAACCGCGAAAAGATCGCGAAGCTACTGCGCTTCTCGTCTACGCATGACGACAGCGGTGCCGAAAGCGTTACGCTTGACGATTATCTCGAGCGGGCGCGTTCAGAGCAGAAGAAGATCTACTATGTGACTGCCGAAAGCTACAAGGCTGGTCTGCATAGCCCGCATATCGAGATCTTCCGCAAGAAAGGCATTGAAGTACTTGTCATGCATGACCGCATCGACGAGTGGATGATGTCTCATCTCAATGAGTATGCAGAGCATACCTTTCAGGATGTTGCCAAGGGCAAACTGGACCTGGGAGACGTTGAGACCGAGGAAGACAAGAAGAAGCAGGAAGAGGTAGAAAAGCAGGTCGAGCCATTGTTGACCCGCATCAAGGACGTGCTGAAGGATGATGTAGAGGCAGTTCGAGTGACGCATCGCCTCACCGATTCTCCCGCCTGTCTGGTCGTGGCCGAGCATGATATGGGTGTGCAGATGCGCAAGATCATGGAAGCTGCGGGTCAGGCAATGCCTGAATCCAAGCCGACGCTTGAAATCAATCCTGAGCATCCTTTGCTCAAGCGTCTGGAGCAACAGTCAGGTGAGCGTTTCGACGACCTCACCAGAATCCTGCTGGATCAGGCGACACTGGCTGGTGGCGATCAACTGAAGGATCCTGGCGACTATGTCAGCCGGCTCAATAGACTGATCGTGGAACTGGCTGGCTAACGGTCCTGTCCCCAGGCCGTCTCCAAGGCCAGAAACGAAAAAGCGGCTCTACAAGGAGCTAATGCCGATCAGATAAGCACT
>NZ_BAABBO010000020.1:0-2583 GCF_039538005.1 Allohahella marinimesophila
AACAGGAAGTTGATGGCGCCCGTGTACGGTGGTGTCGTTGACCCATCCTCAGGATCCGTTGGCTCCTCTACTGGATCAGTGCCTGGATCGGTAGGATCTGTCGGCTCTTCCACGGGATCCGTTCCAGGATCTGCTGGATCGGTCGGTTCTTCCACAGGATCGGTTGGTTCAGCTGGCTCCTCTACCGGATCAGTGCCTGGGTCAACCGGATTTGACGGCTCTTCCACAGGATCACTGCCTGGATCAGTTCCTGGATCGACCGGATTCGATGGCTCTTCTACTGGATCAGTAGTCGGATTACCGGGCTCGGTGGGTTCTTCAACAGGATCGGTAGGATCTTCCGGTATCTCATAAGGCGGATCAGTGTCACCGGGAGTCACAATCTTCGCGTCCTTCTCAAGAACCTGAAGAGTAATATGTAAAAAACCCACGCTAAAATAGTTCTCAAGCCGTACCGTGATATTGTGCTGACCAATCTCGTCTACAGATGGTGTACCCCTGAAAGTGTTTGTATCCTCATCGAACTCCAGCCATGGCAGGTTCGTGTTGTCCCAACCGCCGTCAATAGCTACAAACGTTCCTTTATCGGAGTCGTACTGACTCGTAATTAACCTCGGCTGGGGTAGGATCTTGACAGTGGCCACACTACTGGTGAAAGGTACCGCTACCGACGCATGTGAAATCTGGTGTTCAAACTCTTGCTCTGCCCTCGTTTTTGCGACGGTTGATTCGCCTGCAATTTGAGCGTCGAAGTATGGAACCTGGTGTGAGGGCGGAACTTCCAGCACGGTACCGTCGCCTAGACGGATCTCATCGTATCGATGCAACTCATGGCTGAACCAGTCATGAATGAAAATCCAATCTTCCCTGTTCCCATGTGTCAACAGCAGACCACATGCGTCTCGAGAGAAAGCAATATCATCGGCAGCAAATCCATCGTCTAATTGAAGGACATTGGTCAGCTCAAGCTGTCCATCACTGTTGATATTCGGATACAAGCGCTTGAACGCCCGTCTTGCTTGGCCGCTTACATATTGAACTGGATCCCGATCGGCAGCATCGTACAAGGCTTTTACTTGATTGGCGGCGAGCGTGTAGCTGTTGTTCCTACCGGCTGTTCCACCCAAGTCAACATTCGGCATACCCAAGAATTCGAACTCGTCGATGGAGTCGGATTCAAAAAACGACTTGAGCTCGAATACTACTTCGAACGGAAGGGTATCACCCTCACACTGAGCTAAGCTGAATGGCTGTGGCTCTGGAGCAGCTCCAAATGGAGGGGTTAATATGGGTCTACTATTGGAATATTCTGGGGCAACAGTGTTCCACCGCTTCACGCCGTATTTTCCAGTTACAAATCCAGAACCTAATAGCCCGGGGCCCTGGTCGAACACCGGAACGCCAAGTACTAGATCTGCCCCATCTTGCAGCCATACCATATCGGTTGCAGGCATCCCTCGTTCGTAAGATGTCCGAAGACCCCTATTCAACTGCAGGCGGTCAAATCCAGTGGCGTCAGAAACTTCAATGATGTTCGGAAAGGCTTCGCGGAAGAGCCATACCTCATTGCTGAAACTAAGGTCGTACGTGTCATCACCTTGCTCATCATTGATCTTTAAACCGTCCGCGAAAGCTCGGATCAAGTAAGTATCGTTACCTTCTCCGCCGTCAAAAAAGTCCACGCCTCCGCCTTCGTATTCATAAAACAAGGTATCGTTGCCGTCGTTACCTAACAGGATGTCGTTGCCGGTACCGCCGTACAGCGTATCGTCGTCGTCCCCTCCTGCAATTACGTCGTCGCCGTCGAGGCCGTACAATATGGCCTGGCCTTTGGCGTAGACGAAATCGTTCGCATTGGTTCCATGAACCACTCCACGCCCACCCACACGATTATCGATGTCGAACAATGCCACATCTGGCATCAGCTCTAGATTCTGCTTCTTTACTGTAGCATCACCCCAGGCATCCATGGCGATGTAGGTAATGGCGCTATGGCCAAGACGGAACTTTGCTTTTTGATTGTTGCTCACCTCAAGAGGTGTTCCGTAGTAATCAACTGCAGAGGCTGAACCAATATCAAATGCAGGCACAGTAAGGGCGCCAATGTCGAGCGAGATATCAGCAGGGATGGTTAAAGTCGGTGGAATTATTTCGTGCTCACCAACCAAGGTGGTGCCCAAATAAAAGTATTCCTTGGCGCTACCTTCGGCCTTGGCTTCCATGAGCAGCTGGCCAGTTTTTGAATAGAGGAGATATGTGGGCACACCATGATCATCTCGCTTTACGAGGTGGCCGAGACCATCGTAGTGGTAGAGCTGTTCGGT
This sequence comes from Allohahella marinimesophila, assembly GCF_039538005.1. Classification (NCBI taxonomy): domain Bacteria; kingdom Pseudomonadati; phylum Pseudomonadota; class Gammaproteobacteria; order Oceanospirillales; family Hahellaceae; genus Allohahella; species Allohahella marinimesophila. Next base: position 2,325 of record NZ_BAABBO010000020.1, read on the forward strand.
ACCAGCACCCCTGCCTATGCCCTGAAGCCTGTTGTGGCCGGTGTACCAGTAGTATTCGTCGCCGTTGTACGTCATCTGACCAAGGCGATTAAATTTATAGGTCTTGTTTTCGGCGCCAGTCACTGTATCGAGCTGATTCAGTCCGTCATACACGTAAGTGGATACAGCGCCATTCAAGTCACGCAGTGTAAGGTCACCATTTTGATTATACCGGTAGATACTGGTGCCCCATGGCCCTAACGAGGCTGTAGAAAAACCA
>NZ_BAABBO010000021.1:0-103158 GCF_039538005.1 Allohahella marinimesophila
TCTACTGTATCGGGGGCTTGCCATCAAATAGCTGTTGTTACTCTTACTGTAACTATGACGCTCGCAAGGAAAATTAATAAATCGTCCCCACTGGATGATACCGCTCGTTTTCATCGGGCCAACTAGTCTTTTCCTGCACTCTGCCTGGGAAATGTGGCAGGTCCCTGTTATAAGGCCATGGCCCCAGCTGACCATGCCACCGCGATCCGGATCGGCACCCAGGCAACCTTTTGGGATGCCAATATTGTAGTCACTGCCTATCTCATAGCAGCGATACGCGTACGCTACATCGGCTGGATGCAAGCCCCATCATCGAAACCACTATTTTTTTGCCTGGCAGCCGGGCTGCTTATAACCGTCTTATTTGAAAATCTGGCGACCGAAGTATTACAGCGATGGACATACAACGAACAGATGCCAACGCTCCCACTGTTAGGCGCCGGGCTACTGCCATTGGCCCAGTGGGTCGTGGTGCCCGCGCTTAGCCTCTACGCAACCGGGCTGATGTATTTTGGCTTACTACCAATGCGAGGACATGCGCTTTCAGGGCAGCATAGCGCCTGAACCAGTTAGGCTAATTGTTATCTAAGCTTCGCGCTCGTCGGGCACCTTGTCGCTTCATGCTTCAGCAAGCCCATGACTTTTCCACAGGTAGTAACCCACTGGTATCAACAGCAGTGCCAGAATGACAGCAGAGATCATGCCGCCGACCATTGGCGCAGCAATGCGTCCCATGACTTCTGAGCCTGTGCCAGTGCCAATCATGATAGGCACCAGTCCCCCGATAATGGCGGCCGCCGTCATCATTACAGGCCGCACCCGCATTCCGGCACCCTGAAGCACCGCGCGGCGAAGAGTTTCCCGCCTGGGCGCCAGCCCCTTCTCTTCACAGGTCTGCAGCATCTGCTCATAGGATTGGTTGAGGTAAACCAGCATGATGACACCAATCTCCACGGCCACACCGGCCAGTGCAATGAAGCCGACACCTACAGCAACCGAAAAGTTGTAGCCCAGCAGATACATCAACCAGATGGCACCGATCATGGCGAACGGCAGTGTGCCCATAATAATCGCTACTTCCCCGAAGCGGCGGAAGTTCAGGAACAGCAGGATCACAATGATGGCCAGCGTCAACGGCACCACAAAGGTCAGCTTTTCCTTGGCACGCAGCATGTATTCATACTGGCCGGACCAGTTAAGCGAGTAGCCCGCCGGCAGATCCAGCTCCTCGCTCACGATGGCCATCGCCTGCTCCACGTAAGTGCCAACATCAACGCCCTCAATATCCACAAAGGTCCAGCCATTCAGGCGCGCATTTTCGCTCTTGATAGCCGGCGGGCCATCTTCCACCCGAATATCGGCTACATCCGTCAGGGCAATCCGCTGTCCTGATGCCGTCACGATGGGGAGTTGCTCCAGTTTTTCAGGGGAATCCCGGTAATCTTCCGGATAACGGAGATTGATCGGGTAACGCTCGAGCCCTTCAGTGGTTCTCGATACGTTGATGCCACCAATCGCCGAGGCCACCACCTGCTGCACATCCGCGATGTTGAGCCCATATCGAGCTGCACGTTCCCGATCGATATCCACTTTGATATACCGCCCCCCGGCGACGCGCTCGGCGTAGACGGATGCCGTTCCGGGTATGTCGACCATGACTTCCTCAAGACGCTTGCCGATCTTCTGGATAACGGCAAGATCAGGACCTGCCACCTTAATACCAACCGGGGTTTTTATACCCGTTGCCAGCATATCGATGCGCGTGATGATCGGCATCACCCAAGCATTGGTCACCCCTGGGAAGCGGATCAGGGCATCAAGCTCCTGTTTAAGCTTCTCGGTGGTCATGCCTTCTCGCCACTGATCCCTTGGCTTTAGCTGAATAAACGTCTCGATCATCGTCAATGGCGCGGGGTCGGTTGCGGTCTCCGCCCGCCCAACCTTGCCGAACACGGTTTTGACTTCGGGCACGGTAGCAATCAACTTGTCCGTCTGCTGCAGCAGTTGTCGGGCCTTACCGATGGAGATGCCCGGATAGGTAGTTGGCATATACATCAGATCGCCTTCATCCAGCGGAGGGATGAACTCACTCCCGATTTTTGTAGCTGGCCACAGGCCAACAACCAGTGTCAGCAGAGCGGCCAGAACTGTCGTTTTTGGGAATTGGAGCACCAGTTTCAGAGCGGGCATATAGGCACCGACCAGCAGTCGGTTCACGGGATTCTTGTGCTCCGGTAGCACCTTGCCGCGAATGAAATATCCCATTAGCACCGGCACCAGTGTTACCGCCAGGGCGGCACTGGCGGCCATGGCATAGGTCTTGGTAAACGCCAGAGGCGCGAACATGCGCCCTTCCTGCGCTTCCAGGGCAAACACCGGCAGAAAACTGACAGTGATGATCAAGAGCGAGAAAAATAGCGCCGGCCCGACTTCCGAGGCCGACCGGGCGACCACCTCCCATCGATTCTCCGGCGTAAGCGGCGTTCGCTCCATGTGCTTGTGCATGTTCTCGATCATCACGATGGCGCCATCGATCATGGCGCCGATTGCAATGGCAATACCCCCGAGCGACATGATGTTGGCGTTGAGGCCCTGCCAGTGCATGACGGTAAACGCGGTCAGGATGCCCACGGGCAGGCTGAGAATCGCCACCAGCGACGAGCGGACATGGAACAGGAAGACCATACACACCAGGCCCACCACCAGAAACTCTTCAAGCAGTTTGAATCCGAGGTTATTAACCGCCCGCTCGATCAGGCCGGACCGATCGTATACCGTGACCACTTCCACGCCTTCGGGCAGGCTAGACTTCAGCTTCTCCAGCTTGGCCTTCACGCCGTTAATGGTTTTTTGGGCATTTTCACCGAAGCGCATGACCACAATGCCGCCGACGACTTCCCCTTCACCGTTCAGTTCGGCGATACCCCGCCGCATCTGCGGCCCGACCTCAACACGGGCCACATCTTTCAGGAGGATGGGCGTCCCATTCACATCAAGACCCAGCGGAATCGATAACAGGTGGTCCTGGGACTGGATATAACCGGTAGTGCTGACCATGTATTCCGCTTCGGCCATCTCGATAACCGATGCGCCCACTTCCTGGTTTCCGCTCTTGATAGCGTTCTGGATGTGCGCTAGAGGAATACCCAGTGCGCGAATCTTTTCCGGATTAACCTTGACCTGATACTGCTTCACCATGCCGCCAAGCGCAGCCACCTCAGACACACCGGGCACCGTTTGCAGCTCGTATTTCAGGAACCAGTCCTGCAGGCTGCGCAACTGGCTAAGATCGTTGTTCCCGGTACGGTCAACCAGTGCGTACAGGTAAACCCAGCCAACCCCGGTGGCGTCCGGCCCCAGTTGAGGCCGGGCCGAGTCAGGCAGATTGGGCGCCACCTGGGACAGGTACTCCAGCACCCGGGAGCGGGCCCAGTACATATCGGTATCTTCATCAAAAATGACATAGACGAAGGAGTCACCGAAGAACGAGTAGCCCCTGACCGTTTTCGCACCGGGCACTGAGAGCATGGCCGTGGTCAGCGGATAGGTCACTTGGTCTTCCACCACCTGTGGCGCTTGACCCGGGAAGTTGGTTTTGATGATGACCTGTACATCGGAGAGGTCCGGCAGGGCATCCACCGGCGTTTTCTGCAGCGAGTATAACCCCAGGCCAGTAAGCAGCGCCGAGGCCAGCAACACCAGAAAACGATTACGGATGGACCAATTAATAATGGAGGCAATCATCACTGGTCTCCATCCTGGCTCATGTTACTGTGATCCATTGCCTCATGATTCATTGATTCTGGCGCGGCCATCCGTTGAAAATCCGAGGTCTTGCTGGATTCCGAATCGATCAGGAACTGGGCGGACGTCACCACCGTATCACCGGGCAAAATGCCGTCGAGAACTTCCGCATATTGGTCCCCGACGCGCCCCAAGGTCACGTTGACGGACTTGAATGCGCCCTCTTCCAGCGCCAGCACGACACGATCACTCTGGCCAGTGCGCACGACGGATTCCCGGGGCACCAGTATTCGCCGTTCGCCCTGGCCCGGCTGAATGTTCAGCCGGGTGAACATGCCCGGCAGCAAGGTGCGATCAGTATTGTCAAAACGCATCCTGATCTGCGCTGTTCGGGTTTTGGGGCTAACCTCGGGGTATACATAATTCACCTCCCCGGTCCACTGGCGGCCGGGCATGTAGTCCAGGGTCATCCCCACCGGGTTGCCTACTTCAAGTTCTGGAAACTGGCTCTCAAAGACCTCCCCAATCACCCAGACCTCGTCGAGCGCAGCGATCGACAAAATCCGGTCTCCAGGCTTAACGAACATACCCTCTCTCACCCCGAGGTTCGAGATCACTCCGGAGCCTGGCGCATAGACGGTCACCGTCCTCTGTACTTTGCGGGTCTTCCGCAGCTGAAGGATCAGATTGGCCGGAACCTTCAATGACACTAGCCTCTCCTCGGAGGCATCGATCAGGCGCCGATTTCCCCGGTTCAGGGCCAGTAGCAACTCCTCCTGAGCGTTCACCAGTGTGGGCGAGTACAGGGTATAGAGCGGCTTGCCTTGCTCGACAGGCTCGCCTTCTGCCTTGACATAGAGTGCCTCTATCCACCCTTCAACACGCGGGTGGACATGCACCATCTCGTCTTCGTTGTACTGAACGTAACCCACGGTGGCAATGTCGTTCGGCAGGCGTCCCTGAATCACCTTGTCCGTGCGGACGCCCAGGTTATTCACAATATTCGGCGAAATGCGGACTGTTCCGGGCGCAGCGTCTGCGGATCCGCCCTGCTCATAAACCGGAATCAGATCCATGCCCATCGGCGATTTGCCCGGCTTGTCACTTTTGAAATTGGGGTCCATCGGTGCCACCCAGTACAGCGGCTCCTTTGATTCGGTGCCGGCAATCTCGGTGACTGGTGCGGTTATGGATTCAGAGGTCAGCCACCAGGCTGCCCCCGCTCCGCCGATGCTGCCGAGCAACACAAAGCCGATCGGGCGAATGAAATTAGCCATAGGGGTCAATCCTGATAACGAGTTACTGGAACGGAAGATATGTCAGAGGCATCAGCGGTGAGGTAGCGGAAACTCGCCAGATTACGCGCCCGCTCGGCCATCATCTGTATCAGCTCAATATTGGCATTGAGTTCTGCGATCCGTGCGCGCACGGCCTCGGCGAAGTCGCCGTCGTCGTTGTTGTAGGCTGTCAGGGCTGCGCTGGCCTGCTCTTCCATTTGCGGCAGCAGAGTCTGCTGATAGAGCGCTATGCGGTCATCCAGCAGTACTATTCGGGCCGTGGCAGCACGGGCTTTGGCCTGTAGCGACCGAATCTGCAGAAAGCGCTCTGTCTTCGCTGCTTCCAACCGAGCGGCCGCCGCATTCAACTTTCGATCCTGCCGGTTACCGGTAAAGATCGGCAGATCAAAACCGATGCCCACGGAGAACAGATCGGCTCTGTTCTGCCCGTTCGGCGCCCGATCACGATACCCGTATTGTGCCGAGACCGACCACTCCGGCTTATAGGCCTGTCGAGCCAGGTCCACATCCACGGCCTGAGCATCAATCAACTGGTCGGTAACACGGACTAAAGGATGGTGGATCAACGCATCCGCAGTGGTTTCAATCCGGTCTGCCGGCAATGCTTTCAACAGTGCAGGGGGCAATTCTTCACTGACCGGAAGCTGAGCCCGGTTCGCACCGACCCATTCTCCGAGAGTCTCCTGACTGGATGCCAGCTGCAACTTCATGGCCGTCAACCGATCCTCCAGGCGTGTCAATTCCAGGGAAGCACGAATGACATCCTGCTGCCTTGAGCCCATGGTGGCGGAGGTATACCCCACCTCGGCGACGTCGACCAATTGCTCAAAAAGCCCTCGGTTGTCTTCAATCAGCCGGATGCTCTGCTGGGATCGCCACACATCAAGCCAGAGAAGGGTCACCGTTTCCGCCACTTGCGCGCGCCGATTCTCCCGACGAAAGGGCTGCACCTCGGCCATCTTGACTTTCTTGTCCCGCGATAACTGGAGACTGTTGCCACGCGGGAAACGCTGGGTAAGCCCAATGGTGGCCTGAGTCATCGCCTCCTGCCCGGTATCAAAGGTGTCCGTGGGCAGATTTGCCGCGCCAATGGACACACGGGGATCGGGAAGCGCCCCCTCGGCGATGGATTCCTCCAGCAAAGCGTCCTGCGTCAGGGCACTCTGGCGAAGCCAGGGATCGTTCTCGATGGCGGTATCAATCACGTTCGGTAATTCGAGCCTTGGCGCTGCCAAACCGGGCAGACTGATTAAAACCAGGACGGCTAACAAGGCCAGATTTATAACGCGAGGAAGGAAGGACAACTTGAAATCTCCACTGAAAGCATTTCAGAAAGCCCATCCTATGACCCTAAACTGAACCCGAGCTGAAATTAATTACAAGAAACGGATATTGGGATCTGACTCAGATATATTTTTAAATCTGATGACATCAAAATATTGGTCGGCAGCACTTCGAGCGCACTGGCAAATGCAGGCTCGGACAGCGCGGCGTGTCGACGCCAAGGAACAGCCAACATTAGCCTGAGTCAACGTAGGCACATCTTCGAATCTGCGTTATCAATCATTGGATTTCAGGCTGGAGCTACTGACAAACGCCCGCCATTGGTCTAAACGGGGGATAAACATGGGCACCTTTTGCTGATACTGCCGATAGGCTTCACCAAATTCATCCAGCACTTGCCGCTCTTCCTTTCTCGCCAGCATAACGTAGATGAATACAATCACGGGAAAGAGCCCCACGGAAAACAAGGTGGGCCAATGCACCACGCCCTCGCCAAACAACGCAATAAATAGTCCTGTGTACTGGGGATGTCTGACATAGCGGTAAAGGCCATCGGTCACCAGCGTATTTTGCTGGCGTGCGCGGTGCACCTGTCGCCAGCCCTGGAAAAAGATACCAATACCGAGGAGCACCGGTGCATAGCCCAGAATCATGGAAATTATCATTCCCGTCTCGCCCAATCCCAATAACGTGGACCAGAGGCTGGCATTGAGATCATACCGATCAAGACCAAAGAACCTGGAAAGGAGATAGATGGTCAAAGGAAACCCGTACATTTCAGCATATAAGGCGATGATAAACGCCTGCACTACTCCGGCACCGGTCCACTCATGCCAGGATTTGGGTGCGAGATAGCGATATAAAAACCAGGAAATCACCACGATCATGATGATCGCGAGTGCCCAGGCGCCTGAGTGTGCAATTGTTGGTTCCAATATTAATCTCCTGTTTGCTCGATATTGTCAGGCCTGGGCCAGGAGGGGAAAATCCGTACCGTTCAGAGATCGTCCATGCGATTCTCCGTGTATGACATGGCTCTCCCCAGTGACTTGGAAGCTCAGGGCTTCGGCCCAAGTTTGACCACCCTCAAACGCAACGCGTTCACAATCACGCTGACCGAGGACAGCGACATCGCGGCCGCCGCAAAGATTGGGGACAACAGTATGCCGAAAAACGGATACAAGACCCCTGCTGCAATGGGAATGCCAGCGGCGTTGTATATGAAGGCGAAAAACAGGTTCTGCCGGATATTGCGCATGGTCGCCAGAGACAATCGCCGCGCTTCCACAATACCCATCAGGTCGCCTCGCAGCAGAGTAATGCCGGCACTTTCAATGGCCACATCGGTCCCGGTACCCATGGCCACACCCACATCTGCAGTTGCCAGGGCAGGTGCATCGTTAACGCCGTCGCCAGCCATGACCACAATGCGGCCTTCGTCTTTCAGGCGTTGAATAATTCTGCCTTTGTCTTCCGGCAGGACTTCCGCTTCAACTTCATCAATATGCAATTTGCGGGCAACCGCCTCCGCAGACGTGCGATTATCTCCAGTCAGCATGACTACCCGGATGCCGTCTTTCTGCAGGGCTGAAATGGCGGCTTCAGTGGTTTCCTTTATCGGATCGGCGATGGCAAGCAGTCCGGCCACTTTGCCACCGACGGCTGCGAAAATCACGGTGGCGCCGTCCTTGCGGAGCTGGTCGGCTTCGTCGTCAAAGCCTGCCGTATCGACGCCTTCAGCTTCCATCAACAAGCGGTTACCCAGCAGCACCCGCTGGCCATCAATCGTGCCAGTCACGCCTTTGCCGTTGGGGGAGTCAAAGTCTTCAGCATCCGGTAGCTTCAGCTTCATGGCCTTGGCTTTGTCAAGAATGGCGTGGGCCAGTGGGTGCTCACTGCCTTTCTCCAGACCGCCAGCAAATCGCATCAGTGCTTCTTCACTGAACCCCTCTGCGGGAACGAGTTTGGTTACCTGGGGTTTGCCTTCGGTCAGTGTGCCGGTTTTATCGACCACCACAGTGTCCACCTTCTCCATACGCTCCAGGGCTTCGGCATCACGGATCAATACGCCGTTTTGGGCACCCCGACCGACACCGACCATAATCGACATGGGTGTTGCCAGACCCAGCGCACAAGGGCAGGCGATTATCAGCACACTCACGGCAGCGATCAGGCCGAATGCCATGGGCGGTGTCGGCCCGAAGAATGACCAGGCAATGAAGGCGATAATGGCGATTACGATCACGGCCGGCACAAAGTAACCCGCAACTTTGTCAGCCAGGCCCTGGATGGGTGCGCGGCTACGCTGGGCGCTGGCCACCATCTGCACAATCTGGGACAGCATGGTATCCCGGCCTACCTTATCGGCCCGCATGATAAAACTGCCTTGCTGGTTGATGCTGCCGCCGATCACCTGGTCGCCGATTTTCTTGCTGACTGCCAGAGGCTCACCGGTCACCATGGACTCATCGACATTGGATCTGCCCTCGAGAATCTCGCCGTCCAGCGGCACCTTGTCTCCCGGGCGTACCCGCAGGCGATCGCCGACCTTGACCTGATCCAGGGAGACATCGGCCTCACCACCCGCCTCGTCCAGCTTCCGCGCCGTCGCCGGAGCCAGATCCAGCAAGGCCTTGATGGCGCCGGAGGTTTTCTCTCGGGCTCGCAGTTCAAGCACCTGCCCGAGCAACACCAGTACCACAATGACCGCCGCTGCTTCGAAATACACCGCCACCGAGCCGTCATCCTGCCGGAAGGCTCCCGGGAAGATCTCAGGCGCGAATGTCGCAATCAGGCTGTAGATCAACGCCACACCGGTACCGATGGAGATCAGGGTGAACATATTCAGGTTACGGCTGAGCACGGATTTCCAGCCTCGAACAAAGAATGGCCAGCCACACCAGACCACCACTGGCGTTGCCAGTATCAGCTGAATCCAATTGGACACCTGCGGGGCCACGATGTGATCGAGCCCGGTCAGGTGCCCGCCCATTTCAAGCCCAAAGACGGGCAAGGTCAGAACCAGGCCGATCCAGAATCGGCGGGTCATATCCATGAGCTCTGCGGAGGGCTCGTCAGTCAGGCTCACCTCTTCCGGTTCCAGCGCCATACCGCAAATGGGGCAGTCCCCGGGGCCCTGCTGGCGAATCTCCGGATGCATGGGACAAGTGTACATGGTGCCCGCCGCTACAGGCTCTGCCCGCTTCTGCGCCTCACCGAGGTACTGTTCCGGGTTCTCGTCAAAGCGGGACTGGCAGCGTGACGAGCAGAAATACCAGGTTTTACCACCGTGTTGGCTGCGGTGCTCCGCCAAGTGCGGATCTACCGTCATGCCGCAGACCGGATCTTTGACGGTGGGCTCGCCAGAAACTTCATGGGTGTGATGATCGTGGTGATGATGCTCAGGCATTGTGATCTCCCGTCTTGTCTGCCGGCCAGTCCGCAAACGCAATGACATACAGTAGAATGAGGTTGACGAGTGGAAACAGTATCAGGACCCCCATCCACCCCGGGTACCCCGTACGCTGGCAAACACGCCAGGCCGGGATGACGACTGCGATGGCAATCACCAGCATCCACAGCCAGTGCCCTGCCCACATGGTGTTACCAAACATGTTATTTCCCATCATAGTATGAATCTCCGTTTGGATGGCTGGTCTCAGTGGTGTTGATGGGTCTGGGCGTGCGCCCCCTCGGGCGGCTCAATCCCGCCTGTTCTCTTCAGAAATATTTGCTCCACAATCGCGATCACAATCATGGTGACGACAGCGACGCCAATCACAAAGGGATCGGTGTTCAATTTGGCCCAGACAAAGCCTCCGAGGACGAGCAAATCCAGCAAGATGGCGGTGACTGGCACCCAGGCTTTTGCCTTTACGTCTTCGCGCAGGTAGCGAATTACACCCCAATGAATAGCAATATCCATAATCAGGTAAAACACAATGCCCAGTGCTGCAATCCGCGAAAGGTCGAAGAATGCTGTGAGGATAACGCCCAGGACCACCGTGTAAACCAACGTGTGCTTCTGGATGCTCCCTGACATGCCGAAGTGACTATGGGGGACCAGCTTCATTTCAGTCAGCATCGCCAGCATTCTGGAGACGGCAAAAATGCTGGCCAGAATGCCACCGGCGGTGGCCATCATGGCAATGGCGACCGTGAACCATAGGCCATATTCCCCCAGCGCCGGTCGCGCAGCCGCCGCCAGAGAGTAGTTCCTCGTCTCGATAATTTCAGCCAGTGACAGGTTGCTGGCAACGGCAAAACCGACCAGGGTATAGATTACAACGCAGGCCGCGATGGAAATCACGATGGCACGCCCCACATTGCGATGAGGGTCTTTCACTTCGGAGCCACTGTTGGTAATGGTTGTGAAGCCCTTGAAGGCCAGTATTCCCAATGCCGTTGCACCCAGGAAGTTACCAACGGTTCCAACTTCTCCCCGGTTTGAAAAGTCGACTGAAAGGCTGTCGGCGATCCACACGCCCGCAAGCCCAAAAATGAGAATGCCGCCGATTTTCAGAATACCGATAAAAGAGGCGATGCCCTGAATCAGGCGGTTGCTACGCAAATTGACCAGGAAGGCCGCCACAATGAGCGACACCCCGAGAATAGGCACCATAAGACCACTGTCATCACCACCGAAAAGCTGCATGGTGTACGAGCCGAAGGTGCGGGCCAGAAAACTTTGAGCGATCACCATGGAAAAGTACATCAGCAAGGCATTGAACGCCGTTGGTAAGCGGTTTCCATAAGCCTTGTGCAGGTACATGCCAATACCCCCGGCCGAGGGGTACGCGTTGGAGATTTTAACGTAGGAATAGGCGCTGAAACTGACAACTACGGCTGCGGCCAGGAACGCCAGTGGGAACAGTAGGCCTGTCATTTGCGCCATTTGCCCGGTCAGCGCAAAGATGCCAGCGCCAATCATGACACCAGTGCCCAGCATGACGGTTCCTGCCAAGGTGAGACTGCCTTCCTGATAGCGGGTGGTTCTATCTTGCTCCTTGCTCACTCAACCTCCTGTTACTTTTTCATGGACGGTCTGGTCCCTCGGGTGTGTCGAACCGAACACCGGGCTTACCTGAAGTTGACTTCGCCGTACATCCCCGCTTGATAGTGACCCGGCACGTTACAGGCAAATTCTATGTTGCCCTTCTCGGTAAACTTCCAGACTATCTCCTGGCTTTGGCCCGGTTCCAGCAATACGCTGTTGGGATCGTCATGCTTCATGGAATGACCGTTGCCCATATTCATTTTCATCATGTCGTGATTGAGCTTGCCGCCCTGGATAACACCATGCTCGACCATCATCATCATTTTCTTCTGATGACCCGTGTGCATGACAGGGGTGCCAATATTGAATTCGTGAACCAGGTCGCCCTTGTTCTTCACCACAAATCGCACCGTTTCTCCAAGCTTTACTTCAATGGCCTCTGGCTCGTAATAGTTGTCATGCATCTCAACAGTAATAGATCGAATACCCTCTGAAGTCTTACCAGGCTCGCCATTAGATGCGCCATTTCCGTGTCCGCCTCCATGGTTCCCCGCCGCAAAAGCTGTTGCAGATATCGATATCGCTGCAGCTACAACCAAAAATCTTGATGCATTCATCCCGTATTTTCCTGTGAAATAATGTGTGCGTAAACGGCAGTAGGTTCGCTCTGAAAATTGAGCAATACCAGGAATCTATTGCTACCATCGCGCACCAACCTGAATTCATTCTGAAAATGTTGGACTATTTTCCCTTCAGGCTGAATTCAGGTTGATCAGGGACACTGGTACGTTGTGTAAGCTCCGAAAAGGACAGATCAATGCGTTTACTGCTCGTTGAAGATGACCGTTTACTGGCTGACGGGCTGACTAGCCAGCTTGAGAAAGCAGGTTTCAGCATCGATACAGCCTATACCGCCAGAGAAGCGGTGATTTTGGGAGAGCAGGAAGACTATCGCGCAGTTGTTCTGGACCTGGGCTTACCCGATGGCAATGGTCTGGACGTGTTGAGGAAGTGGCGAATGAACAATGTCAGCTTTCCAGTATTGATTCTGACCGCAAGGGGTAACTGGCAGGATAAAGTGAATGGCCTGAAGGCCGGGGCAGACGATTACCTGGCCAAACCTTTTCAGACAGAAGAATTGATCGCCCGCCTCAACGCCATCGTGCGTCGAAGCGAAGGCAGGAACCATTCTCTGGTGAAGGCTGGCCGCTTTGAGTTGGACGAGAATCGCCAGAGCCTGAAACTGGATGATGGCACAGAACACACCCTGACCGGCACTGAGTTCCGTCTGCTGCGCTGCCTGATGAGTCGTCCCGGTCGTGTCTTTTCCAAGGAGCAGCTGATGGAGCAACTCTACAGCCTGAACGACAACCCAAGTGAAAACGTCATTGAGGCTTACATTCGCAGGCTACGGAAGCTGGTGGGCAGTGAAACTATCTCAACACGGCGCGGGCAGGGGTATCTGTTCAATGAGGTTGTTTAGACGGCCGACCTCAGTAAAGGGAACTTTGCTTGCCCTGTTACTGCCCGCAGGCATTGGCCTGATGGCCCTTGCGTGGCTGGCACATGGTTTGTTGCTGGACCGGATGGCACGGGAATTCGTCGAGGCCCGGCTTAAGGAAGAAGTCGCATTTCTTGAACACCAGATTCGCGATTCCGACGGTAAACTGGATACCCTGCAGACCGGTGACTACTTCCAGGAGGTCTTTCATCACGCTTTCGCCATACACTCACTTTCCCAAACAATCATTTCACCGGAGCCCTGGGCGCCCTTGTTGATGCCCTTGATTGAGTACGGCCAGGACGGCACCCTGCGGGTGCACAACTCAGAAACGCCGAATGCACCTTTGGAGATCCTCGCCTATCGAACATCGTTTCGGATAAACGAGATGCCTATCGTCGTTATCGTTTCCGAAGACCTCGGTGCATTGAAACAAAGCCAGGCCGAGTTGCATGCCTGGACGGCGATCGTTTCCATTTTATTGGTTACGCTTCTTGTAGTCGTGATCTGGTTTGGTATTAGCCTATCCCTGAGTCCCGTTGTAACCATCAAATCAGCTTTAAGGCGCTTGCAGGATGGCGAGATTTCACGCATTGAGGTACAGGCACCCGATGAATTTCGCCCGTTAGTCCAGCAGCTGAACCAGCTACTCAATGCTCTGGAGCAGCGGCTGGAACGCTCACGAATTGCCCTGGCAAATTTGTCCCATAGCGTCAAAAGCCCTATAGCCGCAGTGCGACAGATATTGGCGGACAGTGACCGCGAGCTCACCAGCGACCTCAGAAACCACATGAGAGCTCGGCTAGACGATATTGACAGACACCTTGAAGCAGAAATACGCCGAAGCCGGTTTGCCGGCCCACAGGTTGGGAAGAGCGCATATCCTGTTAAGCAGGCACGGGACCTGCTCTGGATGCTGGGACGCTTGTATCCGGAAAAATCTTTTGAACTGGCGAGCTCATTGCCCGATGAAAGTCGCTGGCTGGTTGAAGAGCATGATCTCAACGAAATCATGGGAAACCTGATCGATAACGCCGGAAAATGGTCGACGCAATGGGTTGAGCTGTCATTGGAGCAAGGCGGTGGTGTGATGCGAATAAGGGTGACCGATGATGGGCCTGGTGTTGACGAGCAAGAACTGGGGAATCTTGGTCAAAGGGGCTTGAGACTCGACGAACAAACGCCTGGTCACGGACTTGGTCTTGCGATCGTGAGGGATATGGTGGCTCGTTACGGGGGACGTACCAGCTTTTCAAAAGAGCCGAAGGGAGGGTTAAGAGTGACGGTCGAATTGCCCGAAAAGCTCAGCGGTTCCAGCGCTGACTCACAATAGAAATCAACTCTCTTAATGTCCCGTCAGTCAACCACGCCCCCAGTGGAGCGAGGCACCCGTGAAAACCTCAGCTCTTATTTTTTGCCTCGTCCCAATCTGCCGGACTCACGTAATTGCGGTCCTCTCCTTCTGAATTGCCATGAAAGCGCAGAAAGAGGCGCTCGAGAACGAAGATGGCAATGACACCCCCTGCAGCCCAATAGAGCACATAGATGTCCTGCTGCCATTTCAGCCAGATAAATGCGCCCAACACCACGAGATCGAGGATTATCGCGCTTATCATGACCCAGCCCTTGGCGTCGATATCGCTGCGCAAGTAGCGGAACACGCCCCAGTGCAAGGCGATATCCATGATGAGGTAAAAAATGGCGCCTAGTGACGCGATCCTGCTGAGATCAAAGAACACCGTCAGCAGTGCGGCTATGACACAGACATACACTAGCATATGGGTCTGAATGTGGCCGCTCATACCCAGATGCCGGTGCGGAATGATCTCCATCTTCGTAAGCATCGCCATCATTCGGGACACCGCGAAAATACTCGCCAGGATGCCTGAGGCTGTCGCAATGATGGCGACACCAACAGTGAACCAGACGCCGTACTTGCCAAAGGCAGGACGTGAAGCCTCAGCGAGGGCGTAATCCTTGGCTTGTACGATCTCAGGAATGGTGAGGGTGGAACCTACGGCCCACCCAACGAGCAGGTAAACGACAAGACAGAGTGTCAGGGAAATGATGATCGCCCGGCCGACATTTTTCTTCGGATCAGTCAACTCACCGCCACTGTTGGTGATAGTGGTGAAGCCCTTGTATGCAAGAATGCCCAGCGCTACAGCAGCTACAAAACCAAGCATTCCGCCAGCAGCCCCTTCGCTATTGGCAACACTGCTAGCTGGTTGGAAGGCAAATCCGGCCATGTAGAGCGTTGCTGCTGCAAATACGAGGATGCCGCCCACCTTGAGCGCAGCAGCCACCATAGAAATCCGGCTGATAAGCTTGTTATTGGCCACATTTACAGCAAACGCCGCTGCGATGAGGATAACGCCGAGGATAGGTACCCAGTTTGAATCTTTGTTACCACCAAAGACCTGCATGGTATAGGTGCCAAAGGTGCGGGCGACCAGGCTTTCGTTAATGATCATGGAGAAGACCATGAGCAGCGCACAGGCGCCTGTCATCACACTACGACCATAGGCCTTGTTGAGAAACATGCCGATGCCACCGGCAGACGGATAGGCATTCGCCATCTTGACGTAACTGTAAGCGCTAAAACCGCTGATGATAGCTGCAACCAGAAACGCTAGTGGAAAAAGCGGGCCGGCCATTTCGGCCACCTGCCCTGTCAAAGCAAAAATGCCAGCGCCAATCATGACGCCTGTGCCCATGGCGACAGCGCCGGCCAAAGACAGGCTACCGGATTGGTATGGGTCGCTCATGCGTAGTTCCCTGAGCAGAGAAGATCAGAAGAGACGGGTTAGTTTGACCCGTCTGGCGTGAAGTTTTACGCAGCCATCTTGCGGCATTCCTGGGCGCATCGTTTACAGGCTTCCGCACACTTCTGACAGTGCTCAGCGTCGTGGTGTTCGCATTCCGCGGCGCAGGCTTCGCAGATTTCGGCGCAAACCCGGCAGAGGTGACCGACATGCTCACTGCCCCGCGCCATTGCTGCCGCCGTCGTTGCACAGATGTCTGCGCAGTCGATGTCCGTCGCGATACACTTTGCCATCATCTTGACATCGTCTTCCTGCAGGCAGGCAGATGCGCAAAAATTGCAGGCCTCAAAGCAGTCGAGGCAGGCCTTGATACAGTCTTTGTATTTATCGGTGTGGGACATGATCTTTTCCTTGTTTGCTTCAGAGGAGGATCAGTTGCATGTAAGGTAGCAACCAATCAGCTTGAGAAAACTGCAGTTGCCTTTCCCTCGGTCGGTGGTACGGCAGGCCCACATTGCCAGATCTTCGGCATGCACTTGATGTGGATCAATAGATCCACCAGGGGGACACCATAAGATAAGGATGTACCTTGGAAAGGTGCCGTCTAAAGGAAGAAGCCACCATGAATGAAGCCGCCAGAATCAACGCGCCAGTCACCACTACCCTCATCGTCCCAGGCATGGGCTCTGACCACTGTGCGGGGCTCGTTTCCGAGTCCATCCGGCGCTTGCCGGGTGTGGACAGCGTACAAACGAATATTGCCGCGCACAGGGTTACCGTAGCATCTCAAAGCGTACCACCGGAGAGCATTCGAAGAGCCGTCGAGCGGGCGGGCTACGAAGTCGACTCGGTGGATACCGGCTCTACGTCTGACTCGGAGCTGCAGTCTGAGGAGCGATATTTTAAACAGGCAGAAAAGCGGCTATGGATTGCTGGTGTTCCAACCACGATCATCATGCTCATCATGGCGCCACACATGTTTTGGCAGCCCATCCCTGGTTATCTGGCCATAGTTGCCATTCTCGCCTTTCCGGTCGTCTTCTTATTTGGGGGCTGGGCCACGCACAAGTCAGCCTGGCGCTCGCTTACCAACCGTACGGCGAACATGGATGTCCTTATTTCCATTGGCAGTCTGCCGCCTTACTTTATCGGGCTGGTTGGCTTTATCTATCCGATGACCTCTTTTATCGAAATGGCTGCGACCATCATGACCTTCCACATGCTTGGCCGGTATCTGGAAACCAAAGCCAAAGGACGCGCTTCACAGGCCATCAAGCGACTGTTGAAGATGGGTGCAAAAACGGCCCGCGTGGAACGCGATGGTGAAGAGCTTGAAATCGCGGTCGCGGATCTCACCGTGGGGGACGTGATGATCGTACGTCCGGGTGACAAGATACCGACTGACGGCGAAGTCATTGAAGGCGTTAGCCACGTCGATGAATCCATTGCCACCGGTGAGTCTGTTCCTGTCGAAAAGACCGTCGGCGCGACCGTACTTGGCGCAACGGTTAACAAGGAAGGACGCCTCAAGGTGCGGGCGCAGCGTGTGGGATCTGACACCTTTCTGTCACAAGTCATACGCCTTGTGGAGCAGGCCCAGGGTTCCAAGGTACCCATACAGGAATTCGCCGATAGAGTAACGGGCCGATTTGTTCCAGCCGTTATTGTCATCGCCCTTGCCAGCTTTTTTTCCTGGCTGCTCCTGGGCGACGTTCTTCGTCCAATCCTGTTTTGGGGGGCAAGTTTCCTGCCTTGGGTAGATCCCACTGTATCAACACCAGTGGCCGCGATACTGGCTGGCGTGGCGGTACTGGTTATTGCCTGTCCTTGCGCTCTAGGCTTGGCTACACCGACAGCACTCATGGTTGGTTCTGGACTTGGCGCAGAACGTGGTGTGTTGATTCGGTCTGGTGAAGCCATTCAGACGCTGAAAGACATCAAGGTGGTTGTGCTGGACAAGACGGGAACAATTACGCGTGGCCAACCGATATTGACCGAAGTCGTCGCTGCGGCCGGCCAGGAGGAAGACTGGGTTCTGCAGCTGGCGGCAGCGGTTGAGAATGCATCAGAGCATCCACTGGCGAAAGCAGTCGTAGACGGTGCCAGAAATAAGGGATTGCCAGTTGCGGAGGTTACGGAATTTCGTTCTGTCACTGCGAGGGGCGTCGAGGGCATCGTAGACGGTCGCAAGATCCTGATCGGTAACCGGCGCTTACTGAGTGAATCCGGCATAGCCGTCGAAGCGCTGGATGAGGCTCTGGACCTGCTTGAAAGCAAAGGTCGAACGGCAGTGTTGATAGCCGAAGATGACAGGGCTATCGGCATTGTCGCGGTGGCAGATGCTGTCAAACCCGATTCGAAGTCAGCTATAGCAGCAATGCACTCGCTCGGCCTTCATGTGGTGATGATCACAGGCGACAACGAACGAGCCGCCAAAGCTGTAGCGGCTGAAGTCGGACTGGACCAGGTGATGGCCGGTATCCTACCTGAAGGTAAAGTGGATGCGGTGCGCGAGCTGCAGCGGATTTACGGGCAGCATGTCGCCATGGTCGGCGATGGCATCAATGATGCGCCGGCTCTGAAACAGGCAAACGTTGGTATCGCCATCGGTGCCGGTGCCGACGTCGCGATCGAAGCTGCCGAGGTCACGCTGGTCAGTGGAGAGCTGTCCAAAGTCGTCGAGGCGATCAACCTTTCTCGCGCCACGTTCCGAAAGATCGTGCAGAACCTGTTTTGGGC
The DNA here is from genome assembly GCF_039538005.1 of Allohahella marinimesophila. Lineage (NCBI taxonomy): Bacteria > Pseudomonadati > Pseudomonadota > Gammaproteobacteria > Oceanospirillales > Hahellaceae > Allohahella > Allohahella marinimesophila. The sequence continues at coordinate 18,328 of NZ_BAABBO010000021.1, forward strand.
CTGGGCGTACAACCTGGCCGCGATCCCAGTGGCAGCGCTCGGCCTACTGCACCCGATGATCGGTGTAGTGGCGATGACCGCAAGTTCACTTTCAGTTATCGGCAACTCGATTCTCTTGAAGCGGGCAAAAATTGGCGAAGACCAGCGAGGCGCACAGTCATGAACACCAGGTTCTGGTTTTCAAAACAAGGTTTAGGCGCGGCAGCGCTCATCATCTTCACCAGCTACTTTCTATTGATGGAGCATAGAGCGCATCTGTTCCAGGCCCTCCCTTTCCTGATCATCTTGCTGTGCCCGTTAATGCACATGTTCATGCACTCGGGCCACGGCAATCACAGCCATACCACCGACAGCTCAGACGACGGCGAGCAAGCAGCGTTTCAGCGCGGACTGGACGCCGGGCGTCGCGAAGCTGGAGCGGTTGACAAGACAGGAGGCAATGATCATGCAAGGTGAATCGTCATATGGTCTCTGGACGCTGGTAATTCTGAATTCAGCTATTTTCATTTTTTTCGCCTTCAGTTTCGTGAAACCCAAAACGCGAACCGACTGGCGGAGCCTGGGTGCGTTCTCCGGCTTCATTATCGCGCTCTTTACTGAAATGTACGGCTTTCCGCTCACCATCTATTTTCTTTCCGGATGGCTGGCGGAGCAATATCCGGGCATCGATTTCCTTTCCCATGAAAGCGGGCATCTTCTGGATACCTTGCTTGGGCTCGAGGGCGATGCACATTTCAGTATTCTCCATATCGCGAGCAACGCACTCATCATAATGGGATTCTTTATCCTGTCATCCTCGTGGGCTGTTCTTCACAAAGCTCAGCAAGCTGGCGCCATGGCCAGCGACGGCTGGTACGCCCGATGCAGGCATCCACAGTACCTTGCGTTTATTATCATCATGTTCGGGTTTCTCTTGCAGTGGCCGACAATACCGACCCTTGTCATGTTCCCGATTCTGGTAGTCGTGTATGTCAGGCTGGCGCGAACTGAGGAGAAGAAAGCGCTGGCCGAGTTTGGCGAGCAGTACAGACAGTATCAGCGCAAAACGCCAGCGTTTATTCCCAGGCTCAGCCAACCTTCCATGCAGGCCGGATCGACGTGATAGGGGTCTTAAATTCAACTTCAGCGGGGTATAGCCAATGACTCGAAAAGAGCATCGCCTGGGCGTTTCAGAAGAAAACCTTGTGGGACGCCATTTAAAGCTCGAAAGCTGGGAGGAGGACGCGCTGAAACTGGCTATGGCAGAAATCGATGCCATGTTGGGCATCGATGCGATCTCTTTTGACCGTGATTCAGATACGCTCCACCTGGCTTACGACGCAGCGCGTCTCTGCCTGGAGAGCCTCGAAACCATCCTTGAAAAACATCAGTTGGTGGTGAGTCATGACTGGTGGACACAATTCAAAGAGGGTTACTACCGGTTCGTCGACGAGAACATTGCTGACAACGCCAAACACGCCCCTTGGAGCTGCCACCAGATACCGCCGCCCGTTCGCAAAAAGTAACGACGTACGACGGAGGTAAAATGCCGATCGAGACAAGCAAGCTTAGCAGCTCCATCGCAGCGCGTCATGCTACGCAACCAAGGATTGACAATGGATCGCCCCCACTGGTCAGTACCTCTCGCCCTTGTTTGGGTATCCAGTTTTTTTCTGCATTTTGCCTGGGAAATGTGGCAGGTCGTCTTCTATGAAGGCATGGCTACAGCTAGTCATGCCGCCGCAATCTGGATCTGCACCAAGGCCACTTTTGGTGATGCCAATATTGCGCTCGCCGCCTATCTAGCGGCAGCGTTGAGCGTATGCTCCATCGACTGGGTGAGGACGCCCACAGGAACGCCGCTGTTTTTCTACCTGGCGGCGGGACTGCTCATCACGGTCTTATTCGAATACCTGGCAACCGAAGTGTTAGGACGATGGGAATACAACGAACAGATGCCAACGCTGCCATTGTTAGGCACCGGGCTGCTACCGCTGGCTCAGTGGATAGTGGTGCCTCTGGTCAGCCTCTACGCAACGCGGCTGATGTATTTCGGTTTTCTGCCAATGCGTGAATACGCCGCCAACAAGCCAGCGTAGCATCTGAGTTAGGGGGGCAGCATGATGAGCGGTATGATGGAAAATAACTACATGTACAGAACGGGAGTTGGTATAACGCACGTACAAGGGGCATGAGGCCAGCCAACTTCTTTCGCAACGGCCCTTCATTTGGCGGGTATCACCCCCGCGAGCCGTCGGAGCTTTACCAAACGAAACATGACAGGAGACCTGCTTATAAACAAGCAGTTGTTACCACCTTACGATTACTCCGACCTCCGCGCAGTCTTTGTCAACACGACTTTAAAACCTTCGCCCGCCGATTCGCATACTCAGACATCGATGGACGTATCCCAGCACATTATGAATGGGTCAAGACGATCGTGAGGATCAGCCCAACAGCGAGGTATACCAACAGGGTCGACCAATGCCAAGATTTTGCGACCCAGAACCAGTCTTTAGCGCAGTACACGGCGAGCGCATAGGCGCCAAAGGCAATGTTGGCGTCGCCGATGGTCGCGCGTGTGCATAGCCACACCACATCCCAGTGGCTTGGGCTCAGATACCTGCGTTGTGATTAAGAGTGCTAGCCAATCCCAATCATGGTCCGCGACCAATCATCGCTGGCAATACAGGTAAACCAAGTCATGAATGATGCAATTAGCCACTCCGGAGCCTGGGGCCTCACACTGATCGTGATTGTTCTGATTTCCTGGTTCTTTTACCGCTATTTCGCGCCGAAGAACTGGCGTGAATGGGCCGACGCCGGCGTGGTTCAGGCTTTGATTATCGCGCTACTCGGTGAGGGCGTGGTGCATTGGCCAACGCTATTCTCGATCGGTCTTTTCCCTGTGATTGTGCTCGTGTACACATGGTTGGCTCGACGCGAGGAACAGCATATGCTCGAAGAGTTTGGCGATAACTACCTTGCCTACAAGCACCAGGTTCCGATGTTCATTCCCCGCTGGGGAAGCTGGCGTCAACTCGCCGCCGCCTCACGAGACAGTGGCGATAGCAACCCGGCGTAAAGCTATTACGCATACAACCCGCCCGGCGTTGAAATCGATAGACACGCTATTGCTTCGCTCACACTTGAGTCGCGTCACTGGTTTGCGAAACGTGACTGAGCACTTCGTCGAAAAGCGATATCTTCGTTTCAGAGCCGGCACAGTGGACGCACCAATCCAGGCTAATTTGTTGATCGTATCCCAGCTGTTCCGCAAGGGAGATTGCGACGGTTATTGGAAATGCAGTTGAAGGAGGCTTCGATGCCCATGGATACTCAGACTAAGAAGGCCGCTCTGTACCGGATGGTTATGCCCAAACATACCTGCCCTTATGGACTCAAGTCCAAGGACTTGCTGGAGCGAGAGGGTTTTGAGGTTGAGGATCACCACCTGGAGACCCGCGAGCAGACCGATGCCTTCATGCGCGAGCATGACGTCAAAACCACGCCGCAGACTTTCATTGGTGATGAGCGGATCGGTGGCTACGATGACCTTCAGGTCTACTTTGGCAAGAAGGACCCGGAGGCGGAAGACACAACCTATCAGCCGATTATCGCGCTTTTTTCGGTCGCGGCATTGCTTGCGCTCGCTTTCGCCTGGGTCGCGCTGCCATCGGTCTTCGCATGGCAGACACTAGGTTGGTTCATCTCGATCTCCATGGTCCTGCTGGGTTTACAGAAGTTGAAGGACATCGAGAGCTTCTCGACCATGTTCCTGAACTACGATCTGTTGGCGAAGCGCTGGGTGCGCTATGGCTATGTCTATCCGTTCGTAGAGACGGGCGCGGGCCTGCTGATGACGGCGATGGTCCTACCGTGGCTGTCGATCCCCGGTGCGTTTCTCATCGGTACGGTGGGCGCGGTGTCGGTTTTCAAAGCTGTTTATGTCGACAAGCGCGAGCTGAAGTGTGCTTGTGTCGGCGGCGACAGTAACGTTCCACTGGGCTTCGTCTCGTTGACTGAAAACCTCATGATGGTCGCCATGGCGGTGGTGATGGCCATCGTGATCTTCACTCAATGAGGCTTGTTCGACTGCGGCGCGGCCGTCCAAATCGGGGCAGGCAGTGATTGCAGCCATTGCGCTGTCGGCGATACTGATCGCCGTCGTCACTGCAATGCATATTGGCGCGCTGCGGTTTGCGTCACAGTTCGTGACGCCGTCCCGCCATCCAGGACAATGCGTTGCGGTCGCGGTCGCCGCAATCGTGCTTGCCCACACCGCCGAGGCGTTGCTCTATGCGGCCGGCTTCTGGCTTGCCGTGCATGACGTACAGATCGGCGACCTCGTGTCGCCTCCATCTGGCAACGGCAGACCCCTCACTTTTATGGACTACTTTTACTTCTTGCTGGTCAATTACACGACGCTTGGGCGGGGTGACCTCATGCCCGACGGCCACCTTCGATTCATGACCGCGATGGAGGCCTTTCACGGTTTCCTGCTGATCACGGCATCCGGAACCTTCATCTTACAGATCATGGGTGGCAAAAACCCTTCGCAAGCTAGGGGCTGTCGACGTTTGCATGTTCCCTGGCCTGTGCAGGACCATCATTGCCAATCAGAGCACAGCGGTCTCCCCAACGTTCCGCTGCGCGATTGCAGCCCTCCCAGGTATCGACAAAATTCCTGTCGCTGACGCTTTTCGCGACGATGCCATAAGTCAGGCCTTCAGCACGGCCTCCCTGAATTGTCAGGACCGTAGCCAGCAATACAAGCGTTAGCATGACTGCATGACTGCATGACTGCATACTTTTTCATATGACGGTGAATCCAGGTTCAGTGGCAGGAGAATTTTACATACTAGCCCCCGGCAGCAAGCAGAGCGATGTCTGTAGCCTTCAACTGAATAGCATCCGCCAAGCGCGCGGTGGCTAAATCGTTCAGGCGTATCATGACCCGCTCGTCTCATGCTCCCGTATCGATTGTGATCAGTTCTATTCAATCAGCAAGATACATCGCACCGATTCAAAACACTCAAAATGGACTTTGCCATGAAATTTCTGCCGCCAATCATATCACTTTAACTCGTACTGGCTGGCTGCAGTTCGACAGCGACCCAGCCTCAGCCCCTTTCCACTGAAGAAACGGCTACCATTGAAAAGGCATATCCCGAAGCGGATCCGGTATTAGGGGAAAAACTATATCCCAATGAGGCGCTTTTAGCCCATCAAACAGCAAACCTTACCGAAGATATAATACGCGATCGTTACACCAACGGGGATGCCCGGCGTGATGTTCACCCTAAAGCTCACGGCTGCTTGAAAGCAGAGTTCGAAATGTTGGACGATCTGCCGAAGTCATTGAGCCAGGGCGTGTTTCAATCGGGTAAATCCTATCCCGCGTGGGTGCGTTTCTCTAATGGCAACCCTGATCCTGGTCGCCCGGACATCAAGGGGGACGCCAGGGGTATGGCGATAAAGCTGCTGTCCTCGCCGGCTGAGGCCGATTGGCAAAGCGCAGCGCAAACGACAATGCAGGATTTTATCCTCATTAGTCACCCCGTCTTTTTCGCAAAGGCACCTGAAACTTATGTGGGTGTGCATCGACATCTATCGTCTGATGGATTCTGGACGATATTGGCCATTCCCTTCCATTTGGGGCTGAAAGGCTCGCTTATTGCGCTGGAGATGACCGATAAACAAATTGCCAACCCCTTATATACCCGATATTGGTCAGAAGTTCCTTTTCAACTTGGCAAGGGACAGAACCGGAAAGCGGTGAAATATTCAACCCGTCCTTGTACCGCCAGGGCGAATGAGCCTCCCGATGACTCTGAGCCGGGCGATGATTATCTTCGCGAGGCAATGAAGACCACCCTTGATCAAAGTGCGAGCTGCATGGAGTTTCTGGTCCAGCTTCGAGCAGGCGACGAAATGAGTGTCGAAAATTCAATGATCGAATGGAAAGAAGAGCAGGCCCCTTTTATTCCGGTGGCGCGCATACACTTTCCCAAACAAACCTTCGATACATTTGCTCAAAATACATTCTGCGAGAACGTCGCTTTCAACCCCTGGAACAGCTTGCCCGAACATGAGCCGCTAGGCGCCATGAACAGAATGCGCAAAGTGATCTACGAACGAACAAGCAAAGTCCGACGGGAAATGAACTCGGTGGTTCCGGCCCAATAGTGGGGCCGTACTTTTCAAGCGTGTCTGGCCGCTACAACTCTCGATGGGCCTTGGCATCCAGCTCAGAGCTGCGGTAGGCCAGGGGTACCGAGCAGGTGGCCTTCAACAGCTGCTCTGCATTTGCCCGCGTAACGTGCGTATACACCGGCTGGCCAGTTGCAGTACAGGTAGTGACCGCAATCTGGGGTATAGGCTGAGCCCGCCTCTCCGTCAGTCGAGAGGGGTGACGCGTCAAAGTAGGGATTTATCAGGAAACTGCTCTGATCGGTGCGAAAGCTGTCGATGATGAGCGCCCATGGGCTACGAGCAGTGACCATGAGCAGATCTTGAACACTTGGGCCCGGCACCTTGAGCGCCGGGGTAGCGTGGAAACGAATTGTGAAGCCGAGTACATCAGGCAGATGATTTTGCTCTGTTCTCCACAGGCCTGCAGACAGTCTGACCAAGGCCTTTCCAGACAGACGTCTTGCAAGGTTCTAATAATTCCTCACGCCTGGCGCAGGCTCCACACGCGCCGTAAAATAAATCCCTCGTGGGTGGAAAAATCCGTCCTGGCGAAGCAGGCTGCAAAGGCCAAACAGCGGGGAAACGAGCGCTCCTGTCCAGAAGCCTAGAAATTCTCCTATGCCGCGGGGTTCTGGGAAGGCAGTGTCACCGTGTCCTGTTGCTGCTTTTGGCTAGGGTGTCCGACGTACTGGAAGACGGTGTCGATGAGCAACCGCTAGCCACAGCGATTGTGCAGCAGACACAATATATCGCGATGATAGTTGGTGGCCGTTCTTGCATCCTTGCATCTTTTTACTATGGTGCACATTCGTCTCACTGTGGTGCACGCCATTATCGGTGGATCGCTAAAGTGATCCAGACAGCCTGTCACTGCACAGCTGACGGCATCGCAATCACCTGGGGCTAGCTCACTGCCGATCATTCATCCTCTAACCTGTCTTCACCATGCCCGTTTTCTATCTTGCCTAGCGGGTAGTGACGCGCCGGCGCGAAAATCTCAAGAGGGCGAGTGCACCTGCCAGCAGGCCTAGAGTTGCAGGCACGGGTACTTCGTTGGCGCCGCCGGGAATGGGCGGGTTAAAGTCGACACCGTACTCGGACTGAAGCTGGTCGCGCATTTTCAAGACGCCTTCGGTTTGCGCTTCGACAATGTTTGCGCAGTAGCTGAGCAAGTCACTGTGGACAGCGTGGTCGAGGCATTCCAACGAGCGACTGATTGCGCTGATGTGGTGTAAAGAGAAGCCCATGAGAAATTCGATGTCAAAGGGCGCGCCTGCTTCTGCCGCCTCCAGGGAATCAATGAGCACTTGCCCAGACGGTGGCACGTCGAGAGCCGCCGTGTAGCCATACCACTGGTCAAGAAACCCTTGGCCAATCACTATTTCCTCTCGTTGTGCAGCATTACTGGTCACAGCAATATCTGACACGACAGGATCAGTGGACTTGGCGGGAGTGGAGGGATAACTAGGCGGGTTGCCGGGATAAGGATCACTTTCAGTAGGCCCTACGGTATCGGTGCCAACGGCAAGTTCGGTGGGCCTTAAGCCAGAATAGTGGTGGTCGAGAATGAATTCTAGATAGTTCTTTTCGAATTCGCCTGCGGGGCCAGGAATAATAGCTGTCGCGTGTGAAAAGCTCGCCACGCTGGAGAGCGCCCCCACGGCAGCGATCTGTCCAACGGTAAAGCGCAAGCGCTGGGTGGCTGACAAAAGATTTCGATTAAACATATGAACTCCTTGGATGACTCGTTCAGAGGAAAATGACAGGAAACACAGCTAGGTGCAGTGACTATCAACCTAAGCTGTTGTTAACTACGGTTCAGTGTTTTCGAAGGCCCACTTCCGCGAAGATCTAACTAGTGCCCATCCAGAAACATGCATTTTCGGCTAGTTCAGCTTGTCTCTGGATATGGGGCACTTTGCTGAGTATTCTCAGAGCCTGTCGATACGCAGCTTATCCCGGGAAGCAGTACCGCCATCCACAAGGCTTTTTGTAAATACCTGATGCGCCTGCGCCAATGTTTCTGGCTTGATGCTGCGAATCGTCGACTGCAGCCAGGACCGGCTGGGCGACAGGTGAGCTGGCAAGCGGGCGAACGTTCGGTAGGTCACCGAGTCCGACAAATGGAAGGCCAGCTGTTCATAGCTCAAACGCAGTTGTTGCCTCAAGAGCAGGCAGCGCAAGACACTTTCTGCGCTGAGGCCGGTTCGTCCCACGGCGGCTACTGAGGTATCGATTAGATCTGCCGCTATCAGCTCCAGAATCTCCGGGTGCCTGTCCAGGATCTCCGATAGCTTCCGGAGTCTGACGCCATACTCGTGATTTGAGTACTGTTCAAATATACTGGTCTGAGCATTGCGGATCTTTCGCATGCTGGATCCTCCTGGTTGTTTGGTGGCTGTTTTTGGTTCGCACTTAAAACATACCAAATCCAAGAGGATTCTTTTATATTTTCTCAGAATATTCCATGAAAAATCAGCTGCTTATTGGTTTCTGGATGGGCACTAGCTAATCAACTGTTCTGTGGCGCAGTCTGGTGCCAGGCTCAAACCGCTGTAGCCGAGCCCTTATTCCTTACCCGCCGTCTGCTGACGATACTGTTGAGCATCAAGCTCAGGCAAAGTCTGCAAAAAGGCAACGAGGTCCCAAAGCTGATTGTCATCAAAAGTGAGACCAAGCGCAGGCATGCCTGACATTTTGATACCGTGCTTGATGATCCAGAACAGGTTGGCTGGGGCGTGATGCTCAATGTGCTCCTTCAGCCGCGGTGGCTGCGGTTTCATCCCGACGTGTATGGCAGTAGGGTCGACACCAGGCCCTAGATGACAGCCAGCGCAGATGCGGGCATACATCTGAGCTCCACGGTCTATCCTGGCGCTCGATTCGAGATTATCGGGCGCTACGATATCGTCATCACGAACGGCGATCGAGCGAGCCATTGTGGTATTAAGAAGCCAGCGCGTGACGCCGAAGTGCGGCTCGTCTGCGGCCACGTTGTAGAGGCCAGAGTAGGCGAAGCCGACGATACCGATCACAACGACTATGAGCAGTCCGAGAATTGCCTTGATTGCAGTCATTCGTTCCTCTGCTTCGAAACCGTATTGCCTCAGCAGATACGGCCTTCGCTCAATGGTGGATGAAGACGGCACATATACTTCAGAACCAGAAGCGCAGACCGGCAACAGCCGCCGTCTTGCTCGTATCCTCACCTGCTTTTTCGAGCATGTTTTTGGTAGAGCCAACGTTCTGCTCCCACTCGACGCCGATATAGGGCGCAAAACGCCGTATGATCTCATAGCCCATACGTAGGCCGAGTTCGAAGCCATTGACGCCTGAGCCAATGTTGTAAGCCTCTACGGTCTGCAAGGCGAGCGAAGTTTCGAATCGTGGCTGCAGATAGAGCCGCTGGGTCAGCCGCATGCTGTACTCCACTTCGACGATGGCAGATACATCGCCATCGTCGCTGATGTAGGCTGTGGCATCAACTTCGAACCAGTAAGGCGCAAGCCCCTGCACACCAAAGGCCAGAAAATCGCGATCAGCCTTGCTGGGAATGAAATCGTGTCGCAGGCCTGCCTGCAGATCCCAGAAACTGGCAATGTTGCGACCATAGAGGAGTTCCAGTTCAGCCTCCTCGACACCACCCTTCTCGGTATCGGCAGTGCCTTCGCTTTCGATATACAGCTTGTTGTAATCTTCACCGACCCAGCCGGTGAGATCCCAGAGCGCCATATCAGGCCCATCCTTAAAACGGTGCTCGAAGCGGTCGAAGACGAGCGTTGCGAAGATGCCATCGTCTTGGACCGGCAGGGTTCCGAAATTACCAGCCGCTTTGCCAGGCTCATCCACAGCCATCTTACGAATGGCCTTGCCCTCAGGCGGTGGCGCTGGTGTATCGTCATAGTCCTCCGGTAGCGGCGCCGTGATCGCCGCGTTGGGTACCTCTCCTGTTCGCTCGTCAGCCCACACGGCATGAGTGGCGAAGGTAGCCAAAGGGAGAACCGCGAAAATTGCAGCTGTCCAGTTTTTCATCATGATTCTCCTTTATGCCACACGCATGACCTGAAACATCCCTGCCTCCAGGTGATACAGAAGATGGCAGTGAAAGGCCCAGTCGCCCTTTTCGATCGGCGTTATCCTGACTGCCAGTTTCTCTCCGGGCTTTACCAACACAGTGTGCTTGAACGGAATCTCGTCATTGCTGCCGCCATTTTCAAGCTGCATCCACATACCGTGGAGGTGAATCGGGTGCTCCATCATGGTGTGATTCACCATCCATAGGCGCAATCGCTCGTTATGTTTGAAAAGATAGGGCCCATCGTGCTCGCTGAATTTCTTGCCATCAAAGGAGAACATGTAGCGTTCCATGTTCGCGGTAATATTGATGGTCATTTCACGATCTATCTCAGCCTTATAGGGCTGTGGGGCTGCTGATCTCAGATCCTTGTACGTCAGTACCTTCCAGCCATCGTCACCGAGACCGATGCCAGGCTCACCGAGGCGATCCTGTGGATTGGAGATGACCATAGCGACATTGGTATTGCTCTTGTCTGGCTTGAAAGGTGTGGGACCGTTTGGTCCTGGCACGGCGGTGTCACCCTCTTTCATACCTTTCATGCTGGGCATTTTCTTCATGCCACCTTTCTTCATCTCCTTTTTGCCATCCGGGCCGTCCCACTCATCCCCAGGCTGCATGTCATCCATCATGCCCATGCCAATATCAGCCAGATCCCGCACCGGCCTTGGCCGCAGCGCCGGAACCGCTGCCGTCATGTTGGCTTCCGGGGCCAGTGTACCGCGGGCGAAGCCACTACGATCGAGTGACTCAGCGAAGATGGTGAATGCCTGTTCGGCGGTTGGACGGACGAGCACATCGTAGGTCTCGGCCACACCAATTCTGAACTCATGAAACTCGACTGGCTTGACTGGCTTACCGTCGACCATGACCACAGTCATGTCGAGTCCCGGGATCCGCACATCAAAGGTGCTCATCGCGGAGGCGTTGATGAATCGGAGGCGAATTGTCTCTCCGGGCTCGAACAGACCAGTCCAGTTCATATCGGGCGAGTTGCCGTTCATGAGATAGGTGTAAGCATGACCCGTCACATCCGCCAGATCGACAGGCATCATGCGCATCTTGCCCCAGGCCGCGCGGTCTGCAATTGCGTCGCCCAGGCCTTTGCGGCTGACTTCGTCGAAGAAGTCGCCTACTGTACGGCGCTGAAAATTGTAGTAATCGCCAGCAAGATTGATGTTGCGGAAGATAGTTTCAGGATCCTCGAAAGCCCAGTCGGAGAGCACGACTACGTGGTCACGCTGATACTTGAACGGCTCCGGCTCTCTGGGCTCGATGATCAGAGGACCATACATGCCGGTCTGTTCCTGGAACCGGCTGTGGCTGTGATACCAATAGGTTCCTGCCTGCTTGAGACGGTACTTGTAGTGATAGGTATCCCCGGGAGGAATACCTTTGAAGTTGATGCCGGGCACCCCATCCATTGGGAAGGGCACGAGAATGCCATGCCAGTGAATCGAGCTGTCATCATCGAGCTCATTGGTCACATTGAGATTGATGAAGTCACCCTCCCGCAGTCTGATTAACGGCGCTGGCACAGTGCCGTTAATGGCAGTAGCCCTGGACTGCCGGCCGTCAATCGTGAGCGGCGCATAGCCCACCGTGAGATCATACCTATCCTTGATCTCATGTGTGGCCAGCCCCTGCGCAGCAGTGGCAGCCCAGGCAGGCAAAGGCAGAACGCTGTTGATGCCGGTGAGAAAAAAACCAGCCCCCGCCATTCTGAGCAGCTCCCGGCGATGAGGGTCTGCGAGCGATGATCGTCGATTCACTGTTGGTACCCTCCTATCCTCAGTTTGCTGCTTTGATTTCAGTTACCGTCATCTTGCCGCTCTTGTCGACGACCTTGAACTCCACCTTGTCGCCAGCTTCCAGCTCGCTCAGATCGACACTGTCTTCAGTCTGAAAAACCATGGTCATCGGCGGCATACCCAGGTTCTTGATAGGGCCGTGCTTGATGGTGAGGGTTCGAGCTTCGGTATCCACCTTACGGAGGGTTCCCTTGGTCATGGCGTCGGCATGCTTGTCTTTCATCATGCCGTCCATTTTGCCCATGTCGCCTTCCATCATCTTGCCGTCTTCCATCATCATACCGCCATCCTTCTTCATGGCTTTGTCATGGCCGTGACCTGAATCGGCGACTGCGAAAGTGTTTGCCAGTGAAACTGTCAGAAGTGCGCTTGCCAATACAAAATGCTTGATAGTCATTGCTGATGTCCTTTCGTTGAATCGATCTGAATGATTTATTTTACTTCGACGGTGACTGTACCGACCATGCCGGCCTGATAATGGCCTGCGATCAAACAGGCGAAATCGAATTCGCCAGGCTTGTTGAAGGTCCAGTTTACCTCTCGAGTTTCTCCCGGGGGTACGTGAGCCATATAGGGTTCGCTGTGCTCCATGCCTGGAAATTTCACCATCAACGCAGCATGCTCCTCGAGAGTCTCTTTGGTGCCGAGCACGAATTCGTGCATGATGGCGCCGTCGTTCTTGAGTTTGAAAGTCACTGTATCTCCTTCCTGGACGGTGACCGTGGATGGCGAGAAACGCATGTTATCGGACAGCGCCATCGTGATCGTCTTGTCGCTCTTGCCCGGATCAGCAGCCATACCCCAGATCTGTTGGGTCTTGTCGACAGGTCCACTGGCTTCAGCCTTGTGCTTGTCGCCGTGGGCCGCTACCAATGAGCTTCCTAACACCAAATAAAGCGGCGCCGCATACTTCAACTGACCAATCATACTTTTAAACATGACTTACTCCCTTTTCACTACATTGGTTTACTTTTAGTGTTCATGGCTACTTGAAGCGGCACCCGGTTTTCGTGCCTTAACCTCAATGTCTTTTGACGGTTTGTGGACTGGGCTCATCGCAGATGCACCTGCGTCGTTTGACCGACTAGCCACAGGCACCTCCCCCTCAAACTCATAGGCCACCGTACCCTTGGGATGATCGTAAAAGCCTGGATCGCTGTAATCCCCTCTCGCCTGATTCTTGCGAACCTTGACCATGCTGAACATGCCGCCCATCTCCACAGAGCCGAACTGCCCTTCCCCGGTCATCATTCGCGCAGTATTTTCTGGAATCGGCATATCCATCTCAGCCATATCCGCCATGCCGCGCTCACCCATGACCATATAATCCGGAATCAGCTGGGTAATCTTTTTCGTCAGGCCGGTGTGATCGACACCAATAAGCGTAGGCACATCGTGACCCATGGCGTTCATGGTGTGATGGCTCTTGTGGCAGTGAAACGCCCAATCGCCTTCCTCATCGGCCAGGAATTCGATCTGCCGCATCTGCCCGACGGCTACGTCGGCGGTGACTTCTGGCCAGCGCGAGCCCTTCGGTGTTGGCCCGCCATCGGTGCCAGTGACCTCGAATTCATGACCGTGCAGATGCATTGGGTGATTGGTCATGGTGAGGTTACCGACGCGGATGCGCACCCGGTCGTTATGACGCACGTTGAGTGAATCGATGCCTGGAAAGATTCGGCTGTTCCACGACCACAGATTGAAGTCGAGCATGGTCATGATCTTCGGCGTATAACTGCCAGGATCGATGTCATAGGCATTGAGCATGATGCAGAAGTCTCGATCGACCGGATCGATGAGCGGATGATTGCCCTTTGGATGGGTTACCCAGAAGCCCATCATGCCCATGGCCATCTGTGTCATTTCGTCGGCGTGTGGGTGGTACATGAAGGTACCAGGCCGTCTGGCCATGAATTCATAGACAAAGGTCTTGCCGGCGGGAATGGCTGGCTGCGTCAGCCCTGTCACCCCATCCATACCGTTTGGCAGGCGCTGGCCGTGCCAATGCACACTGGTATGCTCCGGCAGACGATTCGTCACGAATATGCGCACCCGGTCGCCTTCAACTACTTCGATGGTTGGACCTGGCGACTGGCCGTTGTACCCCCAGAGATGCGCCTTGAAACCGGGCGTCATTTCACGTACCACGGGCTCGGCGACGAGGTGAAATTCCTTCACGCCGTTCTTCATGCGCCAGGGCAGTGTCCAGCTATTGAGCGTGACGACCGGATTGTAAGGCCGTCCTGTTTCAGGAACGAGCGGTGGCATGGTATCGGTACTGGTCTGAATCACAGGCTCAGGCAATGCCGACATGGCGACCCTGCTGACGCCTGCGGCAGCGACCATACCGCCAGTCATGCTGGCAAATTTCAGAAAGTCTCGTCGTTGTGCCGCTGCGGCGGCCAGTTGACGCTGATCAGTGACCTTCATCGTCACCTCCGGAAGCATTGGGTTGATCGGAAAGAGATGAAGCGGCACCCATTGATACGCCAGCGCGCGCCGACTTCAGGCCCGCCTCGGCCATCCAGAAGGCCTGATTCGCGTTGATTGCCGAAACCACCGCGGCGACGTGACTTCGGTAATCTGCCAATAATTCGAAGACACCGATAATCATGCCGTTATAGCGCAGTACTGATTCATCCATGATTTTCTGTCGCAGCGGAATCACATTGGTGCGGTAGTGCAGCGCAATATCGTAGGCGCTACGATAGGTCGAATACTGCTCTCGAAGTTCGGAGCTGACCGTACGCAGCGTGAGCTCGAGATTATTTGCCGCAGCCAGAGTCCTGGCATTCATGGCTTCCCTGGCCATCCCGCCCCAGTTGAACAGCGGCAGGGTCAATTCGAACTCGTAGCCCCAGGCGGACTCGCGCCCTTCGTCTCCGAAGGCAGTCTCACGAATGGCACCCACCTCGATGTCGGTAAAGCTGGTCAATAGTGTGAAGCCCTGAGCTTCTGCGGCGGCTTCAAACTCCGCTTTAGCCATTTGCACATCGAGCCGTTCTTCGACCGCCATGGTGCCTATGGCCTCGGCATTGACCGGCGCGTCAGGTATTTTCGGTAGCCTGTCTGGTAATTTCAGAGCGCCATACTGCTTTTCTGTAAGACCCAGGACTTGCACCAGTGATTCGCGGGCACGCAGTGCCTCATGCCGGGCGTTTGCCAGCGACGTCGCAGCATCAGAATAAAACACCTGCTGACGGGCTCGCGCTAGTTCACTGAAGTTACCGGCGGCTTTCATACGCTGGGCCAGTTCGGCACTTGCCTCACCGCTTTGATACACCTGCTCGGCATACCCGAGACGCTCACGCGCACCCACGGCCTGTACCCATGCCTGACGAACAGCAGTGACTTCTCCGATGACTGTCGAAGTCAATCCAAGCTGAGCGGCTGCCAGGGCCTGTTGGGCACGGTCGTAGCGTTGTGGATAAGTGAGGATATCGATCAGTCCAATCGACAATGCGCGGGTGATTTCGAGTTCATCTCCGACCTCGATGCGCTCAAAGGCAAAAACAGGGTTCGGTATGCGGCCTTCATCGGCAATGGCTGCAGCGTTTGCCCAGTACCGGGCAACGAGCAACTGCATACGCGGACTGTTCAACAGGGCGACTCGAACTGCCTCAGCTTCGCCAAGGGGCTGCTTCAGCAGTTCAGTTGCAGCGGCCTGCATGTCTGATCGCTGTTCGTCTGTCGTGCCAAGTTGCAGCTCACCACCAGTGAAAGCGCTTGCGCGCTCATTGGTCTGCTTGACTGATTCAGAAATATCGACCGAGGCGCAACCGCTGGCAATGACTATGGCCAGTAGCAGCGCAGGACGGAGTGGGCTGAGCGTATTCATTGGTGATTACCTCCGTGTGAAGGCATCTCTTCAGAAGACATCTCTTCAGAAGACATCTCTTCATCGTCTTCATAGGGCTCCATCGCGTAAACGCGCCAGCCCCCAATTTCTCCGACGCGCTCGTTGAGTCGCTCCCAAGACAACACTGGCTGTTCATTGAACGCTTCGTAGTCAGCGAAGACGGGCTTCCAGTCATTGATGACTGCTACGCCCTTGTGTGCAGATACGCCCTCGTGTGCAGAACTTTCGCAGACACAGCTGTCCTTCGAATCGACGGGAGACTCTTCGGCATGGGCTGTCCAGGCGGCGCCAAGGCCAAGCAAACAGAGACCGTAAACAATACGGGTATGAAATTTGAAAGACATGAGGTCCTCACATTACTTCGTCTTCAGATATCGGCAGGACAATCAAAATCCAGCCGAGGATCTACGTTTGACTAGACTCAGGAAATGGAGGTAGTTCGAGGGGGGCGATCAAGCGCAGGGAGTAATGAATACACGTAAAGCGAAGCTAAACCCGAGCCGACGTGAACCGCTCTGGCTTCGAAAAGATCTGATCCGGAATCGAGCATCAGAATGGAACCCGCGCAGCATGGAGAGCAGTGCGTGCACTTGGCCTGCTTCTGAACACTCTTCTCATGTGCCCCTTGGGCATGTGAGTCGTCGGCTAGCTCAGCAGAATCGATATTGGAAAGGTGATCTGCCGACCCAGTATGCGCATGCGATGAAGCAGCAATGTTCGATGACTGCTGCGTACCGGTATGACACCGAATTCCGGCCGCAAAGACCTGCATCGGCATCAGAAATACCAATGTAAGGACCAACCAGACTTTTACTGCGCGACGATTCATCAGCATTTTTTAGCAGACTCCCGCCCACAGTGCAAAGCAAATTCGCTTAAATTCCGGAAAGCCGGAGTGATTTCATTTATCTGTAACAGCGCGTAAAGTCAGGTAATTCAGTTTCGTTTAAGCTTGGTGAGGCATTCTGCTCAGCTAGCGCAACACCGTCCACTTTCTCAATCTGACTGGCCAACCTTAATGAGATTACTACTGGTCGAAGATGACATGATGCTGGCACAAGCTACCTGTAGAAATCTTATGGCTGGTGGCTTCGTAGTCGATCAGGTGGCTTCGGCGCAGAGCGCCCTCCAGCTTGGCCTCCAGGAAGATTACAAAGTCGCCGTGGTTGACATAGGCCTGCCGGATGGCAATGGCCTCGATGTTCTTCGCCGATGGCGCGAGGCTGGCAAGCGGTTGCCTGTTCTGCTTCTCACTGCCCGAGGTGACTGGCAGGACAAGGTCAATGGTCTGAAAGCAGGCGCAGACGACTATCTGGCGAAGCCTTTTCATATGGAAGAACTGCTGGCCAGACTTCACGCCCTCGTTCGCCGTAGTGAGGGTCGCGCGGAGAACCGACTCAGTGCTGGCAACTTTGTTCTCGACGGTGACAGACAGCAGGTCCAGACGACCGACGGTTGGCAAGTCCTCACCGCAACAGAGTTTCGTCTGCTGAGGGCCCTCTTGAGTCGGCCAGGCTGGATCATTTCCAAGCAGGAGCTTCTGGAACAGCTCTATGATCTTGATACGGAAGCAAGTGCGAATACCATCGAAGCCTATATTCATCGGCTCCGCTCCATAGTCGGCAAGTCCTCGATTCTGACCATGCGCGGCCAGGGCTACTGCTTCAAACCTGATGACTAGGGCCCGCCGTTCGATCAGAAGTACACTGCTGCTCTGGTTGCTCCCATTCGCTACCGTATTAATGCTGATCGCCTGGGTCGTTCATGGCGCACTTATGGATGCCATGCTCAGGAACTTTCTCAGCGATCGGCTACAGCAGGAGGCCGACTATATTGTGAGCAGGATCGAGGAAGAGTATCCCGATCTGGACAGTTGGTTCGAGAACGATACGTTTTTTGCAGAAGCCTTCCACCATATGGTGGCGATCAGGATAGGCTTGCAGAGCTGGTCAAATCCGCAGGATCTCGCTGCAGCCCTGGAGCCCCTTGAGTTGCCCACCACGTCTGAGAAACTGTTCATCGTCGTCGACCAGAGGCGCCTCTACGCGGTTCAACAACCGTTCCGTATTGAAGGCCAGCCGGGTGTGGTCATTGTTGCAGAGGACCTCGAACAGCTCGAAAGTGATGAGGCCAGACTTCACCTCTGGGTTGGTGTGGTCTCCGTTGTCCTGCTGTGCATGCTCGTTGTGCTCATTATTGCGGCGATTCATCTTTCACTGCGTCCATTGAAGGCGCTTCGCCACAGTCTGGCTGACCTGCAGGCCGGGCGGATCAGTCGTTTCGACCAGGCTACGCCGGTTGAGTTTCTTGGCCTCGTCAGGCAGCTCAACAGTTTGCTCGATACGCTCGACAAACAAATACAGAAGTCCAGAGAGGCGCTGGGCAATCTTTCGCATAGCATCAAGACCCCGGTGACAGCCCTGACGCAGATCCTCGAGGACCCGACTGTTGAAATCGATCAGGCGCTGCGTCAGCAGATGACTGATCGGCTGCGAACGCTGCATCGCCAATTGGACGCCGAGCTGCGCCGAAATCGCCTGTCAGGTCCACAGGCCGGTAAGACGGCCAGTTTATCGAGCCAGGCTCGCAATTTGCTCTGGATGCTTGGGCGCCTGTACCCGCAGAAGCGTTTTGAGTTGGAGAGTGGTTTCGGCCCTAGTGACCGCTGGCCTATCGAAGAGCAGGATTTCAATGAGCTTTTGGGAAACCTGGTGGACAATGCCGGGAAGTGGGCGAGTTCTGTCGTTGTTGTCACCCTGGAAGGCTCTCAACGCCAGTTCTGCATTCAGGTGGAGGATGACGGACCAGGCGTACCTGAAGATCAACGTTCACTTTTGGGTAATCGTGGCTTCCGTATCGATGATCAGCGCGAAGGCCACGGGCTTGGGCTCGCTATCGTAAGAGAGCTTGTCAGTGGCTATGGGGGTGTGATGGACATTTCAGCATCGGCCAGACTTGGCGGCCTGTGTGTTAAGGTCGAGCTCACTATGGCTGAGAGGACTGCAACGACGGCCATCCGTGGCCATTAGGGTATACATGCACAGTCCTGTTCGACTAGCGAACAGCGTGCAACTCGAGCTCTCTGTGAAGTTGCTCATGCAACTCGTCTCGCTTTGCCTTATCCACCGAATTTGGATCGATCTTGTGAATTTCCTTCACCAACTGAACAACCTTGCGGTGTGATTCACTGGAGAAGAAAGTATCGCCGGCTGTCTTGAAAGGATAAGTCCGTGCTTCATTGATTCGATCAGCCAGTCCGGTATCTGCTGAAGCCACCCCCGCTGCAGTTAACGTTAAAGTAATCGCGAGTGTCTTGATGATCATGTTCATGGTTGAGTCCTCTGGGTTTTTCTTGCTTACGAACTCATTTAAACAGGCCAAGCTGAAACAGAACTGAACGCCGCTTAACTTTTCTGTTATTCAGCTCACTCCGGAGTGGGAGCGAACTTTGGCACCGGGCGAAGTGCGGCGGCGGCCTCACCCTCTGCCAGGCCGTTCTTTTCGATGTCATTGATCAACCATTCCATTGCCTTGATTTCTTTACGCTGGGCGTCAATGATTTCATCGGCCAACTTGCGCACGCGAGGATCGGTTATCTTGGCGCGCTCACTGGTCAGTATCGCTATCGAGTGGTGCGGTATCATGCCTTGCATGTAGTCTACGCCGTCAACGATGATCTGGCTGCGCACCAGCCAGACGCCCAGTAGGATCAGCAGCCCCCCACTACAGAACACGGCGACGTTCGCTTTACTACTCCGATACATCCCCAGCATGAAGGCCAGCATGACGATGATCATGCCACCCCCCATTATAAGCGTCATGAAAACGCGAGTCTCACTGAACCAGGCATGATCGATTATCTGATAGGAATTCAGATACATCAGACAAAACATCACAACCATTGAGGTCGCAATCATGGCGAAAAATTTCAGGTAGCTACCTGACATCGATTTGTTATTTTCCATCAAAATTTACCCCTTACGGTTTGTTAGACATCACTTCAATACCATCCATAGCGCCATAAGCACCATCATGACGTTTTCGGTCAGGGAGACAAAACCCAAAGGCACTTTACTGCTACCCCCAACACACGCACATTTGATATCGCGCTTGTCGATATAGACTGCCTTGAAGACGGAGACGGCACCAACGCTGCCAATGAACAGCGCAATTGGTGCTGAGAGCCAGGTCAGCGCTCCGGCTGCCATCAGAATGCCGGCGAAAGCTTCACCGAATGGGTAGATATAGCCGTAGCGAACGAAGCGCTGCGCCAGCAGATCGTAGCCGAGGAACATGGTGGAGAAACTCTCCAGATCCTGCAGCTTCTGTATTGCCAGGATACACATTGAAAACGAGATGAACCACTCGCCCGCACGGACGTTAAAGATGGTGCCGAAAGTCGCCCATGACACGGCCAGCGCCATGAGTGCAGCCACGGCAAAAATCGCGATGACGGGCTGGTAGGATGTGGCATTCTTATCCTTCACTGCCTGCCCGAAATATTTGCGCAAGGCGTCATAACCGCCGATTCGCTCTTTATCTATAAAGGCTTGAGGTGTGGTCTTGACACCATGTTCCTCCATGAACGCATCAGTTTCGGCGCGTGTAGTCAGATGATGATCTTCCACCTCGAAGCCCTTGCGCTCGAGCAGGTCCTTTGCCTTGAGACCATAGGGGCAAAGATGCTTTTCCATGACCATCCGGTAGAGGCGTGCTGTCTTCGTTACTGAAGCGTCCTGATCTGAATCCGACATCCGTTTTCTCCTTGTTCAGCAAAGTGCTAATGAAAGTCTGCGTCTATCCTGTCCGCCTTATGAGCTGACCGCACCTCATACAAGCTTCTCTTTCGATAGATAGACGCCTGACTCTATTTGGGGGTACAAGTCCTGGTAACAGCAATTTTCATCGTTGATACGCTTGTAAATGAAGGTTCGATTGAGCTGCTCCAACTCTGTACAACCCGCTGCTGCGAAGAGCTGGAGAAACTCCTTGACGGTTTCCTGCTGATAATCGTGACCCGCTTCCGTTTCTCTTCCACCACCAAGCCTCTTCTGAGTCTCGGATCCTTGGTGGTCACGCCCGTGGGGCAGGTATTCTCATGACACTGAAGGGACTGAATACAGCCCAGGGCCCGCATCATGCCCCTGGCGGTACTGCAGATATCAGCACCGATACACAGTGCATTGAAAATATCAAAGGCCGTGAAGATCTCGCTGGCCGTCAACACTCGCACATCCTTTTTCAGGTCATAGCCCCTGAGTGTATTAACCACAAATATGAGCGTTTTCTCCCACGGCATGCCGACGTATTTCGAAAAGTCGATCGGCGCCGCACCGGTGCCACCTTCGGCGGCGTCGACAGTGATGAAATTCGGTTTGAGTCCAGTGGCACGCATTTGTCCGCAGATATCGATGAACTCGTCAGTGCTGTCAATGCAGAGCGTTAAGCCGACCGATTTGCCGCCACTCAAGTCCCGTAGTTGCTACACGAACCCCCACAGGCCCTGGCGTCACTGAACGCACTATGACCTGGCGGCGACATCACTTCGGGATGGGACTCCACTTCTCTCACTTCTGCGATTTCATCATTATTCTTCGAGGCCGGCAGAACACCACCATGCCCGGGCTTGGCACCCTGCGAGATCTTGATCTCGATCATCTTCATTCCTGAAAAATATCGAACACACCAACCGCGAAGAGCAGAACTGCAGCGGAGACTAACCCATAAAACGGCCAGATAATCGCAGCGCCGATTCCAATATGCGGAGCTCATCAATTTTGGAGGGGGCATCGCGTTCGACAGCCAGGTCTGTAGTCGTCTAGCATACGTCACCGTAGTCATGAACCACCTGATCTACGGTCAGACCAAGGTCTAGCAATTGCTTGCCATGCATTGCTGCAGACGTGCTGAGCTCAGATTTCGCAGCCCTACTGCCAGTCAGGCCCGAGACCCGGCGGCTGTCAAGTGGTGATTAAGTCTGTTCGATCTGGAGAGTGCAGATGAGTGATCCAGAAACAGCGGTATGCCTTCGTCGAGCTGTTTTTCTGTCGCCGAGCGACCGACACGCTCGCCGACTTTGACGCGACATCGCTGGGCGAATTCTTTGCGGTTGCTGGATAAGTCGTGCATCATAAGAAATCTCCCGGCCCGATCCGGCTACGGCGAAACTCGCAGATGTGCGAAGCAATCTTGACGCTCAGTGAGGCTAACACTAAGCATATTGATTTGGTTCTAATCTATAAATGCGTTCTGCACGTCGATGCACCCATCAGTTCGACAGACGAAGTTGCAGATCGCATTTTGGGCCACTAGAAAAGCTGAGGCTTCGTGCAGTTACGGATGCTCTACTCTTTGTCAACTTCGCAGGATTGAAGACCAGTCGCGGTTCTCTTGTTGGAATCGCACTCTCCGCCAGCTTCGCCATGGACAACGGCCTTGAGCTTCCTGGTGAAGTGGCAGTCTTAATCAAACCCTTCCATGCGTTTGATTGTGGTCTGGCGCTCTATGTCTTCCTTTTGTTCTTAGCGTACGTTTCCGTACCGTTGGACTTCACACCCCTTAATCAGCCGTTTATCCTGTTAGCGCCTCCCGCTCTTGAGCGAGCCTCTTGGGCAGTGTCAATCGGCGGGGTGTCTGCAGCACCAGCTTTTAAATATTCATAAAACCATCTTGAGCTTGTAGGCTATGCCAGTCTTGCTCTGACTGCCGAGAGCCAGCAGTAACAAGAGGATGGGAGGCTCCGACGAGTAATCGGTTGCTTAAAGTAATGACCGTTGTCAATGGCCATCTATTTTGACCCACTTCTGGCCAATAATATTGACCCACCGTTTGTCGTTTAACTCTTCGTTTTCTGCTTCAGTCGATAGCTCTCACCGCCCAGCATGAAGATATGCGAGTGGTGTATGATCCGGTCTATGATCGGCACCGCCACGTTGTCGTCGTGGAAGAACTCGCCCCAGTTGGTAAAGTCCTTGTTCGTGGTCAGGATGATCGAGCGGTATTCATAAAGGCTGTTGATCAGCTGGAACAGATTGAACCGAGCTTGCCGGGTCATGGGCAGGTAGCCCAGCTCGTCGATGATCAGCAGGTCATGCTTGGCCAGCTGGTTCACTCGCTTCTTCAGCTCACCTTTCATCTCCGCCAGCTCAAGCTCTTCGACCAAGTCCAGCGCGTTGCGGAACAGGACGCGGTAGCCGGCCTCGACCGCTTTGTGGCCAATGCCGATGGCCAGGTGGGTCTTGCCCACGCCCGGCGGACCGATAAACACCAGGTTATTGCGCTCGTCGATAAAGCCAAAGTCCAGGAGCGCGTTCACCTGACGCTTGCTGATGGTGCTCTGGTGACGATAGTCGAAGCCTTCCAGCCGCTTCTCTGACGGGAAGGCAGCCAGTTTCAGGTTTCGGGTCAGTCGCTTGTGCTGGCGCTGTACCATCTCGTACTCGGCCAGCTGATCAGCAAAGCTCAGGTACGAGGCCTCATTGGCCTCGGCCTGCGCAAGCAGACTAACGAGCTCATCTGCGGCTGCACTCATGCGCAGACTGCGATAACGTGACTGAGTCTGTTCAAGCTGACTCATGGGTCACCTCCTGGCCACTGGAGTGGCCAATACGGGCATACACGCTCAGGTCCAGCCCCTCGCTTACGAGCGGTAGCGGTTCTGGCAGGCGCTCACGCTTGATGGCCGCCTGCGAGGCTTCAAGATAGGCGCGCAGGCGTGTGGCTGTGAGGCCCGGCCGCTGGGCGAGCTGATCGATCAGCTCACGATCCACCGGAGCATACCGCCGCAGCAAGTCGCGCGCCGCCAGAAGCTGATCCTTGTAGATCTTTGGCTCAGAGCGCTTCAGCTGCTGGCACAGCGCAGCGCCAGCGGCCTCGTCAAGCTCAGTCGTGATCGCGGCTTCGAGATCGGCGGTACGCTGAGCATGGTCGCGGTAATGATTGGTGTTCTTGATCACGCGGCCCTTGTCGTCGCAGAGGGCATGGCAGGCGATCACTTCGCCGCTCTCGAGATCACTGACCAGCAGCTCGGCATCAACCTCGGTCACCCCGACTCGAGCCTGTTGCCAGCGCAGCGGCACGGAGTACTTGTTGGCCTTCCAGCTGATCAGACCGGTCTTGTCCACCTGGCGGGTCGCACCGGGAGCCAGTGATCTGGAGACACAGGCCGGTGTCAGGTACGGCTTCAGATGCCCTCGCTCCAGCGCTTCGAAGCGCGCGACGGGCTGCTCCCCGGTCGTGCCGTGAAGCCGTACATTGGCGACCGTCTTCAGCCAGTTCAGCACGTGACTGCGCAGGTCTTCGCGATCAGCGAAGGTCTCGCCGTACAGACAGTCCTGCTTGACATACTTGACGCCGGCTTCGACCTTGCCCTTGCTCTCAGGGTCATAGCCTTCACAGGCATGGATGCGGTAGCCGGCTGCAGTGGCGTACTCGTGGAAGCGCTCGTTGATCGTCAGCTCCCGATACTGCTCACTGATAACGACCAGCTTGGTCTGATCGTAGACACACTCATCGGGGACGCCACCGAAATAGCGGAAAGCTTCGTCATGCAGCTGGATGAAGGTCTGTGTGTCCAACGGCTTGAACGAGACGCCGACGTACATCAATCTGGAAAACGCGAGCACGAACACGACGAAGTGCAAAGTGGCTTCTTCCCCACCGATCATAACGCCTCGAAGTTCACCCGGATCAACCTGGCACTGCACGCCAGGCAGGTCATCGACCACGGGCTCGTAGTAGCGCAACTGAGCGGTAGCGACCTCAGCCTTCACCGCCTGGACATACCGCCGGATACTGCGGTTGGAGGCAGGCAGCTCGCCGACCTTCTCGCGAAGCTTACGGGCAACCTTGACCGCACTGAGCTTGGGAAACCGCTTGAGCAGGTAGACGATGGCGTCGCGGTGCTCGTCGAGGCGCTTCGTCCTGGCGGTGTCGCCAAGCTGAATCGCGATCGCCTGCTCGTCCATCCGCAGATACTTGCGGACGGTATTGCGGGACAAGCCCAACTCCTGACCGATTGCCCGGATAGAGAGGCCCTTGCCGCCGTCGTGTAATGCCTTGATCTTGTGTATCACAACCCACTCCTTCACTGACGCGCCCCGGCTGAAAAAAGCCATGCACGCTATCTCGTTCTATGGCCTCATGGCCACCTCGGGGTGGGTCAAAAGTAATGGCCATTAGTGGGTCATTTTAAATGGCCATTAACAATTGATTTTAGAGGAAGGCAGAGCCTCGATGGTCAAAGGGGAAAAATCTTCGAGGCGCGCGGTGTTGATCCAGTCGGCAAAGAGTGGAGCAGTCCTAACTGCCAATGTGACTAATGCGATTTCTGCTCATCCTTGGCATTTCTGGCCACGTGCATGCGTTTAGCACCATCATATCTACACCAAGTCCGGAATATCATCAGTTGCTGAGCCTTTTCCAAGGAGCTCCCAGCGTGACCATTTTGTTGTGTAAGCCAAAACCTACAGCTTCTTCCGAAGTTGCTCACATTCCAACCTGCATGAATAACGTACAATTCGCTCGTGCCGTAGACATCTTTGTCGAGCGCATGGTTACATCGCATTGGATGCAGGGTAGCCGCGACACCTGCCGAAAGTGGTGTGACAGACGCGAGAGAGCGTTATCTTTGTTTCGGCCGGGCCTTGTTTCGCTTTAGAGCCTAATTTCTTACGATTGTGAGACTGAGCAGGTTGGATCTTCTTCAGACGAACGCAGCCTATTTTCTATCCACCACTGCGACCCGCGTGGAGCTTCGCTCGACCTACCAAGGCAAATTCTTTAATCAGTCAATACTCTCGCCTGTGTCGCCGTGTCGCCGTGTCGCCTGAGTCGTCGTGTAGTCGTGTAGTCGTGTAGTCGTGTAGTCGTGTAGTCGTGTAGTCGTGTAGTCGTGTAGTCGTGTAGTCGTGTAGTCGTGTAGTCGTGTAGTCGTGTAGTCGTGTAGTCGTGTAGTCGTGTAGTCGTGTAGTCGTGTAGTCGTGTAGTCGTGTAGTCGTGTAGTCGTGTAGTCGTGTAGTCGTGTAGTCGTGTAGTCGTGTAGTCGTGTAGTCGTGTAGTCGTGTAGTCGTGTAGTCGTGTAGTCGTGTAGTCGTGTAGTCGTGTAGTCGTGTAGTCGTGTAGTCGTGTAGTCGTGTAGTCGTGTAGTCGTGTAGTCGTGTAGTCGTGTAGTCGTGTAGTCGTGTAGTCGTGTAGTCGTGTAGTCGTGTAGTCGTGTAGTCGTGTAGTCGTGTAGTCGTGTAGTCGTGTAGCCTGAAATTTTCTTGATGAAGTCTGTCTAAATCTACACAGCAGGATTCGACAATCGCAGGGCAGCCGGCCGCAACGCTGGCCGCCAGAGGCTCTCAGTTTGGGACCACATGTCGGCGAAGCGGAACTGAGGGTTGCAACACGCCCTAACTTTCAGGTCAGACGTACCACGGGTGGCCTCTTATTCACTTTCTCATCCGCGAAAATGCTTTTGCTGACTGCGTCAGCTTGATTTCAAGCTGCTGCCAAACCTCAAGCAGTACCGCCTCATCGTTGCCCCTAGACTGGCCCTTTACCCACCCCACCGGCAGCGCAGCCGCCATATCAAGCAGCACAGCTACTGAACAAGGGGAAGAGCGTTCGAGCTCATCAGCGCCTACACTTAAAGTAATCACCGCGAAACTTTTGGGAAAAAACCCATTTGCGCAATCACACAAAGGCTGCGGTCACCCCAGCAGCCATGTTTGCGGCAAATATCCTGAGACCTCCCACCCTCGAAACTCGACGGCTCTCGATTTGAATGCCCACGATTTGTACCGCATCCACCAAAGCCTTTTCGAAGACCGTGCACGTTCCTACGGGCTGTAGGTCATTCCCTGGCTGTGCGGGATAGGCAAGCGCCACCAGGTTGCATCCAGTGGCCTTGGAGAAGGCTAGGGCTTCGTAGATGTCGGCTTCACTGATACGAAGCTGCCCCTTCTCCACGTGCCCCTTGTACTTGGCATCCAGCAGCATCCTGGGCCTTGTTCCATAGGGCTCAATCACGCAATCTGGGTACACTGAAAGCTTGTTCGCGGCACCGGTACTTGTTCTGATCTTGGTGCCCAAAGGATAGCCCTGTTGGGGCACTGCGGCACTGCGGCCAAAGCCCAACCGTGCAGCCACCGTTAACAGGTCTTCCCATACGCGCCAGGTCTTCACTAAGTAACCAGGTGCATGGGCCTGCCCCTGCTTGTAGTTTAGCCCCAGGCCTCCGAGCACATCGATAGACAGCTCATGCAGCGGCTTCCACGCTCGGTGTCGTGCAGGAATGGGTTTTCGACGATTAGCAGTAACGTTTTGGGGCGAAAGATCTTCAATTAAACGCACCAGCGGACTTGCAGCCGATGGGTCACTGACTTCAGGGAGTAACTCCTTGGCCGCAGCCACGATGTCCCCATTCCAACCGTTCTTGCGATCAAAACGAATGAGCTCTTGTTCAAAGCCATCAGGTGAAGGAAAGATGAGCTCCACAGGATCAGGATCCCCATCGATAAAGAAGTCTGCTTCACGCACCCTACGATAGCTGCGCAATGGCCGACGCTTACGAGCCTCGTACATGCTCGTGATGGAACGAGCTATTAGTGTGGACAAGTCCCTTGAGGTACCACCTGATGCAGATAAACGCTCAGAAGCCAAGAGCCGTCCATGGCGTGAAAGCGTGGAGAGGAAAAAGAAATCCTCGCGCCAGGAAGCATCGGTGTCGTCGAGCCCCAAAAACTTGGGAGCAACTTCCAATTCCAGTGAAGGAGCCAGGCGAATGAGGCCCGCAAAATCGATGGCACGTGTGCCCTTGGCACCCACACTGATAGGGTTGTAGGTGAGCCTCAGGCTTGACGCAGCACGGTTCCCAGCCTCCAATAATAGGCCGTGGGCCTTCGTGCGATCCACCCCAATGGAATCAGCAATCGCACGGCTCAGGTCAACGGGCGCACCGTATTCAACAAGGGACAGCCGTGTTCGGGGGTTCACCACGTGCTACCCCCTAGGATTAGCGAATGCCCTGAGAGCCGTGTAGATATTGTCCTCCTCGAAATTCGTAGGCCCTTCAAGACGAAAGCGCAAATCATCCGCAAAGGTAGTCTCAGTGAGCTTAAACGGATTGAACGCTGGCCCATCGAGCGCATTAAGAACGGCGGCGATGCCTCGGGTGTCCCCAAAGAAAACCTCTTCCACATGAGCACGCACCTTGGCCCACCCTACACACAGCGTGCCTAAAGCATCATTAAGGCCCAATACTTGTGGCTTCACATCCGACATCAGCACGCCATGTCCGATCTGAAACTCGGGGCCTCGACCCAGTGCAATTTGCGCGTTTACAGCAACCCAGGCACTAACCGAAGCCTCCAAGGCATCGTTCACGCTGGCAGGCACATTAGGCAGCGCATTGGTACTGGAACCCAGACCGTAAAACGCCCGTAAAGCCGCTTCGTCGGGCTCCAAACGCAGAGGCTCCCAACGACGCAAGAATGCGACATCCAAGGGCTCAACAGACGCATCGGCCTGATTCATCGCTGCCAGGATGTAGAGGTCATGAGGCAATGCGTATTCGATAACATCACCAGACATGGGATCGAGCATTTCAAAAAACTGCGTTTCGGCACGTCTGGCCCCATTAGAGGCCAAGCGTTTGTCGGCCTCAATTGCCACAATGGCACCACCGAACGCCTGCACCGCAGGGCCTCGGTTGATCTCATCAATGA
Organism: Allohahella marinimesophila; assembly: GCF_039538005.1. Lineage (NCBI taxonomy): Bacteria > Pseudomonadati > Pseudomonadota > Gammaproteobacteria > Oceanospirillales > Hahellaceae > Allohahella > Allohahella marinimesophila. The sequence continues at coordinate 46,957 of NZ_BAABBO010000021.1, forward strand.
TCAAGAGTGCGGCACCACTTGCGCCCTTCGCATGCTCACTGGCACGATATAAAGTTCCCTTCACGATGGTGAAGTCAGGGGCTCCTGCTTGCTTGTTAACTGCCGGAGTAATGCCCGAGACAAAGTCACGGTACTTGGAGTTTTGGTGAAAGACCGTCCGAAAGACTTTGCGATCCGTCTTGCTGGCGCCAGGGAACTGCTGGCTCAAAGAATCGGGGACTTTCTTGGCCGGCGGAATAGGAATGAGATTGTTGGGGTCATGCTTCGGCACCGCATTCGACTGTTGCCCAGGTGGACTCAAGAATGCGAGTGCAACCTCTGCCAACAGTTTTGACTTGCCTGCACCTGGCGGTCCCGAAACTAATACGTTCCTGGATCGCGCCAGAAGCCTCAATGCTTGCTTGCAAGCGTCAGATACATTGTTTGCCATTGCAAAATCTCTTGTAATTTGAAAGGTCGATAAAACCCATGGCAGCAACCTTCTTGGCACGCTTGGCATCCAGGCATTCAAGAAGCGGCTTACTGACAGACTCATCCCAAGCGTCCGGGGTACGCAAAGACGCCTCCTCGACAAAATGCGGCCAAACAGATCCGTCGTACCGCTGGATCAGGAGCAGCAGAACCCGATTGCCTGCACTAGCTTTCGGGATAGGGCGGACCTGAAAACATGCATACTTATGGACTTGGGCAATCCGAAACTCGCTGCGTTTCAAGTAGGGGGGCTTCAACAAGGCGGTCTCCTGCTGATGCCTACCGCTCTGGTCAATCCAGTTGAAGAGGCCCTTGAACTGCGCGTTTCCAGCCTTGTTTTTCGTCTGCTCAGTCTCAGGAAAGAGCTGCTTCAACGTGTCCTTTACTTGATCAACTGATCCGAAGCGAAGATCCCTTGCGCCCCCACCCGCTTTGGCATCAGCATTCGATTTAGCTAGGAATTTTTTGCGATCCCCATCCAGGATTTCTTTGAATACAAGCCTTGCGACTTGTTGGCTTGCAGCCTCAGCTTCAGCCATAGTTTTTATCCCCCACACCTTCTTCGATTTCTTCGCCTCCAAGGGCGAGTTCTGAGGGCACGTAAGCCATAGCCCCCAATGCACGTGCCTCCATCGCACGGTGCGACCAAACTTTAGCCTGGCTTCCAGTGCGCTTTGCCATTGCAGCCAAAGCACTATCTCTGGTAATTGTGGACTTGGCCTCACCAGGCAATCCCACCTGACCCCGATCCAAGAGCGGGAAGTCTTGGAGCACCAACTCCATGTCCTTTAAATCGAGCCCATACGCCACGGCCACTTCCGCATCAATCTCCCCACGAAGCTGCGCCATGCGCTCGTAGGTTTCACGAGTAGCGCCCGCACTGTCGAGTGTGCGCAGTTCACGTGCAGCACTCGCCATCCTCTTCCATGGCAAGCCGTCTTTGGTGAGTTTCGGCATGGGAACACTTTGCAGCAGGAAGTAATTCACCGTCGTTGTGAGCACGCGCCGAAGCATCCAGTCAAAGGCAAAACTGTTTGCGATGGATACCCACACCAGCAGACGTTCTTCCGATGGGTCCTCAGGGAAAAGAATAGTGGGCACCTTATTGCCACAGACTATCCCAGCAGGAATTAGCGAGGCCATGAGCGAGCGCTCATTGGTCTGACCCGCAATGTCGCAAAAGCCCACACGTAGTAAGTCCGCACGGTGCCGGTTAGCACTGGGCATGTCGGAGGCCCGAATCCAAAATTGGGGGGCAAGGCGTGAGCCTCCGACGGCATAGGCCTCCCACAACGCACTGCGACCAGTGCCAGAGACGTGCCCTTTTACACCAAAGCGATGTGCCTGCACCATTCGACCTTCTGCCAGTGGCAGAGCACCAGGCGTGGCACGACCCAGAAACTTAGGTCGCTCCTTAGTCATATCAACTTCACGACAAAACTTCGGGGTCCAGCCATTACCAGGCTCTACCCACGAAACACCTGCTTCTCCAATCTTGGAGAAAAGCTTCCACTCAGACACGCTACGAACCTCGGGCAGGCTCAAGTCGCCCCGTACACCCGCAAGTGCTGCACGCTCAATGGTGGCAGTTCCCGTAATCTCCAAGCCCGTAGGGGTGCCCCGCTCATGCATAAGGGTGATGGGCTCGTGCTTGCTCTTTTTAGAGCCAGCCTTCGTGAGAGCCACGGCCAGGAACTTAAAGCGTGTGTCGATGGCAAAGAACCGTGCACGGTTATCGATGATGGATATAGACACGCTCTGGCTCGCATCAAAAATTTTCTGCCGCATAGCGCGGGTACCTTGCGAGCGAATGAGCCCACCAGGGTTTAGTGCAGCCACCACACCCTGCTCTTTACAGAGCTCCAAGAAAAGGTCAGTGAAAGCGATGTAGAGGTCTGGCTCTCCCTTGCCCAAATCGGGATAGCGAGCCAACAGGCGCCGAGAGTAGTTTGCTACCTCATCGCGCTGCTGGGCAAACCGAACCTCATCAAGCCCATTAATTTGGGCCCCGTAGTGGCGCTTGGTGCCTGAGGACTTCAAGAATTCATGCCGTGAGAGCTTGACCTTTTCCCATGGTGGGTTGCCAATTACCCCATCAAAGCCCTCAGGAGCCATGGTAGCCCAAACCTTACGGTCTGCCATCAAGCTATCGCCACAGTACCAACGTGCACGCATAGCTTTAAGAGTTGATACATCATCAGTGAACGAAGCAAGTGCAAGCAGTGCCGCACGCAAGGAGTTGCCAGAAAGATCCGCTGCATATACACCGTGAGCCAACCAATACGCGGTCTTGGCCCGATTCATCCCACAGACTGCGTGAGTCAGCGCTGCTAGCAAAATTCCTGCGCCGCAGGCTGGATCAATCACCTTACTCCTGTATGAAAGCTTGGGGGCGGCGAGCTTCGCCAGTCGTGTGGCCAAGCGAAAGTCCGTATGGTAGGCGCCCGTGCTTTTTCGATCCTGCTCATGCAACGCCTCACGCGCCAGGACACTCAGCGCCAAAGCGGGCTGAATCGGTGAACGCTCGATGGCACGTGCCACAGGTGCCGCAAATTCCAAAAGCTCTGCTGTCGGGCTCTTGCTTCTGACCCCAAAAGTCTCGTGAAACGCCGCCAGGTCAAACCCACCGAAAAGCGCTGACACTGCCTCCAAAACTTGAAGCCGAAGCTCAAAGCAGGCAGGACCACGACCTCTACCAATAGCCTTTGTGAGAGCTACTTCTGCTGCGGCCAGATACTCGGCTTCAACGGGGCGAGGTGCGCTCATACATAGCTCTCCACAGGGAGGGGCTTATTGTTTTGAACAGCCTTGGGCTGAGCTTTGCACAACCGTACCGTAGGCCGCTCCACCACCACCAAAAACTCGCTCACGTCAGACGCAGTATTACTAGCCACCTTATTGGGCCGGTACCGGCCAATGGCTCCTAAAGGATGCATCGTGGACGTGCCGATCTTCGAGAGCTCAGACTTAATATCTTGCATGCAGATGTGCCCTTCACTGCTGTACGAGAGCAACACCTTTTGGGCCTTCAAACCATGCACTAGGCGTGAGAGCGTTTGCAGAGCACGGGTCTTGTAGCAAAAATCTGAAGCCAAGTTTTTCCAAGGACGAAGCCCTGCAACCCCCTTCACCTCGGGCTCATCACCCAGAGCTACCGTTTCAAGGATGTGGTAATAGCTCGCGTACTGGCGCTTAGTGTATGGTGGGTCCAAATACACCAAGTCATGCGCCGCATTAGGCACGTCGAACACATCACCCACAGTGGCTTCAACATGCACGCCTCTCTTTTTGAGATCACGGCAGCGCATAGCGATTTTGTCTTGCGATTGGCTTGTCCACTTGGAGAGGAAGCAGCCAAAAGTACCCGCGATGTTGGCCACTCTATTTAAAGCGCCAAAGAGGTCTGCGATGAGCAAGCGCTCTTCTATCTCATCAATAGTGCCAGCCCCCGCCCATTCGCCAATCATCTCCCGCATAGCATCGATTCGTGCTGCATTGTCTTGGGTGAAGTAGCGTCGCTCAAGGCCACAAGTGTCCACCGATGCAGGGCTGTACTCACGCCACATAAAGCCATGCTTGGGCTTGGCAGCATTGAGCGTGGCGATGGCATTGGTGTAGCCACCCAGCCTCCTAAAAGCCGCTTGATCAGCACTGATTAACCGTGCCCCTGCGGAAATCACCGCAGAGTGCAGACTGTCGTTGATACGCACGTTCCATCCCAAGTCAGCAGCACCCTCAGCCACCACCCCCGTGCCACAGAAAGCGTCCACGAAGAAGGCGCCCTGTCGAGGGCGCCCCATGTAGGTTGTTATCTGATTGATGAGCCTAGACTTCGAACCAATGTAGCGAAAGGTCATGCTGCTCCCACGTGCATCTTACGGTTTGAACGCGCCCGCTTGAAAGGCGGGGAATTATTTTTTTGGCCCTCAGGGGCGATTCCATTACGTTCGTAGCACTCACAAAGCAGCACTTCAAGCATCTTAACCGTATTGCGCTGATCGTGATCTTCGACCTCCTTTAAGACCTTCTTGAAGGTTGGAAGGATTCGCAGGTTCAAAGTGTCACTTTTCGCATCAGTGAATCGCATGTGATTGTGCCCCTCAAGTGTTTGTGCAACTGCATTGTACATACATCCAGCAGTTTTTCCTCGTCGCGATTCAGAAAAATGCCAACATCCTCATTCCTGAGCTCCGTAATGTAGATTAACTGGAAATCTCATCGAATTCATGACTCTAATTCCGGGGGAAGTCAGCAAAAATACCATTAATATCATTTACATATAACTTCATACCACTGTGCAGTCCGTAACCTATAGAATAAACTATATAAATTAATGTCTGCCAGATTGGTCGGGCAGCCCTCTAGAAGACTTGAAGAAGCCACCACCATTACCAAAGCTTGCGCCCGTGAGACCGCAACATTCAGCCGATTCCTCTTTAGCAGGAATCGGACACCTTTTGAACTCTCTGCGGCCACACTCGCTGCCATTGAGACGATAACAACTGGCGCCTCCTGTCCCTGGAACTTGTCGACAGTGCCAATACGTGCAGAGGGACCGAGCGCCTTTTTCAACTCGTTCACCTGATAGTTGAACGGTGCGACGATCAGGATATCCTCTACTTTAAGCGGGTGGATCTGACCCTGCTTGTCGCGCCACTGGCTTGATAGCAGTTGCGGCACAAGCTCCGTGATCATACTGACTTCTTCGAAACTTGCCTGCTTGTTACCTGAGTGGTCTAGGCTAATGTACTGGATACCAGTCCGACGCTGGAGTAGCCCTCCTTTACCAGCTTCAAACAAGATTTCTTGGCGATCACAGGCAGGATCATTGTTGAGACGGGATTCGTAAATAGCTTCACTAATGAAGGCATTTACACCCGCGTGCATTCGATAGGTGCGATTGAGAAAGACCCCCATTTCGGGTGGTATGGTGGCGTGATCCTTCAGAATGTAGTCGAGTATCGACAACCCGCTATCACCGGGGTGGGTTCCTTCAACTGGCTGGGGCAACTGCATTTGATCGCCCAGACACACAATGTTCTTGGCCTGAGCGCTCATGGCCACGAAATTTGCTATTGAAACTTGGCCAGCCTCGTCGATAAACAGATAATCCACCCGCGCGCCTTGTCGGGCAAATCCCCACGCAGTGGCCCCAACCACGCGGCCTGGACCGACCGCTTCGTCGATATCTGAACTCGCCTCCAAGCAGATGACGTTGGTGCCCTCAAACTGGGGCTCTGGATCTCGTCTGATCTTACAGAGTGTAAAGCGATCGGACTGTTCCTCCATAAGCGACAGCACGCCGAGCAGTAAGTTGTTGATCGCCTCGTGGCTATTGGACGTGATACCAATAGAATGGCCGCGACGCAAAAGTTCAAGAATGATGTGCTTGGCCGTGTAGGTCTTACCAGTTCCGGGTGGCCCCTGAATGGAAATGTAGCTATTGTTGAGTGCAGCTATGGTTGAAACGATTTTTTCGAGCTTTGCCTGACCGTCCAGTTCATCAATTGCCAGAAGCTCTTCGCTCGAGACATCCGGTTGTAGGCGAAGCAAGAACTCACGTAATGGCTTCGGTAGCTTACTGTGGTTCAAGAAAGCGTCAGCGATTGCCTTGATCGCGTCCTCCAAGGGCTTCGCCGAGACATACTCGTCCGCTATCAAGTCGCAGTTAGCCGGGGGTGAAAATTTGCTTTTGAGAAGAAGTGTTCCGTGTCTAGTATCAAGGTCACAGACCGCTACCGATTTAGGAATGGTCGATAGTACCTTGGCGCTAGTAAAGCGACGATTGCGAAACTCCTGCGCAGTATCGTAGCTGTATTCGTAACAGAGATTGCGATCTCTTGGCTTTTGGATAAAGGGGGCTCTGTTTGTGCGCTGGCAACCGGCGAGGCAGTCTGGATCATCATAGAGCTCCGCAAAATCCATCCCCAGTCGCTCGAAATACCGCCACCACATAGGCTTGTTCGCGCGTTTGTGAAACTTGACGAGCCATGCCAGCTGCCCCGCAATGACTCGGTCATCAGCGCTACGCGAATTATCGCTGGCCAGGTCTCGCAACGCATTTTCAAGCAGGTCCTCTTCGGTAAACTCATAGAGCGCAGGTGCTTCAAACTCGGCACCTTGGCTTGCATAGGTAATCCCGTGAGTTCGCTGCTGATCGCGGAGCCAGTCGACGAGTTCCTGCGTTGAATTGCAGTCGTCGATATTGTAATCACGGATATCGCTTAATGTTGAAGAGGTTTCCCAATCGTCGCCATCGGGATTGTCTCGCCACCGGGCATACACGGCAACTGAGTCACCCCCACTTGAAACCTCGGTATCCCTTCCCCCACGGTACAGATGTTCGACGTTCTTGATGGAATACTTCGGCTCCCCGATCAATAGACCTTGACGAACGATCTTGTAGAGGTCGACGAAGACCCCATTTCTAAGTAGCTCATCGATCTCGTTCTCGCCCGCTCCATAGCGACCCATGAGACGTTGGCAGACAGTGACTTCGTAGTGACCATAGTGATAGATATGCATGCCTGGATTTGCGAGCCAGCGCTGATAGGCAAACTTGATGAAGTCTCGGAATGCTGCCTCTTCCTGCTCGTGATCATGGGCCCAGCGCTCCCAGAACAGGCGCTCTCTGCGCTCATCGAAGTAGGCACAACCCCAGAGATACTCCAGTCCTCCTTCAACCAGCGGAAATCCTTCCAGGTCCCAGAAGAGATCGGCATCGTGATGCAGTGGCAACAGCGCTAGGCCGGTGGGGCTTTCGGCATCTACCGCTATCACTTCAAAGCAGGTACTGCCTTTCTCCCGACTTTGTAGCTGTATTCGAGCCTGCTGCTTGAGCTTGTCGAATATTCTGGGATTGAGCTTTGGAATGCTCGACAAGGCAGTCAGCGACAGCGCTTCAAGACTTCCAATACCCGCCGCCTCAAGCTTTTTTATTTGAAGTCTGCTGATGTTAGCTACGAGTGACAGATGATCCTGAGTGTGTCGCAAAGCTTCGACGTAGTTACTCCAATTCCCGTGATCAGCAAAATCGAATGGATCTGGTTGCTGATCGGCATCGAAGGCGGCCTGCTGCTCAAGCAACTCATCCTTTTTGGCGCGGTAGTAGTCCAGGTAGTCACTAACGCGAAACTTGTGCTTCGTCTGGTCACCCAGCACGACGGCCATCGAATTCGGTAAAACGCCCTGTAGTTCTTCGAGCAGCTCTGCGTAGCAGGCCAGCTGGACCACAAAGTAAGGCTTAATGGAGCGCGAGAGCTTTGTGTCCCAGGGTTCGTAGAGATAGTCACCGAAGCGTAATTGGCCCGGCACTCTCACGAGAAAGTCTGCGTAGCCCCGAAAATTGTCACGCATAAGGCAGGCCTGGAATATTAGTTCAGCGCCCGACTCCATGGCATGCAGTGTGTCGGCAAGGCGCGCCTCATCACTCTGCTTTGTGTTTATCTCTACTACAGATTCGTAGTGTAATCGCAACTCATCCAGAAAAGCGGACTCATGCGCCAGCCCTTTATCAGCGAGATAGTCGAGCAGAGCGTCTTGTGGGTCTTCTTCTGGACAAAGTTCGGGTTGCTCAAGCGCCAGTCGGTTCATCCAAGTGATGAAAGGCGAATGCAGGAAGGCCACCACATCGGAGGGACTATATAGGATATGGTTGTTCTGCTTTCTCACTGCAACCTCGGAAAAAATCGAAAGCGCGGATTCCAAAGATCACTTACTCTGGTGGGCGATGCAAGCTGCTACTTGCGAACTACTAGCGGTTCCTAGCAAAAACTCCATCGCCCGCGACCAACGAGACTCGCGTAGCTCAGCTGATGGAGAGAGCGAACCGAGATGCGGAACGTCAATGTCCTGCGTGGGATGCCGCGTTACTTATTCGTGATACCAGGAAAGATCTCAAGGCGGGGCGCAAATTCTGAGGTTGCTCTGACTTTCCGAAGTATCGGGTCATCCAGGAAATCGGCTGAAAGAGACGCCTCTGTGGCTGCTCCAGCGTTCCAAGGACTCGTATCACTTAGGACCTTGGGAAGCTAGAAAAGTGCCACCTGATCGGCGATACTCCTGGCTCACGTGCAGCAGAGTCTCTCATGCCAGATCCGTATAACCAGAAAGCGCAGCAATACTCCGAACAGTATCAACAGCTCAGCTTTGTCTCGGCGCATGCTGCCTGGACGCATCTATTGCCTTCGAGCACTAAGGATAGTCGAGCAATCGACATCGGTGCCGGCAGCGGCCGAGATGCCGCAGGCTTGGCGGCTCTCGGCTGGCACGTACTCGCCATTGAACCCTCAGATGGGCTGAGACGCCTTGGAGAGACTGCAACAGCCAACTTGAATGTCGACTGGCTCAGCGACAAACTCCCGCATTTACCAGTGCTGCACGAATTACACGGTGGCAACTCAGCCAGCCTAATCCTCGTCTCCGCAGTCTGGATGCACCTTACACCAGACGAGCAGACCACTGCTTTACCAGTTTTGACTCAACTCATCGAGCCCAGCGGCCTCCTGGTCATCACCCTACGCCACGGCCCCAGCCCTGACGAACGCGTCTTCTACGAAACCAACAGCGCAGCTCTCCAAGCCCACGGCGAAAGACTCGGCCTCGAAACCGTCCTCCTCACCTCAGACGATGACAAGCTGCAGCGCAATGCCGTATCTTGGGAGACGATCGTTTTTCGCAAGAAGGGGTAGCGTGAGCCGCTAGTTGAGAAGTTCGGGCTGAGTCGGCGCAGCTTGTGAAGAGCGAGCCAAAGCCGGACGAGTACACTGGCAGCTCATCACGGGCCGCCGACAGATCACATTCTCTCCTGGCTTTGCGACGCCATCAATCGCGCCGTTAGAGTCGACATGGCTGTGGCATTTATTCAGCGCGCTGGTCTGGAACTCCTTCGGGACGATCTTCGAAGCGCCCTCACCCGCGACAATGTCAAAGTCCGCATTCTCACCAGAGACTAGTTCGGGATCACCGACCCTCAGGCGCTTCGCGAACTGATGCTTCTGCAGCAATCCGGTGCTGAGGTCAAGGTCTACGAGTGCGCCCTGATACGAGCTTTCACCTGAAGACCTACCTCTTCCTTTATCAGCTCGGGCAAGGCGGCAGCAATGCTGGCTTAACTGATGGATTGCTCGGCGAGGTCTTTGTTGGCTCCAGCGATATCAGCCGGCAAGCGCTCAAAGATGGGCTGGAGTGGAACTCGTATCTGCTATCCCGGGGATGATGGCTTGCTGGCGACTCAGCATCAGTTCAATCAGCTCTTCGCGCATCCTCGTGCCGTATCCCTCACGCATCGCTGGATTGATGAGTATGAACAGCGTAGGCGACCACCCGCCACGTCTGTCGCGCCAGGTAGTCATGAGGTATTGCAGCCGCCAACGCCGACATCGGTATAAGTGGAGGCATTGGCGGCGCTCGATGAGTCACGCCTCCATGGCTATCGTCGAGGTCTGGTCGTATTGGCAACGGGTTTGGGTAAGACCTGGCTGGCGGCCTTCGATGTGAAAGCCTCTCCGACCAAACGCGTGCTGTTCGTCGCGCACCGAGAAGATATCCTGTATCAGGCGGCGACCTTTGTGCGCATTGGTGAAGGCCTGCGGGTTGGCTTCTATAAGGGACAGCAACGGGATGTTGACGTCGATGTGCTGTGTGCGTCCATACAAACCATTGGTCGCTCGGCGCACCTCGAACAGTTCGCGACGACGCACTTCGACTACATCGTGGTGGATGAGTTTCACCATGCGGCCGCACCGAGCTAGCACCAACCCAGCACCGTCTGCTGAATCACTTCACACCGCGCTTCCTGCTGGGGCTGACGGCGATACCCGACTGGACGGATCAGTCCGACATCCTGTCGCTGTGTGATGACAACCTGGTCTTCGAGTGCAATCTGTTTCGCGGCATTCACGAGAACTTGCTCGCGCCGTTTTGCTACCACGACATTTATGACGAGAGCATCGACTACACAGAGTTCCCCTGGCGCTCTTGCAAGTTCGACCCCCGTAAACCCTCCGAAAAAAGCCGTAGTCAAAACTAGAATTTCCCGTGGGATAAGCGAAAGGAGATTCTGCATGAATAAACCCGTTTTCCCGAAAGCCACTTCTGTCAATCCTTAAGCAGGTCAACACAAGGCCGCTGTCTGTCGGGATTTCGGAGCGCGCAGACACCAAGATATGTTGCCAGCACATCAAGTTTTCTTTGTTTTCCTTGTGGCATATTTAATAGAATTTCTTATAGATCGTTGTTTTAACGCTTTTTTAAGAAGTTGGCTCAATTTCTGCTTTTGGCATCATGAACCAAAAAAGGAGAAATACGAATGCCCCTCAAACGTCTAACGTCTTGTGTACTCTTTTCAACGGCCTTCTTGTCTGCAGGCCTTTCCCAAGCCTCATTGATTGGATCTACAGTTCAGCTCGAAGCTGCCATACAGTCATACTCTTCACCTCTAATCGAACGGTATGCGCTGAGCCTCAACCCTACAGTCAGTGCAAGTCAGATTGAGTTCACGAGCACCAGTGTGGGTGACTTCGAAACGCCGAAGGCCAACCTGAACCCACCAAACATGGTTGTGGATATCGGTGCAGACTTCGTCCACTTCGACTTCAGCAATGCTATTGCTGACACTTTTAGCAGTGGTAAGTTTGTCGGATTTATCTTCACATTCGGCAGTCCGGAGCTGATCAAACTGAATGGAGCAAAACTGGTGGCGGCAGAACGCCTTCGTTTGCGGCAATCGGACATCTCAATTTTCGAGAACCAACTTCTGGTGAATTTCAACGACCTGCCTTTCAGCAATCAGTCCCGCGCGAGACTGCAATTAAGCTCTGAGGTGCTCACGCCCCCAACCCTGCCGACCGAAGTTCCTGCGCCGGCATCGCTCCCTCTTCTGCTAATTGGCGCTCTGAGCATGATTGCCTTACGAAGAAGGCGAGCCGTTACAGCTGCAACGGCTTAATCACCTACGCTGCTGCCAGCATTTGGCTGGCAGCAACATATCGGAGCCACATATGAAGTTGAAAATAAGCGCAGTACTCGGTTTCGTTTTCCTCCCTGGCTTCGCCCAGTCAGATGGCGGTAGCAGTGATTGTGACACCAGCGACGTTAGTGCTCTCTGGCTTTCGACAATGGCAGTTGCAGCAGAGGATGCGGTGCGCTTGCACAGGAGCTATTGCGATCCCGAGGCCGCCAGCTCGCTAAACCCAAAATCAATCAACTCTTTCAATGTGACAGCTCAAGGCGTAGCGCTCGCGGCAGCCGCTGAATCTGAAAGCCAGCAAACGAGCGACAGCTCGAAGAAACTAACCCAATGTCTGCATCAGATGCAGACTCCGCGATAACGACGTCGTCCACCATCCGCTGCCACCAATTCCTTTTTCACGTTTGGAAATTATAGGAAGACACGCATGATCAAGAGAGCCGCAGATGAACTGGACGGAATGTTAATCGCGCTCATCGTCGTAGCCACCGTACTGTTTTTTGCTGTAGCAGCTATGTTCATGACAGACCCCGAAGTCAAACTCATCCAGGAACTTCGGCTGCTCAACGCTCCCGGGGCTCATGTGGAGTGGGCATATGTCGAAAGCTACAACAAGAGACTTGTAGAGGTTCTAATTATCGATATGGACAGCGCTGCTTTCGAAAGCTTTCCCCCCTTTTCGCGCTACTATCCGGCTGCGCTACTGACATACCCGACGGCAGGCATCAACTTGGAGGACTTCAACCAGGCCGTTCGCTATGACATCAATACAGCATTGAGTGGCAGTAACCATACGTCTGGTTACCTTGCAAGAGGAGAAATAGCGGAGGCGTTATTAGCAGAGCGCCAGGAGAAAGGAAGCGGAACCCTTCTGAACAATCGTCTGATGGTAATCGTTTTGCCGTGGCTGACGTATCTGCTTCTCGTTTGTCTTGCGGTTTACTTTGCACGCAAGCTGGTGCTAAACCCGCACTCATCAGCGAAGCTCTTCCTGTGTTACCTGCCGATATACTATGCGCTCATCACGCTACTTCAGAGCATGATTACCGCTCCACAAGAGTCACTGCAGCCTTTACTGGACTCATGGCTCAACCATTGAAGCATAGCCTTATAGCATTCGTTAGTCTGCCGCCATACAGCACGGTGCATGATCTACGTCTTACTGCCGAGGTGCCCAATCAGACTGGTAGCAATCCATGTTTAACCGACCAAACTTGCTTGGTCGCGAAGGACAATATGCAAATGCGAAACAACGAGATGGAGGTGTTACAAGGTGAACGATTTTTCTCCTAGACCTAAGCTGGCAGCTGAGTTTGCTAATCTGATCCTGCATCAAAATTGTTCGCGATCAGGGGCTTTAATAATCACTGCGCCGCGCAGAACCGGATTGACTACTTTCCTACTGCGGGACCTGAAGCCGATCCTTCTCAACGAGTCATTGGCAGCCTACGTGGACATTGGTGGGGGCGAAGCAGATATACTCGCGCCTCTGTTTCACTCTGAACACGACCGAAGGTCGGGCGCTCAGTTAGTAACCACGATCCTGCCTGAGCTCGGCTCGAGCAGCCAGCCGAGAGTAGTCATCATAGACGCGTGGGGTCCAACCTTCAGCGACCACAACGGTGCAGCCCTTGTGCGGGAGATTGAGTCCGCCCGACACCGTTTTGGGTACGATCTGCGGCTAGTCATTGCGGGAAGCGATCCTGAGCAGTTCAAGCCTCTGGACACTGGCAGCGAAGCGATCTTTAGCGATCTGCAGAATATAAAAATGCCTCCTCTAGGAATCGAGTTTCTAAAGGACGTCGCAGCACGAATTGCCGCCTCTCCCGCGAATGTTTCTGTCGATCTCTATGCATTGGCGGCCGCCTTTGAACTTGTCGAATATCGTCCGCAGCTTCTATACAGATGTATTGAGACTGCGCTGAACTCACTGACGGGGCAAGAGGAGTTGTTCGACGCGCAACTCCTTGCCGAGGCTCGCGCTTGTCGAGAGAGCAGGATCAACTCCCACTGAAATTAGGTGGTAGTGTCAAATGAGCTGAGTCCCGAGCAGTTCGGTGCTCCGGTAACAGCGCGCAGTGCCCCGGCGAGTGAAAGCGAGATAATAGAATTAGGCGCTATCGTGCTCCACTCCCGGCAGCTGCAAACTATCGAAGAGTTTCAAACCTTGGTTAAAGAGCGCTGAAGCCAGACAAGACATTTTCAGCATAGCGAACTATCTTCAGTAGTAGACCTCAGCACAGCGCCAGCCTGATCGAGAACGCTTGCGGGATCACTGCCTACTCCCAAGTCCTACACGTACTGGGTAAGATTCGGTGAAAACCGCAGCAAAAGGCTGTTCAATCTGCGGGGATACACCCTGCTTCGCCTTAAACCCAACCGGAAGTGATTCAGTGGCCTATCCGATCGAACAGAAGCTGGTTATAGCAATTGCCTCAAGTGCCCTCTTCAACTTAGCGGAGTCGGACGGCGTATTTCAGAAAGAAGGACCAATCGGCTATCGGGAATACCAGGAAGAACACCTGGATGAGCCGCTCGATAAAGGCGTCGCTTTCCCATTTGTCCGACGTTTTCTTGAAATAAATAAGCGGTTCCCCGACAAGCGACCGGTTGAAGTGATCCTCATCTCCCGCAACTCCGCTATTACCGGAAAGCGCGTATTTCGCTCAATTGCCCATCATGGTTTGGATATTTCGCGCGCAGCTTTTCTCGAAGGCAAATCTCCGTATCCATATATTCCAGCATTCAACGCCTCTCTGTTTCTCTCATCTAACGAGAAAGATGTAACTACTGCGATAGGCTACGGATATCCGGCAGGCACAGTTTTGCCAAGTCGGGTCGTGGATGACGACACTGACACGGAGCTGCGTATTGCTTTTGACTTTGATGGCGTCATTGCTGACGACGCTGCAGAGAAGGTGTTCCAGCAGGGCGAGTTGGCAGCCTTCCATGAACACGAAACCTCCAGGCTTGATATCCCGCACAGCCCGGGGCCACTTGCAGACTTGTTCAGGAAGTTGTCGCTCCTGCAGCGATTGGAAGATGAGGCTAGAAGGATTGATGCGTCCTATCAACCGATCCTGAGAACTGCCATCGTCACCGCTCGCAATGCCCCTTCTCATGAGCGGGTTATCAAAACTCTTGAACACTGGGGCGTTGAAGCCAACGAAATGTTCTTTCTGGGCGGGATGAAAAAGGAGCGGATCCTGACGGTACTTAAACCACATATTTTCTTTGATGACCAGACGACTCATCTGGAGTCAGAGGCCGGCAATATACCAATGGTTCATATTCCTTTCGGGGTTGCCAATCTCAAGGCTGACGATGCTTCGACCACCTCTACTCCCAAAGTATGAGTTTTTGAATGTATAGGGCAGTCGTGGAGGCGAATCTCGTCGAGGCCTCTCGAAGGTCTCTGAAAATTTTTGCCTTTAGTTTGTTATTGATGGGTGGGTCATTTCGCGAATTACAGCATCTGCACACGGTATCACGCTTACACGTTCAAGCCCCCTCAAAAAACCGACAGTAGTTAGAAGATGAAGATTTGGTAGTTTGTGAGAGAACCACATGAAAGGCGTGTCCGAGTCCTCCCAAAGAACGACCACAGGCTCTTTGGATGATATATATTTACCCAGACCGTCCTCAGCCGACATGAAGTCCGCGATAGCAATTTCACAAGCATTTCTTAGAGGTCTCTCCCCCTTCCTTGTGCGCTCTTTCTCGGCCCGCCCGATACGGGTTGGTTCAATCACAAAAGGAGGCTGATTGCTTTGTATGAAATTTTTTATCGCTTTGTCTTTTGGCCAATTATCTGGATCACGGGTCAACTCAGCGTAGATCGCATCGATGACAACTATTCTCATGTCCAGCTTCAGCAGCAATGAAAGCTGATCAGCAACCCAGAGGCTTATTAATGGACCCGCATCAGGGATGATTACCGTACACCTTTTCACCGCATCAGCCAAAGTTGCTCAAAAATTTCAACCTGTTGATCCAGATTGTCAGATGGTCGTTTCGGAAGAGGCAAATCTGACTCCCCCATGAGTACAAGGAGTTGGGCGTAATCTCTCAATCCGAGCGCTTCAATAGCCTTTTCTTTCGACAGCTTTCCAAGGGAGAAGAAAAGCAAGGCGTCCTGCTCTGCTTCAACAATGTTAACTAAATGTTCGCGAATTAACGCCGTAATTGTCGTCCCCTGCTTTTCGGCATATTTCTGGGCGCGAAGTAGCAGACCATTTGGTAGCTTTAGAGTTGTTTCAACAATCATCTTGGAATCTAACGATGTCATATTCGGGCTCACTTGCAGGTGGCGGGGGTAATAACTACGACCCTGGCATCAACATTAATCGCCTGCCCCGCCCCTAGGCTGATGAGAAACGGCCACTCCCAATGTGCGTGACCGAAAACGGTAAGTCCTCTGTACCTGTCTTCAAGCGCCTTCCGAACTAGTGCTTCACCGCGACGCCCCGTGCTCGGATCATCTGGACCCTGATGCAATAAAAGGATATCAGGCCGCTTGGCGATAACCGCTTCGACGCAGCATAAAAAGTCACCTTCCGACTTCCGCTGCAGTCGCTTGGGGTCTCCGATAATCCCGCTGACACCCCCGATGGTGAACGATCCAATCTTACGAACGGCAGAGTCCAGAAGGGTCCCATTTTTCGGCAGGCGCTGGGACTTCTCAAGAATGTCGTGGTTGCCGAGCACACCAGCAACCGTCGGAAAGGATCGACAAAAAGATTCCCATACGGGCAACACCTCACCACTACCACCACGTTTGTGGCAGTCTTCATAGTCAAACATGTCGCCCGCAAGCAACACTTGCTCAACAGCCGGTATTTGCCGGCTCCGAACCATTCGAATCAGTTCGTCGGCAACAACTTCCCCTAGCAGTCTGTTTCTCGGACCGAGCTCCCTGCCCTGAAGGTCCGATACGCAGACAATTGCGCTACAGGTATCTGGAAGCGTAGCCGAATTCGCCATATGGAAAGGTAGCAAACATCGGACAGCTTTACCCTTCGGACCTGACGTTCGGTAAGCCAACTGATGGAATGGCTCCGCGTTTACATGACTAATTATCATTTGGGGTCTAGTCCTGCCTTCACCATTCGATTGTTAAGTGTCGTTGAACTTCCCAGGCCAAGCAGCCGTGCTGCCTTGGCTTTATTGCCTCCCGTTTTCTCCAACGCTGCTTCGAAATACTGAATCGACACTTCGTTGAGGATCGAATCGAGTTCAACGGGCTTCTCAAGATCAAGGGGGTGCGTATGGCCAAATTGAGCACCGGGCATTTCCAGGATTGAATCACGCATCGTTTCTTCATCTATTTCCGGAGATGCTGTCCAGAGGGATGCGCGTCGTAGGGCGCCCTGAAGCTCCCGAATGTTGCCCGGCCAGGCGTGGTGATAAATAACATTCTCTGCACCCGGCGAAAGCTTGCGGTATTCATTGCTTTCTTCGAGCTCTCCATTAATTTTCTCTAGCTCAAAGTTAGCAATCAGCTTCATGTCGCCCCCTCGTTCTCGGAGTGGCGGCAGCTTCAGTATCCCTACTGCCACTCGGTGAAAGAGATCAGCACGAAAGCGCCCCGCCACGACTTCTGCGGTCAGGTCTCGATTCGTTGCGGCGATCACCCGAACGTTAGTATGTTGTGACTCCGCCGAACCAACCCGATTAAACTCCCCATTCTGCAAAACCCGCAGCAGTTGTACCTGCGCCTTCAGCGGTAGCTCGCCAAATTCATCAAGGAATATGGTGCTTCCACTGGCTTCTTCAAAAAATCCTATCTTCTGCGCAATCGCACCCGTAAAAGCACCTTTCTCATGACCAAATAATTCACTCTCGATCAAGCTTTCTGAAATCGCGCCACAATTCACCGTCACAAGCTTATTTCCCGCCCTCTTGCTTGCATTGTGGATAGCCTTCGCAAAGAGCTCTTTTCCCGTTCCTGTCTCGCCAAGAATCAGGGTTGCACAATCGGAACGGGCAAGCTTGCGCGACTTGTCCATTATCCTCATCATCTCGGGGTTCTTCGTACGAATGTCTCCGAAGGCAGCGTCCAAGGGAGCATCTTGTGCAAGGAGATTTACTGCTGATCTCGCCCGAGAGGGCTTATATTCTGCGGATATATCGAAGGGTATATCGACTATCTCGAACTTTTTAAAATAGGTCTGAATGAATGTTGCCCGAAACTTTGTTTTGCCCACCAGCATGGAGACTGCGGCCATCTGGGGTGTGCCCGGCGAGAGATGCATGTAGAGATCAAGATGGGTTTTTTCCGACTCAAACTGCTTCATGGCGTGGGTGAGGGCGCGATAGATCTCCGAGTGATCAGCTGGAAATGCTAGCCCGGTATCTATGAATTTCAACTTCAGGTCTTTTCGCCCAGGAAAATCGGCAAGCCAGTCCTCGAGAAAAGTTTGGTAAGCTGGCTGCCTTTTATACAGTTCGACATCGAAAAGGATGTATACCTCATGAAACCTGATATTTCGGATAGCCTCTGCAATTGGGCCGCAACCTTTTATTTCCCGCGCCTCCGGATCCTGCGCCTCTGCGATGTTGCAATCGGCACGCCCCAACCAGGTCACTAGCACCTTCTTCTTTCGAACACTCAATATTTTTTCCCCTAGTGGTCTGTCGATGGTCTAAAGCGCAACGATAAAGACGAGCTGGATTTACCCGTGTATTCTTTCTAGCACCTTGCGCTCGCGAGTGGTCATCCGGCCAGCCGGCGATTAGAAATATCTTTCATTTCTGCGCATGCTGCCTTCACTTCTTTTTTGGCCACAGACAACTCGTGACTACCCCACCATCGCACCAACTCTCGCTGTTGAAAATCAACGGCAGTCCGAGCCATCAGGTCTGCAAATTTTACGCCTGGTTGCCCGGAGTTTTTAGGTGCCCTTCTCACCTCCACATATGGCGACAATCTACTGAATAAGTAGTAGCAAGAAGCAGCGAGATCGCGACTGGAGTTTTCGGCACAGGTATTGCCGAGATAAGTCGCATTGAGCTGTCGAGGTATCTGCTTCAGAGCATAGTCGAAGGCATAGCTTGCCTCTGCAACAATCATTACTTTTTTTGAGCGGGCAATCACCTTCTCAGCAAGTTTCAAGGCCTCCCGAAACGCGAGCAACTCTGAACGCGGGGCGGTACTGTTGTCCTGATACCTGCCAAACCAAACTTCTTCAGGGACACCGTACTCATAAAGCGTCAGCGCAATTCCTGCCGCCCCTGGGTTAGGCCTGCAGGAAAAATCGAAGCTAATGATCGTGTCGAAGTCCTGATAGTTCAGATTTGCTTCTTCCATCGCAGCAGCCTTAAGCGCTTTTTTCTCTTCTATCTCCTCGGGAGTCAAAGATCTGGATTCCGGCCCGTCAGTCGTCTGGTAAGCCAGCTGGGCTTCGTCAAAGCTATCAAAAGCTTTTACTTTTTTGCCCCTGGCCAATCTTGCCTCGTCCCAGGATGGGTACAAACCTGGGAAATCTCCGCCCCATACCGCATAAGTTCGCATTTCTTTTCTCCATCTCAAGCTAGTCGATTCACATCCGAAAATCTGCGGGAACTTAGTTTTCCAACGCCCATACCGACAGGAAAAGCATGAATCGCGCCAAGAAACAGTCATAGTAAGAAGCGAAGCAAGAAAGAAGCAGAAAAAATTCTGCTATTCAAGAACTTGAAGGTAAATTATCGCAGACGAACCAACAGCTAAATTTGGAGGCAAACCTGGAACCCGCCTCCAGAATCAAAAAATATTGAGCAGCCCAAATTTTTCTTGATGCCAAAATCAAGCTTCGCAAATGGGCCGGTTGCTACCACTCCCCTACAAACTCACCCATTAGCAGCGCATTCCGCGAAGCTCATACACCCATAAGAAACTTCCGTTTTATCAAGAAAACTTGCCGCTTCACGCCAAAATTGACACTCGGTGCCCCGTAAGTGCTTGTAGACAAAGCCCCTTCTCGAGTTGGCACGACTTTAGCTTACGATAGAGGGCCCGCTGAATGGCTCAAGAAAAAGATCGATTCCCCACTTGTAACAGGCGAAAATAATGGAAGACCGTGGTCATAAAGAAGCAGTTCATGCCTCCATGCTGGAGAACTTTCACTACGCTCGCCCAGCTTTAGCTAACAAGTACCTTGACGACTTCGTCAGATACTTCTGCAAACGTCTAGCGATTTATTCGGCGCCTGGTACTGGTAAGACGCAATTCCTTATAAACGATTTTTTGCCCGCAGCAGCCAAGCGCGGCGTGACCACTATTTATGTGAACCTATGCAGCCCCAACACCAGCCCGTGGAAACTCATCAGCGATGCCATAATTAGACATGCTGCAACGAACATAAGAGCGGCGATAAAAGCGCCCACATCACCGGATAGAGAGAGCGAAATCGACGAACTCCGTACAGCATTCCAACTACTCGATGTTGCGTCGCGAGGCGGCCACGGGGATGGCGAAGACAAGATCGTGATCCTAGTGCTAGATGGCATTCACGCTTTGGCACCATATGCAGCAAGCAGCCTAATCTACTCTCTGAAGAGTCGCCTGGAGCGACGTTCGCGCTGGCTCATCACTCTCATGACAAGCAGTGATGCTTTGGCAACCAGAATACTGACCGTGCCGTATCGGGCTGCATTTTATAATCAAATCATTTTCGACGAATTCCCATTGCTCGACACGAACTATGTTCGTGAACTACTGGCGTACGCCCAAAAGAAAGGAGAATACGCTGTAGATCCCGAGTCTGCATTTAGGTCTTTTGAGGCCGTCAGAGCCAGCCCTCTGGCTTTCGAAGCCATACTGGCAGAGGCTCTAGCGGCTGGAGAGCGTTCCACCGCTAACGCCTGTAAAAACTATTTCCTCCAGAAAACCGGCAACACAGTTGCTGCAGAGATGCTTTCCAGTATGGACAGCATCAGTCAGTTAATCTGCCTGACAGTGAGCGCTGTCCCTAACCTAAATATTCGCAGTGACCGAACACTGCAGATGATTTCCTCCGCGCTAGGCAGAGAATTTAACGGCGTTGGTGAAATTGAAGTTAGCAACCGCATATGCTCACTGGTGCGAGCTGGCATCTTCATTGTGAAGGGGAAGGATTCTCTGACAATCGCAGACGCCGATTTGAAAGAAGCTTTTTCTCGCCTGATGTCGACAGACGCGGCCCTCTCTGCAGCGATAAAAACCGTAATACCCATTTCATTTGGTGTAAATATCGAGTAGGACGCGGCAAGTGGACACATTCAAAATCTGAGGGGTTTTCTCTGCTACACGTCGCCTCGGGCAGCATAAAGATTTCTAGGCCAACCTCAGCTTTTCTTTCGATCATCCAAGGCACATTGCTGAGCGAGAGATCTGGAAAATCTTCCGAACGCAACTTCTCACCAAAAATTCAGCAACTTACAAACGAACTTCTGGTCCAATAATTAATTCTAGTGTAGTGGCACGGAGGTTGCTCGGTCTTCGTTTCACGCATCCTTCGCCATACATCCGCCTGGAGATGAAAGTGCCGCCATTCAGACTCAAATGGATTTACATTTTGGTGTTCGGCTATTTGGGTCTGGAACTCCTCTTCGTGACAGCGTTTATCAATACCTACGCGATGTCATCCAGCGTAGAGAGTCTGGAGCTTATGGAGAATACTGGCCGTTTCATTACCGGGCTGGGGTGCGGCATAGCCTACCTCGTCGCTAAGGCGCGGGCTCGTATCCTCGAAAGAGATGAGCCGCTAGCAGGATACGTGATCGGAATCTCTTTTGTCGTGGGGCTGATAGGGTTCTTCAGCGTGGAACGAATTCTGAACCTGCTAGAGTCGATGGCGACGCCTGAGCAGGTAGCCTGTGCAGCACTCGGCAATATGGCCAAAGCCACCCTCGTAAGCGCTGATCCTATAGCGATGCCGCTGCTTTCGGACACCGACGTTTTGGTCGATCCCGAAGTATACAAGATCGCCGTGGCATTGACCCCACTGGCAGTCTGTATGAATGACACACTCAGGACAGAGCTGACTTACGCCAAGGCTCTTAAGCGTTATCTGCAGATAACAATACTTGGCTCCGACGAACTGAAAAGGGCCCAGGAGTCTTACGAAGCTCTAGGTGCCAGCAGTCGGAGCCTATACATGCGCTTCGTTCGGGCTGCGGGTAGCCATAAACGGGAGAGAACTGAGCAAAAGTTTCTTCATGCGCTCCTCAGCTCAAACAACAGGCACTACTACCCAACCTTTCGCCTCTTGTTCTCCGAGATTTCGATAGACCAGGCCAGAGGCATGACAGAGGCCGAGTTCTTTCCAAAACTTGTACGCACATTTCTGGCGATTAATTACCCGGAGCTTCCGCTGCCTGATGTGAGGCACGGAGAATCATCTGCCAGCGTAGTGAAAAAAATTGGGCGACTGCAAATTTCAGAGACAATCCGCAAGTTCGATGTGCAGAGCCACCCGGAGCTTCAGGAACAGGTTCGGCGTCAATGGCTTCATCACTATCGCCTCATGATTATCCCCGCCTTTATTCTGACCTGCTCAGCGACACTTGGATTTTTGACGTTAGCAGCAGTCGTTAGACTTTGGCTGTTAAACATGAGCCTCCGTCGCGGGCTGCGTGCTATTAGCTACGGAGCCACATTAGTTCTTCCTGTTGTAAGGCCGGCGCTGATGTTTGCCTTAGTTTTAGCCGGCGCCACGTTGATGACGAACTCAGTAATTGAAAAAGCCCTGTTCGGAGATGAAGAGAATGGCGACCATGCAGGCAGTCGCTGGATCCAATACCTGATAGCGCCGGGAATTAAGCTCCAAATCGCGCTCTTTCCAGAAGTAGTCCGGGCTTTCGACCGCCTGGGTTGGAGCCCCCGTTTCCCGATTACACAGGATCAGAAAATCCAGACTGACATGATCCGGCTCGCAAGGCAGTCCGCATCGAAGCAGAGATATCTTACACCAGTGGCTGGCTCCGTCGTATGGGCCGCCACCGTGCTTTCCTATCAAACGAGGCCTCCACAGGAAGTATCCCAGGCGCTTGATAAAGCCGAAGCGCTGTACGCGAGTAGCGAACAGATTGATTTCAGGGAGAAGGCGCTTGTGCTCGAGGACTGGAGAAAGCGCTATTGAATTTCGACCAAATATCTTTTCGACCGCTTTATGGCAATATCCTGTGGATCGACACTGGCCTCTATGCCACAGAAGTATTTACGATCGTAGAGGCAGCTAAAGTGATGGACAGCTTGCACAACAATATATCCACCCCATAAGCCGACTGATGCCTATGAAGATTCAACTCTATAGCGACCTGCATATCGAATTTGCAGAATTTGAGGCCACGACAACTGATGCTGATGTCTTGGTCCTAGCGGGCGATATTGAAATCGGCGCCAAGGGCCTTGAGTGGCTAAAACGCCTTGGGAGCAGTAAGCCGGTGATTTATGTCCTAGGGAACCACGAGTACTACGGCAAGACCTATCCTAAACTTGTGCCCAGCCTCAAGGCGCTCATTTCCGAACCAAATATACACGTGCTTGAAAATGAAAGTGTCATGGTAGACGGGGTGACCTTTCATGGCTGCACACTCTGGACGGACTATGAGCTGTTTGGCGACCCAAGGTCGGCAGGCTTTGAATGCCAACAGGTCATGACTGACTTCAGGAAGATCAGGCGACTGCCGAACTACTCCCGGATTCGAGCCATGGATATCGCTGCGATACATCGGGAGTCGCTCACCTGGCTGGGCAACAGTCTAGCTGCCTCTCAAACGCCGAGAAATGTGGTGGTAACTCACCATGCGCCAAGTATCAGATCGATCGCAGAGGAATTGAGAGAGGATATTGTGTCTGCCGCTTATGCCTCGAATCTCGAGGATTTCATTGAGCAGCATGCACCGGATGTTTGGCTCCACGGGCATCTTCACAACAGCTCCGACTATCACATCGGGGAATGCAGGGTCATGTGCAACCCTCGCGGATATAAAGGCGAGTTCAATCCGCGGTTCGACCTAAGTAAGCTCATCGACGTTGAGTAGCCGCAGTGGATAACCTGATTTGCCTGGACCTTGAGGGGACGTTAATCAGCAATGCAGTAAGCCAGATACCACGACCTGGCTTGCACAAGTTTCTGGATCAATTGTCCATGATAGGAGAGATCGTGCTTTTCACGAGTGTTTCACCCCAGCGCACTCAGGTCATAAAAGAACTCCTCGTAAAAGAGGGCTGTGCACCGGGGTGGTTTCTGAATGTACCGAGTGTTCATCCTAAGGCGACGACGAAGTTCAAAAGAAATGTGCCCAACTTTTTAAACTACCAAAGAGTGCTGCTTGTTGATGATCAAGCAGCCGTAATAGCTGAAACTGAAACCGACTGGTGGGTGGCTGCCTCAGAATATCTGCCGCCATACCCCCCAGATGATCGCGAACTTGAAGCTGTACTTCACCGAATTCGCGAGCGTGTTAGAAGGAGCTGAAGCTATCCGACCGAAAGCAAGAAGCCGGTTAGCGTTGCCCTTCTATCCGAGTGCATTGCAATCAACGTTTATCGGCCAGAGCAATTTTTTGAACCCACCATATTTGGAGCAGAACTAACGTGAAGAATTCCGATCAGAACTACGAAGAACAGCAAATCCAACCGTCAGAATTTAGAGATCTGTCGTTCACGCATTTGATGATCGTCGACCTTGAGGCAACTTGTTGCGAAGAAGGTACGATACCTAGACACGCTAACGAAATAATCGAGATCGGTGCCGTCATGCTCGATGCCGAGTCACTCGAAATTATCGATCAATATGAAGCATTCGTGCGTCCTGTCAGATACCCGGTCCTGACACAATTTTGTACGGAGCTAACCAGTATTACCCAGCCTCAGGTGGATTCAGCGCCTGAATACAAAGAGGCTGTAAAGCCGTTTCAGAAATGGATGAACGGCTATAGTGATATCCTGTTCTGTTCTTGGGGTGACTATGACCGTAACCAGTTTATCCGCGACAGCGTTGCCACCAATCTACCTTATCCGATTGAAGCGCCGCATCTGAACATTAAAAAACTCTTCTCGTTTTCCCAGCAGCGCGAACGCTGGGTCGGTATGTCGATAGCACTAGAGCTTTGCGGACTGGAGCTCGAAGGCACACACCATAGAGGAATTGATGACGCCCGCAATATGGCGAGGATGATGCCTTACATACTGGGCAGGAAAAAGATTCCGCATGCGGGTGCGGATACCCGGACGCTTTGACACAGCTACAACGCGTAATTGACATGGCCTGAGAGAGACGACGTGACCACCCATCAGACAATCAAGGCACCGGGACGCTGCTTCTTCGTGGGCGATATTCACGGACATATAGATGAGTTAACGGCGACGCTCGATGCACAAGCCTTCAACCCAGCTGACGGCGACATCCTGATTGCCGTCGGCGATCTCATTGATAGGGGACCTCATAGTATTGCCGTACTCGAATTGTTGTCGGAACCGTGGTTCTTTTCGGTGCTAGGCAATCATGAACAAATGGCGCTGGATGCCCTCCCTCATGTCCTTGCTCGCCCGGCAGACCTGACGATAGACGCAGCCACTGCACTGAAGATGTGGCTCTACCACGGGGGTGCGTGGATTGATGATGAGCTGGACAAGTTCGATGCAGCCGCTGACCCAAGTGCTGGAAAGATCGGTCTCGTTGATAGCATCCGCAACAGGCTTCGGCAGCTTCCATGGACAATTACTGTCGAATATCAGAACAAGTTCAGAATTGGGGTCGTCCATGCAGACTGTCCCGTGCAGGGGTGGGAGGCCCTGCCGGAAAGAATGCGAGATAAAAAGGTCATGACCTCGGCGCTTTATGGACGAACCAAGGTCGACGCCGTCGTCCGTGATGGTGCCTCTCCAGGGACCACTATCGGAGGCATCGATGCCGTCGTCTGTGGTCACACGGTGACGCCGGATGGCCCGGTTAGTCATGGCAACATGATCTGGATTGAGACAGGTGTCTTCTGTACCGGCGTCCTGACTGTTCTGGAAGCGTCGGAGGTGATGCGGCTGGTCGGTTATGGCCAATCGCGTTAATCTTCGCATCGCTCTAAACGTAGCGACGGACGCCGATAAGGTCAGGAGCGATCCTTGCGCTTTACTTAGCCTTACCGATAATCTGAAGATAATGCAGCAACAATGCAGGGCACTGTTGCTGCAGAGCTATACGGGCTTCAATTTCATCGACGTTACCCCTGCGTGCCTGCAGCAGATTTTGCATTGCCTTAAAGGTTGTAGACTGCGGCATCAGCTTTGGATCGTTTTCACTTAGACAATGAAACAGGCCAGGGCGTTTCAGTAAAATCCAGCCCGAAAAGTGCTCGATGCCGGGCTCTTCATCAAGGGATAAAAATTGCTGCCATAACTCTTGGACGGCGGGGAATTTAGCCTCACTGATAAGCTGTTCAGCCTTGCAGGCATGGCGTTCAAACAAAACACACCAGATCAACAAGGCTTGTTCCGGTAACTGTTGGTGGTGCAGCGCTACTGCAAGTCTGAGCAGCAGCTCGGGCTGCCCAAGCAGTCCAGAATCCGTGCGCAAGCAGTCAATCACACCTTGCCAGTCCGAAATTTTGGCCAGCACGTAACTGGCGTGATAGTCAGGCTGTTGTGGGTCGAAGGCTATTATGCCATGCAGGCCTTTGGCCAAACGCTGCCAGGCGGGAGACAGGTAGTCTCTGGCGTGTGCGTGTGCACGCAGGGTCATATTTGCCAACGGTTCAATGTCCTGAGCCGCCGTCATCTCTTTTTCCAGATCGACTGGGAGAATGTCAGGATGAGCATCGATATGGCAGCCATACTGTATCAGAGAGTCGTAACTCGCCAGGGCCATATTACTCGGCGCCTTTTCCAGTAACTCCGCATAAGCACGCGCCGCAATGGCCCAATCTCGGCTTGCCAGCGCCGCCAGCAGGTCGTTCTCGGCCTCGACTGCACCGCTATCAGAAAACAGTTCCGTTTGCTGTTGCAACATATTTGATCCAGCCAGTTTTTCACGGCATTCCAGCGATCGACATCGTCGGCTCATTTGTAGGCGTTACTAAGCGCGCTGCGCTCAGAATGGCCGGCAGTCGTTATTGTTATGTTAAAGCGTTTTTGAGTTCATAAACGTATTTCACGTCACTATTTTCAACGATCGGTACCCTAGCCAAGCGAACGCTGGAAATGGACCCCGCCAACTGGACAGCCCATTAAGTATCTTCCCGGGTCATGCAGCCAGCTGAGCTGCGTACGAAAAATGAACATCATCTGGCGTTCGGATTTCAAGAGCCTGATGCTTCCGTTCGCTGTTGTAGAACTCGAAGTGGTTGCATAGCGAGCGGCGCGCTGCAGCCACGTCTTCGTAAGCGTTCAGCTAAACTTCTTCATATTTAACGCTGCGCCAGAGACGCTCCACGAACGCGTTGTCGATCCATCGGCCTTTGCCGTCGATGCTGATGCTGATGCTGATGCTGATGCTGATATTGTTGCTCTTCAGCACACCGCTGAAACCATTGCTGATAAACTGGCTGCCCTAGGCAGTGTTGAAGATCTCGTGGCGGCCGTGCTGCTCGATAGCCTCCTCAAGTGCGTCGACGCAGAACGAGGCGTCCAGCATATTCGACAGCCGCCAGGACAGTACCCGGCGTGAGTACAAGTCGATAACGGCGACTAAGTAGACAAAGCCTCGCGCCATCGGAATATACGTTAGGTCTGCCGACCAAACGAGGTTTGGTTGATCAATGGTTAAGCCTCTGAGCAAAAGGGTAAATCTTGTGTGCCTGAGCGGCCTTGCTAGTGTTGCGTTTGGAGTAGATCGCGGTGAGGCCCATCATGCGTATCAGGCGCTGGATGCGCTTGCGATTCACGATTCTGCCTTGATCCTCGAGCCAGCCACGAATCCGGCGCGCCCCGTAAAACGGCCGCTTCAGATGGCATTTATCAATCAGCCGCATCAGCTGAAGTTCCTCGTCGGCCCCGGGCGCTGAGACGTGGTAAAACGCGGAGCGTGGCAGATCCAAGGAGTTCGCACTGCCGTACGATGGACAGGGGTTCAGAGCGGCTCACCAGTTCTTTCCTCTGGGCCCGTGAATCCGCTCGAGCACTCGTTCTAAAAAATCGTTTTCCATCGTCAGCTCACCAGTCTTCGCATGCAGCTTGGCGACGTCCTCCTCGCTCTGCTGCTAACGTTTCTCGCCCTTGCCAAAAACATCGCCAGCGCCAGAAAGCAGTTGTTTCTTCCATTCGGTAATCTGATTAGCTGCCACATCGAACTTGCTCGCCAGCTGCGCAAGCGTCAGAGCGCCCTTCAGTGCCGCCAGAGCAACTTTTGCCTTGAACTCAGGCGAGTGGGTACGTCTCGGTCATTTCATTGCTTCTCTCCAATGAGCCATGCTCAGTTTGAAGGAAAACACTTAAGAACGTCCAGTTACTGTTCAACGAATGAGGTCCATCTCTATATTTCATGTCACCTTAAACCAGAATGGAGCGACAACTACCTTGACGGATAGGGGACTTCAAATATATGACCTAAAAATCATGCATTTACAAATTCTATTTATTAGTACTATCCATAATCGCCTTCATAAAAAAACCCTTCTTCAAACCCGCCATTTTCTTTCTTCTTAATTTCAGCTATTTCAAATAATTCATCTATATTACAACCATTATACCTTGCAATACTCAAAATAACTTCTAACATATCAGCTAATTCGTGAACTGACTTCGTTGAATTGGATTCGGATATAAACTCTTCATGTTCTTCGATTAATTTTTCCTTGAGAGCATTTAATAAATCTATGCCCTTGAGTCTTTTGATTATCGGATTCCTGCCGTCCCTTCTGATGAAATCAGGTATATTATCTCTAATAAGCTTCTTCGTTCGCCGAAAATCAGTATTATCAGTAGCACGCTTTGCTCGATTACATTTGCTACAAAGAGCCTGCAAGTTTTCTTCCGAATGAACATCAATCCACTTTCCATCTTTCTTTACTTGGCCATTCTTATTCTTGGTAGATTCTGGCTCAATATGATCAACATCGATTGGCCTTAGGGAAGACGGAATCCCACAGAGTTCACATTTGCCATGTGCAAGCTTCAATATTTTGTATCTAAGAGATTCGTTTGCCCGAGGAGACTTTTCTTTATTCTTCTTTTTATCTATCCATTCCTCAATTTTATTACTACATATTTCAACTTCAACACCGATATTGTTGGCGTCATAGATTTCTGAATTCAGTTTGAATATCTCACCTTCCTTCTGGTAACTTATAATATCATGCTTAGCTAATGTTATCTTAGGCCAACGCATTACTATTTTTTTATAGTAATCGAGGATAGACAAGTCATATCTCGCAAGAACAGCTGCAAGATCAGTCTTAGTGCATTGTCCATTACAGCGCAGCAATTCTCTTATAATTACTGGCTGATATACTTCTGTCATTGACATATTGTTAGACAGGAATTTACTTAGTGTAGATGTCATGTCAGTATCTCAGCTCTATAGCAGCTTCAGTAAAAACCAATTTAGGCGATACCGAAATATCCTACATAGACACGGTGCTATAAATTTATTAATTATTTAGCGATTGTATAATACAGTAAAACCCACTTTAATCATATGTCACTTCGATACTCCCACACCGAATCAATCATTACATTTTTAAGGTCACTGACTTCCTTCTTCAAATGCCTGATTAGAGACACCTGTACGTCATCAGGAAAGCTGCATTCAACCGACAACTGCAACACTTACCCAGTGGATCCAGTTAGGCTTTTCACCGAAAAGTGCCTCTGCTGGTGTTCGGTAGTTTAAGCTTTTTCTGGGTCGGTGGTTCAGTGTGTTTTGTACCTTTCGGATCTCGGCTTCATCGATCGCTTTGAAGTCCGTTCCCTTCGGAAAGAAGCGTCTGACTTGGCCGTTGATGTTCTCGTTCGAGCCTCGTTGCCAGGCAGAATGTGGATCAGCGAAGAACCGTCGCATTCTGCCCTTAGGCTAGTTATACATCTAGGATAGAGGTTTGACCCAGCAGTTGCTTCACAAGGCTTGAGACCATCGAGAATAGTTTTACCTTTTCAAGCTCTGACCTTGTCATGAATGCATCTGAGTTACGCTAACTTTTACGGCGGTATTGTATGAACACTTATATGCTAAAAACTTACCTTCATGTATTTACGCTTGCAATTGGAGCAAATTTTGTACTCCTGGTGGCACTCTCTGCTCCCGTCTACTTTCTCTGGAATTACCTGATGCCAAATATTTTTGGGCTTCCGGAAATATCATATCTTGAAGCGTTTGTAGTGGCATAGTAAATCAGGCCACCTGATTTTGAGTGTATGATCACTCATAGAGAAAGTCAGGTGGATAGGATGACGAAGAAAAGAAATTTCAGCCCGGAGTTTCGTTTGGAAGCGGCTCAACTTGTGGTGGACCAGGGCTACACGGTAAGAGCGGCCTGCGATGCCATGGGTATCGGCAAGTCCACCATGGAGTATTGGGTGCGCAGGCTTCGAGCTGAGAGATCAGGTAAGCCCCCCGAAAAAGGTGAGGCACTGACACCGGAACAGCGTGAGATTCAGGAGCTAAAACGCAAGCTGCGGCGGGCGGAGGAAGAGAAGGAAATATTAAAAAAGACTACCGCTCTCTTGATGTCGGACTCCCTGAGCAATTCTCGATAATCGAGCGACTTGAAGAGAGCTATGCGGTGCAGCACCTGTGTCAGGTGTTTGGGGTGCATCGCAGCAGCTACCGCGGCTGGCGTGACCGGGATAAATTGCCAAGCGAGACAGAGCAGAAGCTGCTGGATCAGGTTGTTGAGGCGCATGCAGCCAGTAACGGCTCTGCCGGTGCTCGCAGCATTGCAAAAATGATCACGCAGGCTGGAACACCACTGAGTCGTTACCGAGCAGGCAGGCGAATGAAGCAGGTGGGGCTGGCGAGTACGCAGCCGCCAAGCCATGCCTACAAGAAGGCTGATCAGCCGCACCTGGATATCCCGAATCGTCTTGATCGGGCGTTCGATGTAAAGGCGCCCAACCGGGTTTGGACTGGCGACATTACCTATATCTGGACAGGGGCACGCTGGGCCTATCTGGCGGTCGTGATTGATTTGTACTCCCGTAAACCCGTGGGTTGGGCATTGTCCTTGTCTGCAAACACGGAACTGGCGAAAAAGGCACTGACTATTGCTTATGAATCGCGCGGCGAGCCACCAGAGCTGCTGTTTCACTCGGATCAGGGGAGCCAATACACCAGTCTTGGCTTCCGGCAACTGCTCTGGCGGTATCAAATGAAGCAGAGCCTCAGTCGTCGAGGAAACTGCTGGGATAATGCGCCGACAGAGCGCTTCTTCCGAAGCTTGAAAACTGAATGGGTGCCGGAAACGGGGTATCGCTGCTTTGCCTCGGCGAAGCAGTCAATAACGGACTATATGATCGGCTATTACAGCGCGCTCCGGCCGCATATGCACAACGACGGACTGCCGCCGAATGTGGCAGAGCAGGCCTATTGGGAAACTCAAAAGACGGTGGCCTAAATCACTTGACCACTACAGTTAGGATTACTGGTTCTGTCGACGCTTCTGCTCAAAGGTAATGGCGTGCAGGTCCCGACTAGTAGATAGGCTTACTCTTAAACGCTACCGATAAGATCCGTCCCGCCTTGCCCGGTGCGTATCACGGAAGGTGGGGAAGAACATCCTTTGGCAAAACTAGCTTGCCTTCGGGCAAGTGCCCTGTAAATTGCGTCGCTCTCGAAAGAGTCACGGATCGAAGCGCCTTCGCAACCAAACCATGCAGCCTGCTACTAATCGCTGGACTACATTTCTATGATGAAGTCCGCGCGCCATTTATCAGATATTTTGGCTACTATCGGTCTTGAGAAGGCCTAAGTTAGGCAAACTTTTAGCCTCTGAATATTCGCAAAATGCGTCAACTAGAGAGGGCCATGCTTCCGAACGTTCCGAAGAGTACTTCCCTTGCTACAATTTCGAGCACCATCACAGCGGCTCGACCGGCTATTAACACCCGAGCAGATACTGACCGACGGGTATGTTCAGTTAACAGAACAGAAGCAATAAGCATCCGATGCCAAATACAATTAGCATCTCGAACCCTCCTTGTGAGGCTGCCGGAAGTTTGTCATGCCGCCGAAACAGGACGATATCAATCTGATCAGCAGTGCAAAAAAATAATTCAGCGGGATTGCCGGGTGATTCTTTCGACGCTACTGGTGCGGGTTTCACGGCAACAAAATGAACTAACTCCGAACTACCCGTCCATATCAGATTGACACTTTCCGGAAGCATAGGTTTACTATAGCATTCCTCCCTACAAGGTTCAAAGTAAGATGATAGAGATATGCATACTCGACTTCGATAGCAGAGCGGCGGTTACTTTAGCGAAGGAGCTCGCGAGGCTTAAATATCAAGCTGAAGTCGATCATGCTTTGTATTTAAGTCTTGTAAACAGGGCGGTCAATGCCTTCAGGAAAGAAGTCAGCATTTACGATTTAGAGAAGGATTTAATTAATATAAGATCTATTAATAAGCAACGAAAGTTTATACTTCTTACAGTTATACCGATTTATGAGCTGATCGAGCTCGACATACACGTTTATTCACAATTTGTATGGGACAATATATTAGTCTACGACTACAAGTTAAGAAAAGGTCTACAACGGCGAAAAGATATTGAAGCTACATATCGGTTCATTGCAGAAATTGTCGCTAAGTACAACGTCCAAGCTTCAGGCAGAGTTGCAGTATTAGGAGAGGACTTAGAGGACATTGCAGTTGGGTATACTGCTGGAGCCTACGTTATTCTCAATGCTATTCGATGGACACAGTGGAGCTATCAGACCAGTGCCACCGCTGTTGGAATGACACCTGATCTTGTTCTGACCTCAATAGATCAGCTGGCAGGGTTTCTGGAAAATCCGAAGAATTATTTCCCAGCATTGGAATATTTGGTAGCTAATGTAAGGGGACCAACTGTTGACATTTGCGGGTTAAGATATGAGCAAATCCCCTCTGAAGGACCGGTAATATACTCTGCGGGTCGGTTCTTTCCCAGAGACATGTCCTTCCAGGCGAGGAGGGACAGTCACCTATTGACGCGGTGTATTATTAGCTCTCGTACCGACGAACACTATAAAAAGGCGGTACTGCAAACAGTTGTTGGCTTCCTGAATCTTAATTACCCTAAACTGAATAAGCGAGATCGGCAGCTCATTATTGCTCCGATATTGCCACGTCTTGTTGAAGGGTTATCCAATTCCCGATTTATTGAGCAGGTTAAAGAGTTCGATAACAGTGCTGACCAAGGATTTAAAATAGCAAATAATTTTAGAGTTGAATCCGACACTATTTTCTCGAGTTCATCGACTAATTTCCCTGAGGACTACCCTGACGTAGACGAAAGCGATCTTGAAGCCTATTACAATAATTTTGACGTTGATGAGCAAAATGTTGAAGGTAATACTTTAATTATTGTCGTTGAACTGATCACATCTCCAAGAATATTGGTCAGCCTAGACAGGAAGCTCAAAAAAGCTGGTGCGAAAGGGGTGAAATGGTTAGCGCTTGCAACAACTGTGAACTATCCCCACTCGGAGCTTGCGCGAAATCGCCATCTCAATAGCGAACAGGAGCTATGACCTGCTCAACTGAAAAGTCTTATTCTCACTTCCACTAACTGTCCGCAACTTTGTCCATAGGCAGTTCTACTTTTGTATACTTCGCAGCGAAGGTGACCGCACCCATTCCAGTGGAAGACGGCGCTGAGCATGCCGGAGTTATCCAAGGCCTGATTTCCACCTGCCGACCACATGACTTCAATCCGACAACGTATCTCACCGACGTGCCGCAGCGCGCCAGCCACCATCCCACCAGAAAAGTCATTGAACTGACGTCACGTGTGTAGAAGACGAAGTTTGCAAGCAATCAAATCTGATCGGATCTTTACTGGGCGGGCACTACCGGCCCCCGGGGTTAGCATGGTTGCACGAGGCATCTCTGATAGGCCGGTCTGCCGTTTCGCAGACTCAGCTCAGGTCGTACAAGTGCTGAGCTTGTGCTTTGGCTCGACTCTTGAGCTCGTTCGTAATTCTGACTATTCGTTTCTTTTCGACTCTTGCGTCTTCCAGTGGTCCAGAACCCCAAGACTTCAAAGTTGTGTTGGACTCAGCCAACCCCAACTTGGCGAGTCTGTCAGCCGTTTCTGAGTCGGGTACAAGTTTCTTGGGAGCACAGCGAATACTGATGCGGCCCTGTAATGTCACCCATGCCTCCCATACAATAGATGGAATTCTATTGTCTGCAATAAATCTCCTGAACAGGTGCCCAGGACCGTGTCTGTAGTCCTGATACACTTCTTCTAGCCGCTTGAAAAGCCAGGTAGAGTCCGTCACTAACAAGGTGCGTCTGCCCGCTTTAGCAGATTCCACCGCAAGCTGGACCGCTTGGATAAAAGCGCTCACTTCAGCGTTGTAGGTGGAGAGGCCCTCCTCTTTGAACATGCCATACCACATGCTGGCAAGGGCCCCGTTCTCGTATTTCACAAGACCCACTGCTTGCCTCAGGGGAGCGAGACTAACAGCACCATCAAAGAAAATAATGTCATCAAAATCGGCATAGTCGAGATCAGCTGCTTCAAGAAGACGTTCATTTTTAGCAGCACGTAGAGCTTTTTGTTCTACCGAGAAGACTCCATTTGTAAACATTAGCGCATGCTCCGCATCCTCCCAGCTTCCATACTTTTTACAACTTGCGCCTTTGACACCGCAAACTGCTTTTTCTGCATCTGGCCAACTGGTAAAAAGGCCAGACGGGGATCCATTCCAAACTACGTATACCGGTGAAATTGTCCCAAGCTGATTCATTCCAGTCATATGATTCGTCCTCTATTGATACCGCTGCGTCGATGGCTCGCTCAACTAAGTAACGACTATATGTCTAATGTGCGACAATACGCGTCGCAACTCCGATCAAAAGGAAGATAGCGTGGCAGTCTGGTTTTCGGTCATAGTTGGTCTTGGTGCTTACTGAGAGGCTTTATGAAAATCGTTGTGTGCGCAGCCGCGATACTACTCAGATTGCATGAGTTGCAGCTATATCGGTGGTGCGCGAAGGCAGAAGTCAACGATCAGCAAAGCTGAGGTCGTGCAGGGGCTGGCTCCTGAGAACCCCAGACTTTTACGCCAGCTTGCCCACCACCGTAGAGCGCTTGCCATCATACAAAAGCGATCGCGTACTCAGCCAGACGCGTTAAGTTGGGTATGCGTTCATGCAAACTCACGTTGATCAGTTCGCAGTCCAACTCACCCTCATTGGCCCCGGGACAGGGACACGGTCCTGAAAAGGCATAAGGGCTCCACGCTGGTGACGTTGCTTGAGCGCCTGAGACTGGGGGCAACACAGCGAAAGCGATAGTCAGGCTTCTTTCGCCGATCAGGGGCGCAATCGAGGCGATTACTTTTGACAATAGATCTGGGGTTGCTGCACAAGCAGGGAAGCCGAGCACTGAACGCGAAAACGTCCTTCTTCGCTCTATACATGTCGTGCAAGCGTTGCACAAGCGAGAAAATGAATGGGCTGACCAGGGAGTATTTCCAAAGTGCCCTGACATCTCTCAACTGCGGAAATCAGACATCAGCAAAGTGGAAAGTGCATTGAACCGCTGGCCAAGAGTGCGGCTCTGATTTCGTACACTAGCGGAGTTGCGGGGAGCACTCTTTAGCGTTATACATGTAGTGCCGTACTTGCCGCTTGAAACCAAGACTAAAGATTGCTTGGCACATGAAGGGGGCAGGAATTGCGAAGCTGGAATGTATACCTTGAAAAACTTCGCCCCCCGATTACTCAAAGCTTCGTCGCTAGCTCCGGTGGAGAAGCCTTCCTTTATTCGGCGTGAAGTTCGAAAAGGGCAGCTGCTGATTTCCAGCACAAGTCAACCTGATATAGTCGTCTTATCAAAGCTTCCATGGACTAACCTAGTCGCCCTCTAGTCCAGAACACTTGCAGGCTGAACTCCCTTGACCTCTTTACCAAACGACTGCAACCACTGCTTTAAATTGAGAGATTTCATTACAGTGGCTCTCACTTCGAGCCAATCGTCACACTCTGTCACTGTCTGATCGGCGGCAAGTTTCGATTCCAATAAGTGCCTCCCAGCGGTCTTTGTAATCATGAATTTGAGAGGAACCTGCTCTCCGTAACCGAATCCAAACCCGCCTTCCTCTGAAAATGTCTTTAGACAGAAATCAGACGGTCTTTCGAAGGTCAACGTGGACGCTACAGCAGCCTTTACTCTATGTATCGCGAATGTCAGATTTTTAGTACGCCCTCGATATCGGCAGACGAGATAGAGTCGAGAGCCTACCTGGCCAAGCCCAAGAGGAGTCACTTCATATTCCTTGATTTCCGAGTCTTTCGAGTACTGAAGCGTCAGGTGGTAGTTGTGATAAAGCGCTTTCATTACCACTTCGAGCACTCCTGGCTCAATCTCTGGTGGTAGTAGCGCAACGGTCTCGCTGACAATCTGGATCTTATCTAACCACTCCTTGCCCGCTGATTTGGAGTTCTTGAGAATGTCCTCGGCCTGCTGAAAGAAAGGCTCGAGCGATTGGAGAACACTGTTCGGCAGCAAGTATTGCAAATGTTTGCTAGCCAACGTTAACAGGAGAGCATCCTGCTCGTTCAACTTGGCTAAAGTGAAACCCTTGATGTCCTTGAGGTATGAGTATTCATAAGGCTTCTTTGAATCATCACAGAAGATCCCGAAATGCCCTTCCAGCTTCGAGAGAGTATTCTGGATGCTCCTGATATCGCGCTTGAAACTTTCATCAGCAGCATGAAGTTCAGCTTGTAACTTGGAGGCGGTAGTGTGACTGGGGTGGCGAGGAATACGGTTCAGCAATTCGACTATAAGTTGTATGGTTTTCAGATTACTCGGACGAGCCGTCATTTCACTGTCACCTAAAGTCATCGAGCAATTCTACCTGTCCTACGGCTTCACCCAGGAATTCGGCATTTTATAGATGCCCGTCGGGACGTTCACCAAATTCCATAATAAGACGATTCAGTGCCGGCTTCCAATCCTTCACGTAACCCACATGCAGCAATTCTTCAGCATAGCTTGTGCAAACTGTGGGCATTCACTCTACTCTGGGCACCGCCTCAGTTAGAGCTTGCGCTCTCCTGATCTCTTATGCCTCGCACTCGGCTTATACTCTTTTTTCAAGCGGAACGAGAGACTCCAGCCCTCAGGTTAAGAGCCGAAATTTCACCCTTTCTTCTCCTCCTAAAACTTCTCTTCAGACTCAGGTCGCAGAAGTGGGATCCGCACTACCTCCTGGTTATACTGCTTCTCCAGCGCCAGCAAACATCGACAAATCAAAATCCAACTTTTGAGTGGCATAAATGACGCCCCACTGCGTCCTCCTAGACAAGCTACTGTTTCCGAAATATCACCATCAACATAACGCATAGTGGAGAGTCTGAAGCGCTCGTCTAAGACAATTTCTGCTTCCATCGTCATGTTACCCGACAAGACCCATTCTGAAGGGTCCTCTTTTTTCCGCAGAGCAGTCTCCTTCGCTATTGTTTCCTCAGCAATTGCGATTGCTCTGCAGATAGGCAAAGCCACTTCCCATCCCATCACCGAAGTTGATCTTATTTTAAGCTCAAGGACTTGACTTGAAAGTGGCGTCTTGAGCTTACCGATGAAGCCGGATACGCTGAGACAGAAATCTCTATCGTTCATCAGTGTCATCGGCCCGATTTTTACGCTGCCGGCGTGCTCAAATATTTTACTGATCAACTGGGCTTTGTTCTGCTCGAAGCTTTCTTTGAGAGCCGGCTCTTCCGAGTATGGTGAGGGCGCACCACGCAATGCGAATGGATTCGCAGTGCTTCGGTTGTCTTCGGTATAGCTAACGTAGAATCTAGGATCGGGTAGCCCGGCAAAATAACGGCTCATGTACGGCGCACCGGAAACAGCGGTGGCGCGAAATTTTGCAACGAAATTGCAACTTTGATGCCTTATGAGACCCCTGCCAAGAATAAAGGCCTCTCCAGCCTGGAGATCGCTGCGTACCACGGAGCTTATCTGCATTGCATCCACGGTGGCCACTCGCCCTCGGAGCAAGTCATCAGTGGATGGATCGGACGAGGAAAACACAATGACCGTTCCGATATTCTGTAGTAGACAATCCAGCGCCTCAGACCTCTCCCCATAGGGAACCTTTGCTCTGAGCGCTGACACGCTCTGCGTAGCCACAATGTTGATATGCCCAAACCCCCGACAGCGATCAAAGAATGTGGTGTCGTCGTAAAGTCCACCGGAAGCCGACTTTTGGTCAATGTTGATCATATCCTGGTATTCGTCAGCAGCGAGAAATGTGTAGAAGGACTCACCGCAGCCAAGCTCAGAGTGCCTACGAAAGCCTGTAATTGCACTGATCAGCCGAATTCGCAGTAGCTTGCCGATTATATTGGCAGTGTTTCCAAAGCGGCTGACTGGAATATCGAGAAGAAGTACCTTTCGATCCTGATACAGCAGTTTTTCGAGAGAAATGCAGCTCTCTGACGCATTTCCATCGCTGATGTCCGGTGAGAACTTTCTTCTAAGCAAGTTATCGGTACTGAAAGGAGCGAGAGCCTTGATAATGCCAGAGGTTTGCCAAGTATACTGTTTGCGAATATCATCCTCCGGTACAGCCTTTCCATTTAGAAGTGCAGAGCCGCCCATTGCGAGTACGCTAAATTGGTTCGACAGAACACTTCGAAGCAACTCGTGGTATTCAGAAGGCAGTGTCTTCATCCATCTCGCAAAGCGATCGAAAGTTCTGACAAAAATGTTCGGACTAGCCAAAGCGTCCCTGATCTGAGCTAGCGTCGGTTCAATATTCATAAGTTGATAAGTGCGCCGCACGAAAAAGGCGTCCTGCAAGCCCATGCTCCCCCAATACCGATCGCTATGACTGGGACAGATATCATTCAAAAAAGCTTCGAATTGCCCGTCTGACATCCCCGCAATCAAGTTGAACGGCCGTGCATGGTCATCAGCGCCAACCACCATGACTCTTTCGGGATATTGCTCGGCAAGATGCCGGTACTCGCCCTTCACATCGATGATCAGTCCGGCGCAGCCTGTTTCTATCAGCCGCACAATTGCAGGGGCCTGCACCGTAGAAGTCTTTCTGCTACCAGTGCTGCCTAAAGTAATAATATGCCGTGTTGCATCTTCGAATGTCACGACAATTGGCCGTTGGAGGGCGTCATGAATCGATGCCATACCACTTTGGCCAGGCGAGCCTTCAGCATAGCGTCCGTGCAGCGGTTCTTTTTCCAATCCCTTGAATATCAGTAACGGCTCGCTTCTCAAACTCATTGACTTACTCCTAAAGAATAACTGGCGAAGACGCCGGCTCTGCTGGACGCCTTGACAACTCAGCAATCAACTTAAAAAAATGCGTTTGCATAGCGAGGAATGACCAGCGACAGTTCCAAGCGCGAGTGTTTCACTTGCTTGCGGTGCCGGTCCTTCGACCATCGCTTCGGCCCACGTGACTAGACCCCCAAGCACATTATTTTCTAATTGCAGCGTGAGACTGCGTGCTAGAGCTCTGAAGCTCCGATGACGGTGAGTTTTCCAGTACAAAACACACCTGTCTCGATCCAGGCCATGTTGCCTTGAATCACTGGTGTTTGAATCGCCGTGTGCCCACAGACCACTGCGTCAATGCCAGCAATCGTGGTGTTGGCTGCATATCCCCTGCTGACCACGTGATCAACCTTAGTTCTCGAGTAAAGGGCCTGAATCCGATGGTTCCTGGATTTGAGCTTTTTAGGCAAATTGGTCCATCTTTGTCTGTAATCTCGGTTGCTCATTGACACTTTGCCAGATACGGTAGCCACTCATCAGTCTCCTTAAATTTTAGACTTGGTCAGATCAATAACCGCCCGCCCCCTCCGATGCTCGGACTGAAACGGGGACCGATGTCGCTTGAGATAGAGCTTACGATTACCATGCGACATTTTGTGACGCATGTGTCAATTTGACTGATTCTCAAAAGCCGCGGCAGGTTCATTGCTTCTGCGATTCGCGCAACTGTTGCCAGAAATAGACCAGCTCCCGCGTTTAGCTTCGCGTCATTTATTGGTGGTCGAGCATGCAACTAACGGGGCCTTTGTTTGCTGTACTGGTGAGCTTGAGAGCCGAACTTTGGCCACCTAGACCACGATCTTGAGCGGCTTGATGGCCTACGAGATTCTTTGCGCTTGCTGAGAACATCGAGTATGGCGGCGGCAATACAGTACTAATCCATAGCTCCGAAATCTGCGAAAGACCATAAAAAGCGCTCCGGTCAATCCATGCTAGGATGATGGCTTCGAAAGGCGGGCATCGAAGATACGGGAGGAATGTATGAGACCCCTAAATGGAATATTATTCTGGCTGATACTCGTGGCGGGTCCGGTCTCGGCAGAGCAGAATGACGATAGGAACTTTACAACCATCGAAAAGACGTTTGCGGAGATGATAGCCGGAGTCGCCGAACAAGCTCTCGATAGTCACTGCCCTGTGGTGGCTGACGGCGCCAGGAATAACGACTCCCCTTTGTGCGAAGATATGCTGAGGTCGCTCTCGGAGGTGTGGGATGATGTGACACAAGATTGCAGACGAAGTATTGATAGCAATGAGGTGTGCAATATTGTAGAGCGTACTCAGGCCAAAATCAGGGCTCGCCGGATTCAGCGCGAGTTGGCGGACAACTTGGCCAAGAGCATTTAAATGGCCTGAGCTATCCCCAAATGCAGCCAGCTTCTATAGTTAGAAAAGCCCTTTGCTGTAGTCCACCCGCTTCTTGACTGAGTTCAGAGTAAGCGGCAGGCTATCATGGTCAGTTTCTGTCGAGGGGTAACGCGCCCTAGCTCCAGCAGATTTCGTCAGCTTGTCTTTAACTTTCTTTGGTATTCGCAGGAAATCTCTCACTGCGCCTTCCATTGTCCTTTTTGATGCCTCACTAGCGCTGTCGAAACTGTGGATTTCCGTAACTTCATTAAGGCAGTAGAGCCGCCACGTCGCTCTTTGCGGTGTCAGCCATTCCTCGCGAGTCTTCGCAGTCGCGCCGAATGTGGCTATCCAGCATATTCAAGTAATCAAGGTTCTTGAGTGCGTAATTTCGGGCAGCCAGCCATCCTGAAACAGCAGGCATTTCAAATCGCACAGCATGCCTGTCAATAATCGGTGCTAGCGGGTCAACCCAAAAAATCGGCTTCCTCGGGCTATCTCCAGGTAGTACCGTAGCCACATATCTGTTGACGGGAAGCCCGGGCGCTGACCGGCTTAGACTGATTTCCACAGCCATCCTCCGTTCGTTGATCGGGTTCATAGCCTCGTTGACAAGCGTGAATAATACGGCAGAGCGCGGGGGCCGCGCAG
The DNA here is from genome assembly GCF_039538005.1 of Allohahella marinimesophila. Lineage (NCBI taxonomy): Bacteria > Pseudomonadati > Pseudomonadota > Gammaproteobacteria > Oceanospirillales > Hahellaceae > Allohahella > Allohahella marinimesophila. Next base: position 87,813 of record NZ_BAABBO010000021.1, read on the forward strand.
CGCTAGTAGGTGAGCTTTGTCGCTCGGCCTGAATCTGTTCTACGTAGTCGAATCCACAGGTGCCATCGGCCGAAACTTCAGCCTCAGCAACATACTTCATATTTATCGCTAGCGCGCCGGCCACCAAGCTATCGTAGCTGTATATCGGCGCCCTAAGGGTGTAAGTGCGCTTGCCGCCGGTCCTGATCGAGCGCTCTATCGAGACGTCACCAAGATCATATCCAACCTCGGTCAGTGCCTGGTGCCGTTGTTTGGCGTTTTTTACACCCTTTCCAAGTTCAGGTCCATCGATCAGAATAAGGTAATTCGTTTTGCCTGATTGCAGGAAGCCGTACGCAAGGCTGGGGTGCAGCTCCCCTTCAATGCGTTGCGAGCAGACTTTCGGCATTATCGCATATCTGAATCCAGTGGCCAGCGCCGCCCTTAGGCGATCTGCCGCATCAGAAAATGGTCTCTGGAAATCAACGACGCCATCGAAATAGTTTAGTGCATCGATCGGCAGCAGCTCGCCGGCCTCATGCACTACGGCCTGTGTACTGCAGATGACAGACAGGTAACTGTTCAGAGCGATAGCATCACCCTCTATGCCATAGCCGTGGGTGTGCAGCCCTAGCTGGTACGTATTTTTGCCGGCGTGGGACGCCACCACCAGCTTTACCTTCTCTATAGTGCTCAGTTCGCGCAATTCATTCTCGCCTCTGCCTAATGGCTCCTTCGCATTCGCCCCACTGAGAGCCATGCCTAGCGCCATTGAAACCACAGTTAAAGAACCCTGAAATCGCTTAGTACCGCTGAAATGAGACATAAAACCCTCTGAGTGTTCGACTGCTATATAAAAGAGCGTCTGGCATCACGAATTTCATCGATTCCGAACGGCGGGATGACCTTCTAGATACGGCCTGTCCACCCACATAAAACCCTCCGGGCGTAAACTCGACTCACCGTTAAATCGATACGCACAAAGCTTCCCTCCGTGCTCGCCCGCGACACTGTAGCCCAGACAGGCAATATGCTCATTCAACGGCACAGGCTCGCCCATCATCCAGTAATGCCCCACAAACACAGGCTTTTCACCGTCGTAACCTGGCAGCAGGTGCGCTTCAACTGGAATGTGGGGAATTTTTTCGATTTCCTCGCCAGGCACCATGGCGAGATCGCGATAGGTCAGGGCTTCGGTTAGCCACCACTTTGTTCTCATGTCATGGTGCGGGTGATTAGCTTTATCAAGGAAGAAATGCGGATCGGGCAATCTTATTTCCAGGCCTTTGAGGAGAGTTTCGATCGCGTCATAGGCTTCACTACCCTCCCGGCTGGCTTTCGCCCACGAGTCCGGCAGCAAACAGTTGTTTTCATCGAGATAACTACTGGCTTGCTCCAGATGCCTGGGAGACCAGCAGGCGTGAACAACCCTGAACTTTGGCTTGTCTAGAAATAAGGGCAGTGTTTTAAACCACTCGAGGAAACTCAAGTGAAGTTCGCTGCCCTCGCCTACCTGCTCCAGAAACTGCTGATGTTGATTGAGGTTTTTGTCATTGTGGCGGCGCAGGTATTCGTTTGAGTTTTCGGGATCCGGGGTCGCCCAGGCCACAGCGTTGTATTCATGATTGCCCATCACAGCCAAGGCACTGCCTCGCTCAACCATGGCTTTGGCAATCTGGACTGTTTCGACCTGCTCCGGCCCACGGTCTACGAAATCGCCCAGGAAGATAATCTGGCGCTCAGGGTGCCGCCACACGCCATCGACTTCCCTATAATCCATTTTTGCGAGCAGTGCTTTGAGTTCACTGGCGTAGCCGTGAATATCGCCAATGAGGTCATACATAGTAATTTCTCCATGAGATGTGCACTGTTAAATAACGGAATTGGCGACTGAAATGGACTCAAATACCCTGCTAAAGGCCTGATCAGCTTCCGGGCCCTCGTGCTCACCAGTCACGTCACCTACTGGAGACAGAATGAGCGCTCTGTGGGGACTCATGGAAAAGCCAGTACGCCTGAATCCTACCCCACATAACCAATGTGCCCTCTGTCTCTGCCATGTGCTGGCGAGCCAAAGCTTTGGCTTTGTGCAGTTGCACTTCCAGTGCTAGCTGCCAGAATCCTTTCGGAAATGGCAGATGGCGGTGGGGTTCGCACGCGGCCAGCGCAAAAATGGGCTGACTTTTGCGTTCGAAGTGGCTCTCTACCCAGATATAGGGCTTGAAGGCCTGTTCCTCATCAGAGAGGTACTGCTGGATGGCTTCGATGCGTCGCCGAGATTTTTCTATGTCCAGGCCTGCAGCCTTGCTCAGCGCGAGCAAAAATTCGGGTGCACTGTATTTGAGATCGAAGCTGCCGCTATTTAGCCCTAACCAGTCATCGTCCAGTGCACTTTTAAGGCGGTCGAGATTCTTCGGATTGGGATTCCGGTAGCTCATAGCCTTGAGGATTGCAGCGGCCGGCCTGTCCTCTAGCCCCAGAATCAGATCAGCTTTAAACTCATTGAACATGCGGAATTCTCCTGCTACAGCCACTTAAGCGTCGGTTCGACTACTGAATCGCCCAGCGACAGTTTTTCACGCTCCTAGAGCAACTCACTGATGACTCGGGCCAGGGTGGCTTTTGATTTTTAAGTTCACTATAGAGTCTTGATGCGACACAGTGTGTCGCAGAACTCTTTTAATCTTCAGGTATATCAATAATACCAAAGGGTCGATTATGAACCGTGCCGAAAAAGAAATGGCTAAAAAACATGCCGAGGAGCGGAAAGGTCTCTCCGAAGCGGAGTACCGACAGTTGGACCTGGCCGAAGCACTTGGGAGGAAAGTCCACTACGAAATGTTTCCGGAAGAGTACGACTTTAAGATGGACTCGATTTCAGATGCCAAGGACCGCCGCCGCGGCAAAAATCCCATGTCATCAGAATATACCGATAAGGTAAATGCCCGACGAAAAGAACTGGGCGTATCTCCGCTTGGCACAAACGGAATGCCCACCGACAACTCCAGCGAGGAAGCTGCCCGACAGGAAGCGCTTCGCCGGCTAGGGTAACCCAAGCGACCGAAGGGGGAAGGTCCGGACCTCCGAGCTTAGCGTTCGGCAGTGAATCTCTGCTCAAGATTCCCAGCACGGGCCTCGTATGAGTCGAATTCGATGACTTTCATCAACTGCATATCAGCGAGATCTCCTTCATCGAGCATGCCTGCGAAAGCGCTCTCATCGATAATGACGAAGAATCGCCCGTCGCAGTCAGCGGTATGCACCGAACCGCCTTCCAAGCTGCGGTAGAGTGTCCAGGGGCGATGTTCTTCAGGGGTCATACCGCTTTCCTTTGGGAGTGAGATTGCTGGTAAGAGCGTATAATTCGAACAGCGACACAGAGCATCCGCCTTCCTCAGCCATCGAGCAGAACTTTGATGATCTGGTTACCGAGCTGACGCGTGTTGTATGGATTGCCGTTGCTGTTTAGCGGCTGAATGCCTAGTTGCCTCGCACGGACTTGCAGGACCCGCCTGGTGGGACTGAGGAGCTGGCCCATTCGCTCCACTTCGATGGTGCCATTTTTCAACTCCCGGACGACTGCCCCTCATAGCCCACCTCCCGAATACTCTTGAGCTCGCTTCTAGGCCGGTCCTTCCCATACAAGCTTGCTGAACGGCAGGCTGCACCTGCCTTTTCCATCCACAGGCGTAAAAAGCGGTTCGGCCTCAGCGACTGAAGCATACAACAACATCTCTATCTGCATTTCATCGGTATTGATACGAAGGATAACAATGCGATCAGCGAGGTTGAGCGTATTTGGATTGAAGGATACATATCCGCCCGCCCCCATCGTCTCCGTGGTCTTGACGGAGATCCGATCACCTTCGCTACTGACCACCTCATAGCCATACCGATTCACTTCAGTAGCCATCTGGCCAATGGTGATCAACGCCGTGTAGAGTTCTCCGATCCGGCCGCAAAGATGTCGCAAGTCGGTTGACGGCACACCGTCACATGCTCAGCGACAAGCTTATAGCTTTAAGTGATCGAGCCAGAAGCTCCGCAATGCTCGCGAGCGTGCGATTAGCCCTTCATTTAAAATCTGCGGAAAAGCTACCATTTGTTATAAGCGCACTGTGTTAGGTGTATCGGTCTACACGGACCGCAGCACCCATCGCTAGCAGATCCAGCCAATTTGCCTGGCCGACGACAGGCGTAATATTATTATATTATTTAATTAAACGACTAAATAAATAATGAGCTAACAACTGTCATAAATATATTTACTATAATATGTATCGTTATTTATTACTTGATCTTCTTCTGTCTTTCATCCTAGAATCCACTGCAACTAAAATGGCAACAGGATGAAATAAATGCAAATGGATCTGCTGACACCGCAAACACCCGAAACGGCCCAGAATAAATTCGAGACGCCCCCTGCAGTGGCTGTCGGTATCACGGCTGAAGCTGTCGAAGAACTGGCATTTGAAATGATCAACAAGCAAGCCGGAGATATTGGGCTGGCGCTTGAGCAAAAATTGAAAGAGGGGAGCCCTGCCCACAAGCTTGTGACACCACAGGACGAGAGCATTTCACTTACACGTTTCTTAATTCCCAGCGTTGGAGAGTTACCAGTCTATCAATATCCAAAAATCGTCAAGAACTCGCGCTTAGCGCTTAGAAAACGCTCGGACTATTACCTGTACATTTTGTTTAAACCCGGAGTAGATGGAGGCTCACCCACCCCTTTTTATGTCGGGATCGGCCAGAATCGGCGTTTTGCTTATCATTATAGCGAGGCTGATAATCCGTCTTATCTAGAGGCCTGCTGTAACCTTTACAAATATAATACGATACAGAAGATCGGTAGAGATCGAGTTCTGATTCAACTTTTCAATCTCGACAAGGAAAAGGCCAAAGAGCTGGAAAAGCGCTTGATCAAGCACTGGGGGCGCAGAGCTTTCGACCCAGAACGAGGGCTGCTTACAAACCTCACGAGCGGTGGCGAAGGCGTTTCTGGTATCCCCATGCCGCCTCACGTTCTGAAAAAGCTATCAGAAGCGGCGCGAACGCGGATAAAGTTCAATGGCAAAATTTACGATGCCATCAAATCGGCTTTTGAGGCCCACTCAGCTGATGAACTGGCAGCCATTTTCTCACAGGCTTTGGGGCGTGTATTGTCTTCATCACAGACCCGGTGTTCGAGCTACGCCGGTGTCAAGCAGCTCTTTCACTCTTGGAAAAAATTTGGAGCGTTTCCGGAAGGCTTCAATTACGTAGACGAAGACGGCGCTGATCTGTACCAGGAGGCAACTGTCGAGGTTTTAAATCGCATAAAACGTTCGAATATTGAGGCTGGAACCCGTCAAGCATGGAAAACGAAATACCCCTTTGACAAATATCGCACCCCCTGGGGGAATTATCCGACGCTTCGTGCAGCTGCCGAAGACAGCAATATTTCGACAGAAAATTTAGTTCGAAAATTTAACCTGATGGATGAAAGGGATCATTTTGATCCCGGTTTCAATAAATTGGATGAAGCCGGTGCACCACTCTTTAAAGAGCAGATTGCTACTCTTCAAGAGGACGGACGGCTTCGCTCCGCCAAATGGTTGGTCAAGACAGTCAGTAAGCCTATGCTAGTCGATGGACAGTTGGTCGGCTCGAGGCGGGAAGCATGGCATCTTTACCCATACTTATCTTGCAGTTACGAAAGTTTTTGCCAGTATATTGAACGTTACAAAACCAAAGGTCTGTTCCCTGAGGGGTTGAACGTTTCCGAAGCGGAAGGCGGACCGTATCCAGAATTTGATCGAACGTTCTTGGCCTCCCCTTTATCACACACTTATGTCAAAGTTTGCGGGAGACTATACCCATCCCTGCAGGCCGCCAGTGTGAGCTTGGGTATGCCTAATCAAAATTCGCTATGGACGATATTCAAGGCTTTCAAAGAGCGATACGAAGCAGGAATACCCTTTCCGAAAGGTTTTAACAGCTATCAAACTATCGGTGACAAGCCCCATTATGAGGAACAGAACCGGGTCTGCAAATACACCCCAAAGTCCGGCATATTGTACGAACACCGGTTCTATAAAACGTCGGCAGAGGCCTCTAGAGCCTCAGGGAAACGAAGTAAAACAGTGGCAACTTATATCAACAAGCGAAGGCGGCTATTTTTTGAAAAAGGCATCGCTATGGATGCAGGGATGAACGTTTGTGGTCTGGACGGCAAGCTGTTGTACCCAATAGAAGTAGGTGTTTTGGCGACTTCAATATTGACCACGACCGGACGGCCAATTCTCAGCAATGCTGCAAAAACGATATACGTCAGTTGCAATGGTCGCTGGAAAGCATTCACCCCCATTGCCCAGGCCTGGCGTGAAGTGCAGTGGATTGCAGATCAGTACAAGTCTCCGGATTCTTTCCGCAGTTCCATTCGTTCGCAGCTTCTCGATGGCAAGCTCGATCCACGTGTTCGTTTTGATATGGAGCAGACTCGAAAATTGGCAGGTAGCAAAGAATTATTGTGCAGGTAACTCAGTCTCCTCCGTCTCTGATAAAAGGAAATTCTAAACGAGAAAAACTGGAACAAGAGCCATGGCGGAAGACACGAGCACAGGAGAAATTGAGATCGGCGATGATTGGGATATCACTCTCCCAGATGGTCTTGTCGAAGTGCTGGGCGTTGAGGGCGGCGATAAGATCGAGTGGACGCTCAACGAGCTCTTGCAAGTCAGCATACGCCCGGCACGATGCCCTATTCGCCTGCATCTCGACCCGCACGTCGTCGGGATTCTGGTTGAGCAAGCTGCTGAGAAGTATCCAGAACATAGGTTGGATTGCGCTGTGGCTCGCCTGATTGAAGACAAGTGCAAGTTTAATTTCTAACCAGAGAGGCACGACGCATGAGCATGAAGGTGTCAATTACGTCAGGTGATGACTTTCACTTTTACCATGAAGAACTTTTCGATCCGCAGCCTAAATCTGTGTTCATCGAGCTGAGGAATCCGGCTTCTCTCAAGGTTGACCGAGACACGTATAACGGCGTGGTAACTGAGTATGTGTGGGTCGAGATGCCAGCCGAGGTCATGGATCAGATCGCGAAGGATTGGCTTCAAATGAGAGGGCTTGGTTAGCGTCCGCTTCAAGCTCAGCAATGAATGACTCGTAACCGGAGTCGGATTTTCCGCTCTGCTCGCCCTCGGCAAGCATGATCTTGAGCAGCTCAATCCCGGTTAGGTTGTCCATTTGCTTTATCTCCAGCCACCATGATTATAATATTTTGAAGCTGGTTCAGGCGGCCGTCAATTTTGATGATTTGGCTTCAAACTTTTGGCTTCCTAAATCGTCATGGTAGCCTGCCCTCAGTCCCCTGGAACATAGGACACCTCAGGTCTTCTTTCATTGTCTTCAGTTTTTCAAATGATCTAACCTGACAGAAGAAGAGAGCAGAATGGATAGAATTACTGCACAGCACGAATCTGAAGTCATCATCAAAGCCATTATCAAGCTCTCTGAAAAGTGGTCTCTCAGCGACGAAGAAGCAGCTGGTCTTCTCAACGTCACTTCTGAAAGCTTGGCTCTGATGCGAACTGGGGAATTCGAGGGCATGCTTAATGAAGAGCAGACCGCAAGAGCAAGTCTGCTGATCGGCATCTATGAGAGGTTGCGCCTTTTGTTTAGTGGCCCCCTCACCTATGGTTGGCCCAAAATGGCCAATGCAGGTGCGGGGTATCATGGACAGAGCCCGGTAGCCATTATGCTGGGAGGTGGTATCCCGGCGATCATGCGAATAAGTGACCATATCGAGGCCATGCGCCATGGCCATTAAAAATCATTACCGTCACGATTAAACTGATCGTGGTGGTGACCCAGACAAACATCGGCATACGGGGCCGTTCGATCACACACGCTTCACTGATCAATTGAATTTCGGACTGTATTTCCCTGCAATGTACTCTTCGAACTCTTTGCGCCCAATCTTGAGCGCCTTAGCGCAAATCTGCAGTTCAAGCATCTTGTTGTGAACAAGCTCTTCAATGTGCGACAGGTGTTTTAACTTTGCAGAAGCCTTCTCATACGTCTCTATATGAGAGACGCATGAGTTTCTCCGACTCCCTGCTTTTTAAGCATGGGCTGTACGATAAACTGAAAGATATTGCCGTCTGGATTCGAAGTGGAGAGCTCTAGCCGAGCTCTGTCGGTTGCGCGGTGGATGCCATTTACACTTACAAGGATACGATAAATGCGTCGGCAAGATGGCCAAGCTTTGCTCTCGATCGATGTCGGTCAGTAGCTTCAGCCTGGCTGCACCCTGAAAATATGACCCGATCGGATCGATCCGGCGAGTAAGCAGTGAGTACGCATGAACCACCATAATCTACCAAGCCCGCGGCGATCGTTTGAGTATTGGCCATTCAACAGCGGATACTGTATCGAGCACCTCGACATAGCCAGCGATGGGCGCTCGCTGGAGTATATCCAGGAGTGGGTTGCACCCGGTGTAGAGACCTTTGCTGTTGACTATCATAATGGCATTAGTACGACTAGAAATAGGACGCTGCCATCGAAAATAGCCACGTCATTGAGCGCCGTTCCTGAAAGAGTTCTCCGTAGAAACGCATCAAACAGCGGCGTACGAGATTTGATCGTCGACGTGTCGAGAGCCCATCTCTGCCTACCGCAATCGCAGGTGGATTTACCGCCCGCCAGTTGCTTGTACTCACTATTGCCAAAGGAACTGTCGGCTGATTCGTTCGATGTGCATGTGATGTATCAGATTAGCTTCGGGCTCACAAACAGATTGGCCAATTGGCGGCGGGATTTCTATGCACTACAGGCGCAAAACGCCCTGACTGCGGTCAACAGGTTTCAGCTTGATCATGGCTTTGCGCTTGTTTCCAATTCCGATGAGCAGGCTTCAATCGGCCGGCAGTTGGAGGCCGCACTACTCGATCATGAGCGGGTTCGTCAGCGTGGCAGAGCGAGATGCGCCGGAGATGGTCTCAAGTGGCTGTCTCTACATTCGGCAGTTGGCGCTGTCGACCGCCAGACACTTCGGTTGTAGCCTGCTGACAATGTCTAGTTGTGCTTACCGCGAGGTCATGTAATGTACTTAGGGCTCCATTTCTTTGCCTCTTACTCGATATCGAGGGTATTTAGTCATACTGTCCTTGAATATTAAAACGAGGAGATTGTCGATGTTTCGCTACGGGAATAAATTAGAGCTGTTCGGACGGCTGAATAATCAGCCCAAACTCTCAGATAGAAATGGCACCCCCATCATAGAGCTATCAATAATCACTGTAGAACGGCGTAAAACGAGCGCCGGATTGCAGCATGTTGAAGAAGTCACGCGCGTAAGAGCCCACGGCCACAAAGCAGAAGAACTTGCCAAGGACGAGTTGCGCGAAGGTGATTTTATTCATGTATACGGACCCAAACTTACCAAGGCACTTGAAGGTCAGGATATAGAGGCAGCCAAACCGTACATGCGGCTTGAAGGGTATACCTTATTGGTAGGACCGAGAGACTGATGCAATCGCGTATAACATCTGTCGCGGATCAGCTGTTGTAACGCACATGCGGAAGATCACATGCGTTCACCATGCTCAAAATCGCCAAAGATACTGTACTGCCCTAAGGTCGAATGCGCCGCCCGCTTGAGCAACCCGCCAGCAATTGATGCTTCAGTAACATGGGACGCCACGTTAACGACACAAACGCAGTTTTTTGAATCGAAGAAAACTGAATCAATGAGGGCTGAGACTCCAGCGATTCTGGCTGCCTCGACGAAATTTTCCATTTCGTTCAACTCTGATGCTACACCGTAGCGACTCTCGATGTAGACCTGCTCATCGTCATCCGGGCGGGATCTGTACTCTTAAAGGTTCGGTATATTCGGATTCATGTGAGTCTTTCACGACAATCCCTCTATTCGTCTCTTTTTTCGCTGTCGGTTTCTCCTTTGCCATCTTTTCCCGGAGTTCCTTTCTTATTTTCTTCAACTCGACCTTGTCATCTTCCAGAGCGCCTTCTCTACCCTCTAACGGAATGATCTGTTCCTCGACAGCCATTTTGCCGAGGATGTCGGCTAGCTTACGGCCTGTAATATTAGCCTTGGTAGGGGCCTTTCGGAGTTCTGCTGTATCGCTCAAATTCCGCCATCTTGCCCATGCTTCATCGGTCATTCCGTAGTACTCGTTCATATAATCGGACCACGGTCTTTGTGCTGTCATTGCTATATTTTCAAACGCCCACGGAGAGTCTGTGACCAGCATTGTCCGCATCCCTTCCCGCAGATAAACTTCTGCAAGCTCAACGGCAGTTTTGAAAGCTTTGATAATGCCGTGATTTACACACGTACCTCCAATCTCGAACCAACCATATTTTAAATGAGTCAGAGATCCATATTCGTAGATGGCAAGTCCCACACCGTTCCTGCTAGGGTTCGCCTGGTGACTTCCATCAAAATAAATAACAGCGTCAAAATCTTCATAGTTGAGATTTGCCTTCTCGATTTGCATGTCTGCATGTAACTTACGCTGTTCTCTTCGCTCGGGAGACCACCATTTTCCATCCATGGTCTCAAAAGCGTGAAGTGCTTCTTCATACGAGTCGAAACGTTTACAGCTAGCGCCTTTGACACTGCGGACTGCTTTCTCAGCCTCTTCCCAAATATCATACAACCCTGAAGGGTTGCCGTTCCAGACGACGTAGGTCACGTATGCATCTCCACTACAAGTTTTGAAGTATTGGTCATCAAAATGTTTATCGTTGTAGCGAGATGGCCTCGAATCGCCAATTCCGGGTTCGGTGGATCTGGCCAGTATGGAGAAAGAGCCATCGTCCACTGGAACGATCTCAGTAAGTGCACGGTCCTGCAATAGCTCCCACTTTGCGGCGAAAGCCTTCAATCTCAGGCCGCGAGCTTTTGCTGCACGAATGAGAGTGGTGCTGTCACATGGACTTTTAAATATGCCAACTGATATGGCAATTGGTCTAAATCAGCGGCTATTTTGTAACAACGAGCTAGCAAACAAGGGTAAACAACTCCGGAATCTATTACCTTGTCTCTCTGGCAATCCAAGAGCGCACCCCCGACGACAAACTAAGTGGCTACAGCCGAAGGGCAGGCGTAGCATCCGATTAATCTCCAGCAAGGTATATCGAACTAGACGTCTTGCCAAGATTGCACGGAGGAAATTTGACATTCTATTACAATCGCCAGAACCAAATCCTCTCAACCAATAAGCGCAAGTGACAAACGGGGTCAAGTTTCCGAACTGCTTCGAGTTTCGAGTTTCGAGTTTCGAGTTTCGAGTTTCGAGTTTCGAGAAACGCTAATCTGCCTGTTAGATCTTACTGACGGGAGATAGCAGCGGGTTCTACCCGTTACTACCGAAAATGCCCTTTTCTGATTGGAGTAGGGAGGGAAGCAGGAAACCGCCGCTTCGTGCGCAGTGTACTGCCAATTAAAACAGTCACTGCTTGACGAGGCTGAACGACCGATGATTCAGTAGGCGCACGACGCAGGTGCTGAAGCTGAAATGTGAAGATCTGGAGCGCTGCGCGCGGATATTGGTTCTCACAGAAACCGGATGATGTGCTTGATTGTTTCGATATCTTGACCCACTTCCAGTCGCTCTACCGGTGACCATTTTCTCCCGTCCTCATCTTCGAGCTCGCTGTTAGGCGTCGTAAAGAAGTCGTGCACTGCAAGCGGATGGAGAGCCCTGTTCAGAAACGGAAGTACTTCATCGATATGACGCACAAGTCTGCATTCATGAAACTGCCAAGCCGGGAATCGGTGGCGCTGCTTGAGCTTTATTGAATACAATGTTTTGTCGAGACTACGCTGTCTGATTCGCGAGATCGACAGGCCAAGCATCTTCGCGACCTGATCGCTCGACAGGGCACACTCAACCATTACCGCATATTCGACGGCCATTTCACGGTGCATCTTCTCAAGCCCACGGGGATCGATGCCATCCACGCCATGTGCGCCTACACTGCGAAAGAAAATCTTATCGTCCTCGCTAAGTCCAACCCTCTTGTTGCCATTCTGGCTCTCCCGAACATCCCTCAGATATTCTGCTGCAGATGAAACAAGGCGCTCAACGCTCAAGCCGTACTTACTGAGTAATTTGATGTCCTCGTTTCTTGCAACCATGCTGACGACCTCTGTTGATCAAAGCTCTAGTTTACAAGAGCGCGTTCAATGCGGCATCCATCCAGCGAAAATCCTGCAGAGGTGAGGAGCCAGCATGCGCCAAAATGCTCCAGATTAAGTTCTATGGGCGACAAACCAAACTCTATCGTTCTGGAGACTTGGTTGATCTGCCGCTTTGATAAGAACGGCTCTGCGAATATCTTGAACATCTGACAGCACAGCAAATTTACCGTACACAAAAGGCCGATACGAACTAATAGCTGGCTCTGATTTCGGGATGGTTACAGCTGGACTAGCCGTCAAAGATGTCTGCCGTGAATGACCTACCCCTACTTTAGTGCCACGCCTTCGAATCAGCCTTAGATCCATTACCCGTGATAAACCGATGTGAGAGTCAGCTGCGTCAGCCCTACCTTTGTATCGAAAAAGGTCCTGACACCGTTTACAGCGATGCAAGCGGTCAGTCACCAAAGATTACCGAACGGGGGTGCGGAATAATAGTGGGTCGGTTTATCGGCGCTTACCATCAATGCACGGCCTGCATCCTGCAGTAGCACTTTTTGAAAGAGTGAAGGATGCCTTGCCGCAAGTGCCTGCCACTCATGTTGAAGAAAATTCTTCAGACTGCCGCGATGAATCTGGGGGTACGAACTGAAGGAGCGTTGGTTTTACGGACGCGCATCAGGTTGAAAAACGAGAGGCATATCAGCGATCTTTCGTCACCGATTGCGCTGGTTCTGCCAACTTGCTAGGTCTCGAGAACAATTCGGATTTATCAGACGTTCTCTACCCCAGGTCCGTCTCAAGCATAGTGAGAGGTTCAGGAATACCGAACCATAAGACCATTAAAACTAGCCAGAAGGGTCATTGTATACAGGGCGGCAGTTACACCACCGAAGCCGACCATTGTCAGCACAGCACGCTCCAGTTGGGCGGTACGGGATGACACGCTGGAGAGATGACTCGCGAATGGGGTAATCACAAAGCCAAGTGCTCGGCGAACTAATTTCGAAGACTTCGTTGGATCGAACAGGACTCTGGATACCACAAATGCAGCGACTATGGATATAAGCCACGTTATGTTCGGATCAAGGGAGGTGCCTGCGACCATGCCTACCAGATAGGCTACTGGATAGAGCATGACTGCATAGGCGAGGATCTGAAGGAGGAGTACGGAAATTTTTTCTTCAAATTGTTCGACGCTGGCTGAAGCTTCTGCGCTCGGCGAAATAGTGTTCATCCTTGATACCTGCCTGAAGTTCCAGTCAGTGGAAATGTGATGATAACTATTCTGCGTATTCAATGCTGCGACGTGCAGCCCAGGAAATTGCTTCGCAACGCAAAAATCTCTGAAACTACTGGATGCCAGGTTGCCGCTGGCTTGGGCCCTCGCTTGCAAGAAACGAGGCGCTGGGCCTGCTCTCGAATCCCCTTCTTCCATTGGCTGACCTGAACCGGATGCACTTCGCACTCCTGCGCAATCTCGTTGATCGTCTTCACCCGTCGAAGGGCCTTAAGGCCGACCTTCGCTTTCAGTTCCGGGCTGTGTGCTCGGCGCGATTTCGTTCCACTCATGGATATTCTCCTGCTCCGCGCCCTGGCTTAAGCCATCTCACCAGTAACTTGAGACTCAGTCTCACTGAGCGCTGGGACTTACACTTCTCTGTGATTTTGCGATACCATAGTGTTTCACTATCGCCGCATACCAAAACATTAGTTTTTACCATATTAAAAAGGCGATGATATGACCCTAGGCGTCTATAAGTTCGAGATTAAGCAGCTGTCATTGCAGCTCGACCCAGCTGACGAGCCAATTAACTGTGTAGCATCCTGCATTGCTCGACCAGACAACGTTGACTTTCAAGAGGTTTGGATGAAGATCTGGCATGAGACGGACGAGCACTGCGAGGAAAGGCGAAGGGTTGCGGCCGTGTCTGGACAAACTCTCATCGTCGATCTACCCCTAGACGAAGATTTAATTTCTGAACTGATAGATGCAGCTGACAAGATCAAGTCCGGACAAGTACACGCAGAGCTAAAGCTGTTAGTTGAGTCTGATAGTTCAGTCTTCGACCAGTTTTCGACTATCGAGACTCTCTAAAACTCTTTATCTAGAGCGCCCATGATCGCGCGCACTTTCTCTTCGGTGACGACTTTGACTTCGCCCGAATGCTCGACTTGCACCGCCATGCTCGCCGGTGACCTCTCGCGTGTGAGCCTCTTGCCAACCGGCCTAAGTCTTGAGATGAAGCATTATTGCGGTGCGATCACCGGCATGTATCAGAGCTGAAAGGCTTCCTAACTATGTCTACGTCTGAAAAGATAGCAAGCAGGCTGAAGCGCATGAAACGCGGCGCACCGATCTTGATCGAGCAGTTCCGCGACTTGGGCTCACTCACCTCAGTGCAAAAAGCCCTAAGCCGACTAGCCCAAGAAGGTGTTGTCGAACGGGTCTACCGGGGGATCTATGCCCGCCCAGCGTTTGTGGCCGGCATGTCGTCGATCAAGGTCGCTGCAAGTGCTCAGCAGATAGCGAAAAAGTGGGCGCAGAGGTATGGCTACACGATCGTGAGCCAAGGTGCCGAGTCAGCTTACAGGCTTGGATTTCAGACCCAGGCGCCAATGAAAATCGTGCTGTGGAGTGACGGCGCTGACAAGACATTCGCTGTGGGCAATCAAGTCGTCGAAGTAAGAAATGTTGCTGAGTCCCAGCTGAGGTGGAAATCACGACCCGCAGGTAAGTTCTATCGAGCCATCAGTGTCACTCCTGCAAACTCGGTAAAGCTCAACGCACTCAAAGATGCCCTGCTCTCTAGGCTGAACCTGGACGAAACGCAGAGCCTTGACGTCATCAGGAAGCTCAAGTCGGTCCCGCTCCCCGAAGGCTGGCACGCGAAGCTAGAGCGGTTGGAAAGCGATTTAAGGAGAGCTGTCTAACAAATCCTCATCGCTAATCTGGTCATCGATCTTCATCCCCTTGAGAAGTCCCTTAGCTGCATCTTTTCGCTTAGCGACGATTGATATAACGCCCCGCCTACTCACGAAGCTCTCGTACTCGTCTCCCGGCCGAATACCAGCTATTGCGCACTGATCAACCGGCAGTGTCACTTGTCTTTTTTTGCTCACAATTGGCATACAGCCACCCTCACCTATCCAAACTCGTAGCTTACGCCAAGCCAGCTCGTCGGGCTATTTTGTGAGCAATGAAAA
>NZ_BAABBO010000022.1:0-93863 GCF_039538005.1 Allohahella marinimesophila
GGCGGACCTCGACCGATGGTTTGTAAGCAGTCAGCAGACCTGGCGACTGGACTCGCACTGCACCTCCGCGATGATTACACTGATGTTGAAAGGGTTATCGACGAAAACAGTATTGGTCCGATCGAGTGCATCGTCGCATCCGTCGACGACTACGTAAAAAGCGCAGATAGCGAACTCGCCTTCTAAGCTCGCGCCGCCCGGGCCACAATGGCCTGGGCTCTGCTGCCCTCACCTACCCACGGCGGCTTCCTGTCGATCAATGCTTGCGCCTCGTCCATGAGCTGTCGTTGAGGCACAGTAGCTCTATCGTCAGCCATGGCTTCTTTAACTTTATCGCGGAACCAGGCGTCATGTGCCTCTGGATCAGCATTCAGACCGAAGCTTGCGAGCTTTTCAGCCTCATCAGACTTAAGTCTGTCATCTACATCAATATGCAGCACTGAAGTGTGGGCCATGATGAATCCTCTTGTTGTATTTAGTGACTCTATTCCAATTCCCTTTCTTTGACCACAACCCCATTTGCCCTCAAACACTTTGGCGTCAAAAGATAAGCACCAGATCCCAGCTGATAGCATCATCCTTGATGTCCTGGAGCGGTGGTTTGGATGCAAAAAAGGTGGTTGAGGTCAACGAAACAACAGAAACGAGAAAGCCCCTGAGAACAGGGGCCAATAACAACAAACAATAATAGTGAGGCGGGATATTATCACGATGGTGATGAAGCACCGAGAGATATTTAATCTCTAAATATATGATAGCAATTATAAACCAATTAATCAAGATTTTGCGCAATTTGATTGCGTGGATATTATATCTAAATTTGATGCAAATGGCATGATGGGCAGAGGTGTTATTTGCTGTCAAAGTATGTGGGGTTGGGGTCAACCAAAGGGCGCTAGCAGATTGTACAATCCTCTGGTATTCATGTACTTAGCCAAACCCCAGAACGTAAAAAGCCCCCGCAAGGGGGCCCGAAACTTTATACGACCGGGGTAACAACTCCCCTGCAAGCCAAGTAGGAAATTAAACTAAGCTCACAAATATATAGCACCATTCGCTCACTTTTTATACAAGCACATTCTTCCAAAATATCTCTGTTTCTCGCAATATTTTACCTTTGCATAAATCCTAATCTCTACGCATTAATTTCGATTATGTAAATAGACTTCCGATTTTTCCTTTTCCCGGGAAAAGCACCGTTTTCGCATCATTTATTTAACTAAATATTATATAAATCAATTAGTTGCCGTTTCATTCGCTCTGTGCTAAATATTTGGTGACTTGATGTTGTGTAGACCCTTACTTTTCGCGAGAGAGCAGCAAATGGCCAAGAAAGCGAGTAGCAGAGAGAAAGATGTGGAAGAAAGACTGCGGTTATTGCAACAAGCAGCGAAACAAGTAGAGCTGTGGAACGACTGCCTGGATTTGTTAGATCTAAATACCGATGAAAAGTCAGCCCGCAGGAACATCATTGGTAGGCTAGTGAGAGCTATCGATGATGAAATACCAAGCAGCATAGATGCTATTTCAGAGACGATAGGCAGCGAATCAGTTATTTCAGATGACTTGATGAAGAAAGCTATCATCGCATTGAGAAGCGCAGAAAAAGCGGGGCGATGGTTTGATACTCCTACACCCGTCTTCGGTGGCAAATCTCCCACTGATTTTTTGAAGGAAGGGGGGCACTCTGATTATGTAGTAAACGAGCTCCTTAACATTCAGCACTCTCAGCTCGCGTAGCCAACTTTCATTTTCAAGAGAGGAATTAAATGATGACTAGAACAACAGAACTGTTTAGGATTTTCACCCATTTGCGTGAAAAACTGCAGGTCATCCGGGAAGACTTTCAGCTGTTGCAGGAAGAGCTTGAATTGCAACTGCGCGATCAAAAAGAGTTGGTTTGTGAGTCAGAGACAAGCACAGGTTACATTCGTGTAGCTTCAACTCGACTAGAAATACAGATGGAATCCGGATCTGTCGATAATCTCAAGCGAGCCATAAATAAGTTTCCAGCTGTAGGCATGATTCCGCCGACCCAAAATTTCGCGGAGGAAGTATGTAGGCGGTTTGACGACCAGGAGAGCGAGCCCGGTGGTGGCAGGAAGGTCAAGATGTTCACCTTCTTCTACTCCGAAAAATGGAGAGTGTCAGGAAGGTTAAATGATGGGAGCTGGGATCCAGGCGAGGTTGTCAACTTCAAGGTCATATTTTATCGAGACACCGAAGAAGTGAAGCTGTGGAAGAATGGGTATCTCGAAGATACCTCGGCAAATGGCATGCCTTACAATCCTGGATCGCTGCGAGGGCCGTTTGAGTAGTTTCCTTTTAGATCAAGTCCAGGCGAGCATCGATGACATCAAACAAGACCTGCAGGTCGCCAGATCCGGACCTGGTAATGAGCCCTGCCCGCTCGAGTGCTCTGGTATCTGTTAGCACACTTCTGTAGTTGCGATGCAGAGTAGCAGCCAGGGTGCGAGCGCTTAGAGCCCCCCTTTGTTTAATCGTCTTCAGTACATACAGCCGCCTCGGGTTGATTACAGCGAGAAGCATTGGCAAGTCTTCGAAGCCGAGATGTATCTTTGTGCTTTTCCGCTCGCCCCGCTCGGCCACCTCCCAGGCATGGACGAAGCCATCGAACCCGCTCTCAGTATCTCCTGCGCTAATTGTGAGGTGTTGTTTAGTCATGCTGTCGCTACCGCAGTCTATTAACAAAATCCAGTTAGAGGTTCTGACTTAATTCTAAGCCTATCTTCGCTCGTGTCCAGCTTGAAACGGAATAGTTGATTAACTAGCCAGAAGTACGCAAAAAACAGCGTTTTATGCGTACGTACGCATAACCTGCGTACTCGTGCGTACTCTGACTCTCACTGCATCAATTCCAGCTTGAGAAGAAAAAGTGGGCAGATAAATTCCACTCGCTAAAGTTGTAGCACGTTACACTTTTGTAGCGTGTTACGGCGACTGGAGCACGTATGTCGATCAGCGAAAAGCAGATACTCGATTCAATTGAATTTCTCGATTCCAACAGAGTTCAGCCCACATATCGAGCTGTCCGAGAACATCTTGGAGCCGGTAGCAACTCGACTATCAAGCTCGTGCTACAAGCATGGCTCAAGAAGAAAAACGAAGACCAAGTACTCGGAGAGGTCGGCTGCCCCTCTTCAATTTCCGAACGCGTAGACAATTTGAAGGCCGCAATTTGGCGAGCAGCGAAAGACCATGCTCGAACTGAGCTCGAAGATATTTGCGCAGGATTTGACGAAGAAACAGCAAGCCTTGCGGGCCGTATTGATGACCTGGACATACTCCTCGAAGCGGCAGAGAAAAAAGTGGAAGAACAATCTAAAGAGATTGCAGCGCTGCGCGCCAAGTATGACCAGGTCGATCAGGAACGGACCGCCCTGATATCTCGCGTTAGCGGGCTGGAGTCTTCTGAGAGGGTTTTGCGTGAGAGCTTGGCTAAAGCAGAGCAAAGGGAAAGTTCTCTGGCTGAGATGCTAAAAGAGCGAATTTCTCCGGCTGCATCTGCTCGGAAAAAGTAGCCATTTTGGCGTTCATCGTATAGTCTCACGTGCTTGCCCTGGTAGCTCAGTGGATAGAGCGGGATCCTCCTAAGATCTAGGTCGCAGGTTCGATTCCTGCCCAGGGCACCACCATGCTTCGCACAGCTGCCGGCCATTTTTGCGGCCATGCTCAAATGCTCGACTCGCGCAAATCTGACCTTATTTTGACCAATCGCACTTTCTGATCGATGTAAAACAATGAGTTACGAGATAGGTCAACCGCCTCCTAAGCGGTAGGTCGCAGGTTCGAATCCTGCCTTGGACACCAATTTCAATGCAAAAAGCCCGCTTCCGCGGGCTTTTTGCATTCAGATACCAACAAGCTCAAGGGGCATGTTGGTAGCCTCGAATAATACTTACTTGCTGCGACGTGAAAGACGCAGAGCCGCAACACCAAGTGCCAACAGGCCGAGGGTAGCCGGCGCAGGTACGTCTACGTCGACGTCAGGAACCAGGTCCGGGTTCTCGATCAAGTCGAAGTTGATGTCCCAGTGGTTGCTACCTGTGAACAGTGAAAGCTGGTTGTTATGGATAGAGTACATATCCATCCAGACCGAACCCCCGAAGGCACCTGTCTTGTCGTTTGCGCCAGTACCATATTGGAGTACGGGCATGCTACCAATGTTGAAAGGCGCGCCTACCAGCTGAGCGAAGTAGTCTATGCCGCCAATTGTGATCTTGCTGTCTGCAGTCAGACCAGTGTAGAAGTTCCAGTCAGCCTGCTGTGCAGTGCCACCGGTCTTGACTACTGAGTAGTTATCCTGGAAACCAGTGAAGGTCAGGTCGAAAATCGCTGAGGTACCGAGTGGGTTTGACGCTGAACCCGTGAAGGTTGCAGTGCCATCGTCTGAACGGAGGAAGGTGGTGCCTGCTTCGATGGCGAAGTACTTGGAGCATTTCGCTGCAGTCAGGTTGTTGGTCCACAGACCGTACTCAGCGCCGCCGCATGAAGACACTGATTCAGCATTTACGACATCGAAGCCCTGGATAACGGCGGCTGATGCTGGCAGAGAAACGGCGAGTGCGATGGCTGTGAGAGAGAAACCTTTTACTGCTGAAGAGAACATACATAACTCCTGGTGAAACACGTTGATCGTTTGTAACGCTGAGCAGGCTGGATTAACTGTTCGTTGCAATACTGAGAGCACTTGTCGTGCCAAGTTTCCATACCGCTGAATTCATAACCTTTTTTCCAAGGCGAGACATTCAGTGAAACGTCTTTCGTATAGAAAGTTGACACGTTGTTACATGAAGTCGCGATTCAGTATCAGAGAGTTACTGCCCCCATGCTTGAAAGCCGGTTGAAGTGTGCTCATTTCACACACTCAGCCAGGTCGTCCATCGATACGGGGCGCGCCGAGCACCACCGCATATCGCAGCAGGAATATGAGGAAGGCGACCTCCCACAGCAAACCGGTCAGCATGATGCCACCTGCCCAGGGGACCAGTTCCAGCGCGGTGGCGACCCGTACAAGGGTGGCGAGCTGAATCGCAAAGAACGCCGTCACCATTCCCGTTGGCAGGACCATGGTGCGGCCGGTGTGGCCCAGCGAGACCCTGGCAATCACGCCGAGCACCAGGCTACCAACCACACCAATACCGGCCGCATGAATCCAGGCACTGTCACTCCAGCCGAACACGGCGTGGCCGACCAACAGCAGCAAGGAGAGCGGCACCCACAGGAGTGAGATATGCAGTATCCACAGCAGGGGCTCGCGGCTGGTCAGCCAACCGTGCCAACCATAGAGCCTGATCAGCATGAGCACGGCGGCCGACAGCGCGAGCACCGCCACCCCGACAGACCAGTCCGCCACCATGAGGAGCACCAGGCAGATCATGTTGATCAACACGGCAAAGTCGAGGCGCGGCAGCACCCGAACAGCCTGTGCATCGCCACCGCGCTGTTTCAGCCAGCCTGCAGTGAAGGCCGGCGTGATGCGGCCGCCAATGATACTCGAGAGGGCGAGCGCCGCGATCAGTCCAGCTTCGATATAGTGATGGTCCAGCGTAACAACAAAAGCTATCTGCATGGCCCAAAGAATGCCCAGTACGAGCAGAATCAACCACTGTTTCGGCTGCTTCGCCTTCCAGATGCGCCAGCCAGCATCGATCATGATCAGCGGCAGAAAAGCCAGGTTGATGCCCTGCACCAGCCAGAACGGCATGGTCTCGCCAAGCGCCAGGAGCAGCCGGCCAGCCAACCAGACCAGCCAAAGCCACAGCAAGATCCGCCCATGCAGGCGTTCGGTATTGGTCCAGACGCAGACTGCGGTCAGCAGGAAACCTGCTATAGCCGCCGACAGGAAGCCGAAGAGCATTTCATGCTGGTGCCAAAATACGCCTGGCAATGCAGTCGGCATAACCAGCTGTCCTGAGGCCATGAAGGCCCACAGTGGCACAACCAGCAGTGCAAGGACGCCAAGCGACAGGAAAAAAATGCGGAAAGGGTAAGCGAAAAGCTGCACGCGCTTGCACTCCAGACGGGAAGACCCACAAAATGGCTAGCTTAACATTAGCCACCTAAGATGTATTTAGTATACACCAATAGAGATTGAACTATGGAATGGTATTCCGGACTGAAGATGATTCACATGCTGACGGCAGCACTGACAGCACTCCTGTTCGTCACCAGGGTGGGCCTTGACGCTGCTGGCAAGCCGGGCTGGCGCACGACGCCCTTGCGCTTCCTGCCCCATATCAACGACACGATTCTGCTCGCCGCTGCGATTGGCCTCGTTATCGTCACGCCATGGATGCCTTTCGTGCATCATTGGTTGACGCTGAAGGTGCTGTTGCTGATTGGCTATATCGTGGCAGGACTGATTGCGCTCAAACCGAAGTACTCGCGCAAGGTTCGAGTGTTGGCGGCGGCGGCAGCTCTTGGCCAGCTGGTACTCATCTTCGCGCTCGCCCTGCACAAGCCGACGTTCTGACCGAAAAAAAAATCTGACCAATAAAAAAGCCGGATACCTGCGTATCCGGCTCAGCTTATTCAGTCTTCTCAGTCCAGCCAGGAACGCATCTCGCTATAGGCGGCCTTGAGCAGAATTTTCAGGTTTCTGTATCCCGCGCCGTCATCTTCACTGCGCAGTCCATAGCGAAATGCTTTTATATAGGCTCGTGCGGATTCATGAAATCGTCCCACACCGTAATAACTGAAGCCCAGACGCATATAGCGGAACTGCAGCGCGCCCGGCAGGATCTGTGAGCGTCGTCTGTCGACATTGACCTGCGCACTGCTGCTCCGTGCTGAATCCATCATCTCGAGCACTTCGATATCCGCCTCGGCGCTCTTGAGCACATCGCCCGACACATTGTCTTCTCCACGGCCCAGGTAAGCCAGCGGATCATCGACGTACAGGCCGTTGGTCACCCGGCAAAGCCTGAGCGCAAACAGGAAATCCTCCGACAGTGCCCTTCCCTCGAGCCAGGGATCAATCGAGTTCGCTACATTGCGTCGTACCACCAACGTACTTGGGAACACCGGGTAGCCCGCAGCCAAGGTATGGAACAGCATTTTGCCTGGTACCAGGTAGGTCTGCTCGCCGACACTGGTCAGGTCATCGCAGAGCTTACGCACAGATGGATAAAAGTCCGAATTGGTCTTTTCCATAAAGGTCAGCCGTGGCTTGAGTTCGCCTGGCGCGCTCGGCTCACTTTTACGAATGCGCTCGAAGCGCCTCAGATCACTGAATAGGAAGCCAGCAGAGGGATTTTTGTCCATGATCGCCACTACGCGATGCAATTTGTCCGCTGCAAACAGATCGTCCGAATCCAGGAAGGCGATGAAACGACCACGCGCAGCCGCCATGCCGGCATTGCGCGCAGACGAGGCGCCGCCGTTGGTCTTGCGGATCAGTCTCACGTTGTCCATGCGGCAGAACGGCTCGGGCAACACGACTGGGTCGAATGAACCATCGTCGACAACGATGGCCTCTACGTCAATGACCCGGCGCTCTCGGCTGACATTATTCGGCTCGTTAGCAGTATCGCTGCGCCGAACATCGGTCGATGCTTCGAAGGACCGCTGCCAGAACAGACTATCTAGCGCTTCAACCAGTTCGTCCTGACGGTTGTAGACCGGAATGATGACTGAAACATCTACCATTTAAAGATCCTTTGCATTGCGATTCTGAAATTCTCCCGCTGATGGGAAACAGTGAAGCTGGCATGCACCCTGGACACCGAAGCCCGGCTCATCTGCTGCCGCAGTGCCGGGTCATCAGCCAGCTGGACCATACGTTGGGCCAAGGCCTTGTAATTGCCCGTCTCGAACAGGAAACCGGTTTCTCCCGGGTCTACCGTCTCGTTCAGGCCTGGCAGATTGGACACGAGCAAGGGCAATCCACTCACCGCCATTTCCAGCGAAGAACGTGGAAATGAGTCCCAACCGGTCGAGGCAATGATGCTAGCGTAGCAATTTGGCAGGATGGTCGCGATATCTGAACGATAGCCACCAAAGGTCAGATAATCCACCGCCTTCGTGCCTTTGTAGTACTTATCGAAGGTTTCCGCTTCGTTGCCCTTGTTCCCGCAGATGAGCACGTGAATGTCTTCGCGGCCCAACTCATTCACGACATGAGCCAGCGCCTGAACGATAATATCCACGCCCTTACGGGCCTCCATATGGCCGGCGTAGAAGAAAGTCTTGCGTTCATCCGGGATATTGAACTCGCTCTCCAGATAGCCCTCGGTCGTGCGCGTGGTGAACTTGTCGGGGTCGACACCCAGCCTCACGATGCCCGTGCGCTTGCGGGGAATACCGCGCCCCAGCACTGCGGTGTCCTGCATGCCGATCGACTCGAACAGATAGTGATCTGGCTGGTAGCGACGAAAAGCGACTTCAATACGCTTCATCATCAGCTTCAGGCCACTGTTGAGCGAACTCATTGGCGCGCCCCAGTAAGTGGCGATGCGTTTAGCTCCGCCCTTGCGCATGGCGCGAATGACTGGAAGATTGACCTGAAGATCGAATCCAATGACGCAGTTGACGCCCGCTTCGCGTAGCTCACCGGCGAAGCGCTCATGAAAGGCCTCACTCCCATCGCGATACGGGGCTTCCAGAACTCGTATCTGGTCCGTATCAAGATCGGGAAAGCGTGCATCAGGATAATCATCGAGCCAGCGGGGGCGGCCAGTGCTGAGGTCGGCATAGCTGAGCAGCACGTCGCGCGGCTCGGCCACCAGCTCAAGCGCAGTTTCGAAAAAGAGCCGTTCCAGTGGCTCGATGGCATAGCCGGTATTCACGGGCGTGTGTAGCGCCACGAGGATGACTTTACGCTGGTCGTTAGACTCTTTCGGCATGCAGGGTTCCTGGAGATGCAAATATTACAGAGCGGATGGTAGGTCTGGGCGGAAGTATAGCCTGACTGCAGCATCGTTGCTCGCCTGGCGCACAAGGCCGCGTGCAGCAATGCAAGCTGGCTTATCAGTTGAAACAAGGGCTTGAACCCTGAAACCACTTTTTATTCGGCGTTTCAGGAAAAGCTGGCCCGTTTCCTGCTAGATCACCTCCGGACATTCGGATAAGACGAATACCGGCACGTCCAACAGACGTGCACCGATTTTATGGAGAGTATAATTATGAACAAGGTCACTAGTGCATCGATTCTTTCTGCCGCAGTGTTCGCACTGGGCATTTCAGGTCCCGTAGCTGCCGACACCACACAGCAGCCTGCCGCAACTCAGGGCACCACTGGCACCACCGGTCAGACTACCGGCTCCGATTCCATGGATACCACTCAATCTCCGTCTGGCGCAAACACCAGCGGCCAGTCAGCTGCAGCAGATCTGCCAGAGTTTAACCAACTCGACCAGAACGGCGATGGCTTTATTGAAGAAAGCGACGTTCAGGATGCCGGCGATAGTTCACAAGTCGTCTACCGTAACTTCGACGTCATCGACGTCGATCGTGATGGCCAGATCAGTGAGCAGGAATATAGCATCATCAAACCCGAAGCTACTGCTTCAGGCCAGGAAGACAGAACAGACTCCATGGGTGTAGAGCCGACCAATGAAGGTCAGACACTCGACGAAACCTATCAGCCCTAGACTGGGATGAATTTTCAGGTGGCACGGAAGCCACTGAAAGACAAGCCGCTGCAGTGATGTAGCGGCTTTTTTTGGTCCATATTCTGCTATACTTCGACGCCTTCAGTTCAAGGGATTTTCCGATGCTATTACTGTTCTGGCTGGGCGTTCTAGGCACCCTCTATAGCTATTTTCTGTACCCCCCCATTCTCATGATGCTCAGTGCCCGTGCTGGCCAGCCCGGCGGCTCACAGTCAGTTCGCTCTGCCATGGCTCACTCGGGTGAATCCCTACCGTCTGTGAGCATGGTCATCACTGCCCATAACGAAGAGAGCAAGATTGGCCAGAAGATCGAGAACTCGCTGGCACTGGATAGGACCGGCATCGATTTCGAGCTCATCGTCGCTTCGGATTTTTCTACCGACGGCACCGACGCCATTGTCGAGAGCTATAGCGATCGAGGCGTGCGCCTGGTGCGGGCCGATCAGCATCTCGGCAAGGAATATGCGCAGCTCTGTGCCATCAAGGCCTCGCTTGGCGAGATCATCGTGTTCAGCGACGTCGCCACTGAATTGCCGCCTGAGTCCCTGCAGAAACTGCTGCCCTATTTCGTCGACGCAGAAGTCGGCGCCATCTCGAGTGAAGACCGATTCATCTCGAGCTCGGGTGAAGTGGCTGGCGAGGGCGCCTACGTCAAATACGAGATGTGGCTGCGTAGCCTGGAATCGCGGGTGGCCGGCCTGGTCGGCCTCAGTGGCTCCTTCTTTGCTGCCAGGCGCAGTATCTGTGACCAGTGGGACATTCAGTCTCCCAGCGATTTCAACACGGCATTGAACTCAGCGCGATCAGGTCTGAAGGCGATCAGTTGTCCCGACGTTCTCGGCTACTACCCGAACATCAAGGACGAAACCAAGGAATACAAGCGCAAGCTCAGAACAGCCATCCGTGGTATGACAGCGCTCGCACGACATCCTGAAGTTCTTAACCCCGGGAAATTTGGCCTATTTTCATTCCAGGTCTTCAGCCATAAGCTGATGCGCTGGGCTGTACCCTGGTTCATGTTGCTGACCTTCGTCGCCAACCTGTTCCTGTTGAACAAGCCTTTCTACGTGCTGACCTTTATTCTGCAGCTGGCTTTTTATGGCGCGGCACTGGCTGCCCACAATAGGCCCGAACTGCGCAAGGGCGGCCTGAAAATCCTGTACTTCTTCTGCCAGGTCAATCTTGCGCTGGCCGACGCCGCCGTCCAGTTCGTCAAAGGCACGCGTATGACTACATGGCAACCCTCGAAAAGGTAACTTCACACCCATGAGCAAGTACGTCAGGCCGGTCGGTCATCCTATCTTCACTGAACGCGGCGACCGGAAAACGGCCGCCTCGTCCACGATCTACGCGGACTACTCGCCCTGCTACGTGAACTCAGGGACCGCAGCCCTGCAATTGGCCATCGAGATCGCGCTGCGGTGCGCGACCGACGATGAAAACAACACCTCGTTCAATGCCGCGGGTGAGGCCGAAGTGATCGTGCCAGCCTACGGTTGCCCGGATCTCATTACGGCCTGTATAGGAGCGAACGTTCGACCTGTAGTAGTGGACAGTTGCGACCCCAGATCGCCCTTCCCTGGCTTCAAGCAGATGGCCGCTGCCATAACGCCAAAAACAGTGGCTATCATGGCCGTCAACTTCCTCGGCAAGTCACCTGAACTGGAAAAGGCTCAATGGCAGGAGCTCAGGACACTCGGCGGCCGCCACATTATCGAAGACCGCGCCCAGGCGTTTCCCTTCGCCTCCGAAGAACAGTCATTTTTCGGCAATACCGTCATCGCCAGCTTTGGCAAAGGCAAGCCGGTCAGTCTGCTTGGGGGGGGCATGTTGCTGATCGAGCGGCGCTATCATCACCTCTGCGACTTCGAACACTATAATCCGCGGGCGGTCTCGACATTTGAGCGACTGAAAATTCAGGCTAAAATTGCCGCTTATAACCTTGTTATCAAACCAGCAGCTTACGGCCAGTTACTCAAGGTGCCAGGCCTGAATATTGGTGCCACCAGTTACAAGCCACCCTTGCCAATCGTGCCGCTCGACCAGGCCCGTTTATCCTGGCTGCCTGCAAACGCGTATCGGCTCGAGAACGATTTCCGGCTGAAGGCCCACGTCGAGCGACTGGTTCGAGTGGTATCGCTCAATTTCAAGTTATCGCTCATCGGCTCAAGCCAGCACGCACTCTATGACGCCAAACGCATGCTGCGTTTCCCCGTTCTGGCGCAGAGCAAGGTACACCGTGATGACCTGCTCAGGCGCTTTCATAAAGCCGGTATCGGTACCAGTGCCATGTACGTCAAAGCGCTCCCCGACATGGACGACGTGCCGCTGGATGATGCTGTTCGCAAAGGCGATTTCAGCAATGCCCGCAGCTTTGCCGACCGCTTGTTCACCCTGCCCTGTCACAGTGATGTCGACGAAGACACCTTCAAAGCCATCGAAGACGTACTGGCTTGAGCGAGCGCATCCTGCTGCATATCAGCACACCCCCGCTTTTACTGCTATAACTTACCAGCACAGGCGCCTTTCTGATCGCCCTGGGTATTCACCATTTCCTGGTGCGGAAGCTCAACCTGGCTCAGTACCTGTTCAATGGAAAAGTAAGCTGCCAAAAGCAGCCCATAGGCCGTATGATTAGCGCCCATTAATTTGGCGGGCGACTATCCCGACAATCATGCGCCCGACTCAACACTTCAAGAGGACTACATGGCTAGCGCCGTATCGCAAACCTCGCTGTACACCATAGCGAACATCCTCAGGCATATCAGCAGCCTGATCATGCTGCCCATCTATACCCGCTACCTGACGCCAAGTGACTACGGCACGGTGGAGCTGATGACGATGGCGCTGGATTTTACTGGGATCATAGTCTGCAACCGGATCGGTGAAGCGATATTTCGCTATTACTCGCTCGCGGAGACGAGCGGCGAAAAGAAACAAATCATGAGCACCGCGTTTTTCCTAGGCGTAGGCATTAATGCACTAGGATTCATGATTCTAATTCTGGGGTCGCCCTGGCTTTCGGACTTCGTGAGTGATCAGCCAGACTTCCAATCGCTGTTCATCCTGTTCGCAGCAGTGCTTATTTTCGAGGCGCTGACGACCATTCCGATTATATATATGCGGCTACGAAACAAAGCGCAAGCTTATTTGGTCGTTAGCGTTATCAAATTATCTCTTCAGTTAAGCTTTAGTCTGTATTTTGTGGTGTATAAAGAGCTTCATGTGGAAGGCGTTATTTACTCAGCATTTCTCTCCAACCTTATTGTTGGAACGATACTATCTATTTATCTGCTGAAGAATACTGGTGTGAGATTTATGCCAGCTGTTGCTTGGAAGATTTTCAAGTTCAGTCTTCCGATGGTCTTCGTGGCGTCTGCTTCATTCGTAACTACCTTTGGTGACCGCTTCTTTCTAAGACAATACGGAAACCTTGAGGATGTCGGCATATACTCGTTAGCCTATAAATTTGGATTTCTTTTCGTAGCCCTTGCTTGGGATCCTTTCTTCAAGTTCTGGGAAGGGCGGCGTTATGAGGTTTACAAGGATGAAGACGGACGAGACCTACACTTTGGAAATATGTTTAGACGAATTAATGCCTACGTACTGTTCATCGCACTAGGATTTTGTGCTTTTATCCCAGAAGTCATTCAGCTGATGGCTGCACCAGAATTTTGGGACGCTGCCTACTATGCGCCTTTCATCGTCTTCAGCTTCGTGTTTTATGCTTGGACAATGTACTTCAACTTCGGCATCTTTTTGCACGAGAAGACAAAGTTGCTAGCGTACTGCGAAATTATTAGTGCAGTTATTATTACAAGCCTATATGCGCTGCTTATACCATCCTACGGGTTAGCTGGTGCAGTTGCCTCGACGTTCCTTGGGTATGTAATAAAATTTATTTTGGTCTATTTTACCGCACAGAAGCTATTTACTGTAAAAGGAAATTGGGGCGAAACACTGCCTCTGGCGGTAATTGCAGGGACGATGGTGTATGTTTTCAGCTTTTTCCATGAGCTATCACTCCAAAACGTTGCGATAAAAGCGGCTCTGATATTCTGCTTCGCCGTCTATACCTGGCGCATTGTTCTACAATCATCGGACAAAGCAGAGGCTATCGCATTAATCTGCGCGATTTTCAGAAGGCTTTCTGGTAGGAGTGTCTGAATCTGACTAATCTATCTCATGGCGTCACTGCGTCACCGTCATGTTAAGAGCCTTATGGACTATGGGGTGCTTGAACAAGGGAGTGCACGGCAATCTCCCACAGTTACCGCGACTTCATTCATTACCGCCAATAAGATATCGATTTTATGCCAGCTGGATATGCAGCCCTCAAAGGCTCGTTTAGATCACTGTATGGGTCCTACCTGTTGCGAAGTGGGGACTTCTCCGCATTTCAGAAGCAGCATGCTCTGATAGTTGCATTTCATCGAGTCAACGATGACCTTGAAGACACCCTGACCTGTTCGAGAACAAAATTTTTGAGATTTTGCCGCTTTTTTAAACGACACTTCGATGTGGTGAGTCTTTCTGATCTTGTGGAGAACGTCACATCCGGAAATTCTGTCGCTGGGAAACTAGTCATTACCTTTGACGACGGCTACAGAGACAATTTTCAGTACGCCGCGCCCATTCTCAAAAGTCAAAATCTGCCGGCAACCTTCTTCATCACGTCTGGCTTCATCGGCAACAACAATACCGCCTGGTGGGACCAAGGGGCTAAGCCGGCTCCATCCTGGATGGAATGGGAAGAAGTTCTGCTACTTCGTAAAGCCGGTTTCTCGATTGGGTCACATACGATGCACCACGCAAATTTAGGTACGACGACCGCTCTGGAGGCCTGGAGAGAAATTGTTGACTCGAAAAAAACCCTGGAGCACCAGCTAAACATGCCAGTCGACTTATTTGCTTATCCGTATGGCGGTAAAACGAACTTCAATGAAGAGGCCAGGGAACTCGTTAAGCGTGCGGGCTACAGCTGCTGCCTCTCTTGTCATGGCGGAATAGTAGCACCAAACAGCGACCCATTTTCTCTTAATCGTGTAGCTATTTCAGAATGGCAGAACCGGCCCGAGCAACTGATCATGGATGTTGTACGTGAAGCCGCAACCCTCTCATCTAAGCAACAGTCACGCTAAACCCTAAGGCTAGATTTAGCAGGAATAAACTGAATGAATAACTTGATATCGAAATACCTTTTCTTCTATCCCGCCACCCTGCTAAAGGGTGAAAGAGTTGCTAGCTATTTAAGGGAAGCGAGGGAGTTCCAGTTCAAGTCTTCTGAAGAAATTGAACGCCATCAGCTTAGGCAGCTGAATAAACTTCTAAAACATGCCTACGAGACGACGGCGTACTACAACTCAACTCTAGGTATAAAGAGCAGCGGCCCACTTAACTCTTTGGCCGAACTCAAAGCAATACCACTACTTGATAAAAAGCAACTGATTGAAAACTTTACTGACATATGCAGCAGTAAGAAGTTTCGATTGGTTACAACAAAAACCACCGGTGGATCTACGGGCCAGGCAGTCACACTAAGGAAGAATTCTTATGCCCTAGCAAAGGAACGCGCAGTTACTGCTCGAGGCTATGAGTGGGCAGGAGTTAAGATAGGGGCTCCGCAAGCGAGGCTCTGGGGAATCCCACTCGAGGTTGAAAATCGCTTGTACTATAAGGTCGTTGATCTCATCGCCAATCGTAAAAGAATTTCAGCGTTCAACCTAACGTCAGCAGCGATGAAGAACTACCTGGAAACCCTGCAAACTTTCCAGCCTCACTACCTATACGGCTATGCTTCCGCCATAGAAGAGTTTGTAAGGTTTCTGTATAACGAGGGGTGTGAACTGCCAAAGTCCATCAAAAGCATTATTTCTACTTCCGAAGTGCTGACGCCTACTTTGAGAGAAAATATTCGGCAATTCAGTGGTCTTCAGGTGTTCAACGAATATGGCTGCGGCGAAGTTGGATCGATTGCGCATGAGTGCGCGTATGGGTCGTTGCATCTAATGGCAGACAATTTAATAGTCGAGGTTCTGGACGAGGTCGGCCAACCTGCGAACGAGGGGGAACTAGTAGTTACTGATCTATATAACTATGCTACTCCTCTGATTAGATACAGGCTTAAAGATTTCGGAACTCTGGACAACAAGTCCTGCGAATGCGGAGCTACTCTCCCAGTATTGAAGGAGATTCACGGACGAGCCTACGACATGATATTAACTCGCAGTGGTCGGAAGTATCATCCAGAGATTCTGATGTACGTCTTTGAGTCATTTAAAAAACAGAACCTAGGCATAGACCAGTTCCAAGTCGTCCAGAACGATTTCGAACTCTTCACCATCAGCATAGTAGCAGGTGCAGGCTACTCGAGAGCGGCGGAGACGACAATACTTGCAAAAGTTCAAGAAGTTCTGGAGATGCCAGTGACAATGGAGTTTCTATACGTCCAAAACATTGAACGCGAACCATCCGGCAAAATTCGGCTAATAAAATCCGAAATTGCTTCTAGAGCGAACCTGTAGCTAAAGAGTCCGTTTCGCATGAAAGGTCCTGTAGACGCTGCACCGCTAGATGAACGTCACTTTCAGACTCCCGGAGAATACTTAAAACTGTTGCGAAACTTTCTACAAGGATATCGCTCTTATTCTGATAACGCATTTCAGGCTGATTAACCTTCACCACCAATGGTTTTGTGTAAAGGGCTGGGAAGCGTAAATCGAGAACCATCTCCATGTTCCGAGTAGTCACCGCTGGCGACACGTGGCTCTCTGCCCAAGCTCTCGGGGCGAATTGTGTCCAACGACTCATCATCTGGATGAGTGCCGCTTCAAATTGTGCGTCGTGCACCAAGAGTCCCGTATACTCGTTTATGTAAGCTTTGTTTACACCTATATTTTCGCAAAGGCAAATAACAGGGACATCAAGAAACATTGACTCAAAAAGAATTCTGCTACTCCCCTCCTTGAAGGAAAGGAGAACACAGCATTTACTGCGGGATACTTCTTTTCTCAAGTCCTCCTGACTAACTGCAGCACTCAACTCAAGCGTATCCTCAAGCTTGTTCAGATCGATGTATTGCTGGATATCCGCCAGGCTACTGGAGCCCCAACTCGCACAGATCAACTTGGCTTTATACTCCGGATAATCCTTCGCCACCTTTGCTACTGCATCTATATAGCGGTACACCCTCTTTCCTGGGTTCATATTGGCTACATAGATTACATCTAATGTCTTCACTTCCATAGCTACAGTAAAGAGGCGGTCATCAACCCAATTTCCTGCCCCGAAAGAGAGAGTCACGCAGGTTTGCATCAGATCATTGATCAGCGCACGATCGTGGACCTCTGTCGCCTGAATTAGACAATGCTCTGCTTTATGAAGAAACGTCAGTAAATCTGCATCGGCGTAACCAGCCCAGCTAGGCTCAACAATAAAAATAAATAACTTGTCTAAAAGCTGGAATGATCTTTCATGAATGTAAAAACCGGTGGTCCGGGTGAACTTGATTACAAGGACACCTTTCTTAACCTGGCCCTCTACAATTTTGGGTAAGCTCAGAGCAATTGTGCGCACACATGCTTCCTTCTCGGTAACATTGGTCGTCGTGAAGCTTTCGATGTAGGGAATTAGCTTGGGGTATCTGTGGGATAGAAAGCGAATGGCATGGCCATTGTAGCTTAGTCGTATAGATGAAAGCAGAAGCTTCACCCCCCTCTGATACTGTCCAAGAAACAGAAAGCCACGACTACATCCATACAGAAACAAGCCAGCCAGGTCCTTAAAGTACAGATGTACCAGATCGTTGACCCCAGTCTTACTATTTGCAAAACCCACGAACTTTCTCCGTAATTATTGTGACAGACTAAGATCCCGACTATCGCCAAAAACCTTCCCGACTACCCTTTTTTGGATGCCAATTTCTTCGTCACCATGCTGGTATGGTCCAGCATTGGACCCATCAGGAAGAAACTTTCGAGCGATGGAATCTTTAGGTAGATGGTAGTTTTTATCTTGGATCGATGTGAATATATCTTTCAAATCGCTATTGACGCTGTTGGCATCTGGGTCCGCGGTCTTAACAGAGAACAACTTGTCGCTTGATGAATTCTTCCACGCGCCAAGTTGATTGAAGCCCTTTCTGCTCTTGCTGTACCGGTCTACGAGAAACTGTACGTCGTTGTCGTAAATATTGTAGTCAACTCTTGTCAAATGGCCAAACTTCGTCGGCGAATAGTGATCGGTGGCAATATCTATTTTGTTACGGACAATAATATTTCCATAAATTTCCACTGAACGCTGAGAATCAACAGTGATGGCCTCACTACTCCTGTTATTTTCACCATCGAATAGATTATTTGTAACAACAAGATCACCAGATAAGAAATCTGCAGCGGCGGTATTTCCTCTGATACCGCTACCCTCATACCCATAAATAATATTTTTTGTAATTATATTATTGCCAGCAGCTGTCCCTCCGGGCCTTGCGCTAATATAAACCCCATTGGTAGACGCATTTATCTTATTGTACTGGATGATTGATTCATCAAAAAGCGTTCTGCGTTTATCAGCAACATGATGATCTTTCCAGTATATACCAAGATCGGTATTGTAAATTTCATTATGCTCTATCAAAGCATTTATGACGCCGTACGCTTTTATTCCTGATCCGAGTGATGCACCTTCTACAGAAACGCCAGTGATAAGATTATTCCGCACAATCCAATCCTTGGAGCCCCACATGCCAATTGCCGAGGTATTTACACCGTGCGGACCAGTTGTATTTACAATACTATTATTTTCGATAACGAGACCAACCCCTAGCCTCTCGTAGTCGGGAATTTCCACTGTCGCCTGCCCCCACGATGCGATTCCGACAACGCGGCTATTGATAATTTTTAGCCCCGATATAGTTATGAAATCAGCGTTCTGGGTATGAATTCCGACTCGTTTGCTTTCACTATCGATAACAACGTGACCTTCTTCACCAGGCGCAGCGCGAATTATTAGCGGCTTATCTGCACTTCCACCCTTTTCAATGCACAGGCTCGCAGTCAGGTCATCAAGCCATGCGCATCGCTTAGTAAACTTCGACAGCGCACTGTTTTCAACGTATCTGCCGGCGGTGATATTTATGACATCTCCCGGCTTGGCCACGCTAACTGCTTTCTGGATGGTAAGGCAGGCCTTGGAAGCGGGTTCGCTGCACGAATTTTTATCGCTGCCAACCTTCGATACCCACAAGTCTTGGGCTCCAGCTTCCATTGCAATGATGAGGAGTGCGCCACCTAGAACTGATTTTACTGTCACAGCTGATCTCCATTCATAGCTATAATTTCCAAATAATCGCAAGGACATGACTAATTACCAAATGTTAGCGAATCGCTTTACCATTAAAAGCGTAACTGAGAGAATCAAATTTCTGTATCAGCATAGTGTGAACGAGAATCGAGACGATGAGTGCGATTGACATGAGTAGTGTCAACTCCAGCAGAGGTGGCCAGTCAACCCTGCGCAGGATCAGTGCGCCGAGTATCACGAGAATGTGGTGAAAAAGGTAAACAGTGTAGGAAGCATCTGAAAGGCGGCGGAAATACAGGGTTGGTTTTGAGCCTACAGCGTAAAAAAAATTGAAGCAGAGAATCACGCTGACCCAAACCACAAGCATCTTCAAATATTCCTCTATAACTATCTCAGCGAGATTTCCGTCTCCACTGCATACAGCGCTAGCGACGTATGCAGCGATCAGAATGGTGATAAGTTTCAAAGCGCTAGTAGAAATACAATGCTGCAAAACCTTCGGATACCGGTTCATCCACATACCAAATAAAAAAAACTGCAAATAGAAAAGTAAATTGAAGCCTTGAATGATGCCTGCCAAATCCCAATACAAGGGGAGGCCAAGCTTCCCCACAATCTTGAGCGCAATAGTATAAAGAGGTAGTGTCATTAGCAGAATCGGAAAGGGGAAATTCCTGGGCTCGAGGTGCGGATAGCGAGTTTTCAGGCGCATTCGAAAAGACGCTGTCTTGTCGGCCAGGCTGAACAGCGCACAAGCACACAAAAAAAACACGATGAGGTAGTTAAGGAACCATAAATGTGAAACCCAGCCTCCGTTCAGAAAGTAGCTTTGAAGGGACAAGTTAGCCCAACCCGTTCCGTCGAGAAGCAAGGCTTGGGCGCTATTTATAGTCAGCCCCGTGACAAGTAGCGGGATGACTATCCGCTTGAGTCTCAAGCGCAGAAACAGAGGAACTCCGTATTTTCTCAGTGTCAGGAGACAAAAATAGCCTGATACTACAAAGAATGCAGGCATCCGGAACGTATGAACAACCTCAACCAGAAAAAGCGCTACTGGACTAGTGTCAGAGCTGTAGATAAGCCACTGCTGAGTTGGGCTATAAACTTGAGCCGAATGCAGTACAACGCCAAGCATCATCAGACTGCCCCGCATGGCGTCGAGATAGAACAAGCGAGTATTCAAATGCAGTCCTGTCGAATTTCTAAAACAAATGAGCGTCAGTGAACGGGCTATGACATTGTGACTCGGGGTGCGCTAGAACCGAACGGGAGCGAGCTATACCTCTTGTTTCGACCACAACCCCTCGAAAGTCCGGAAGATAATACAGCAAGTTCGCAAAGCACATAACATGAAATTTCTACAATCGGCTATTTTACCGGACATTTATAGGTTTAAAGGCTGTTTTAAAGGATAGCGAGCGGTGAATTCGAAAAAGGGAAGAATTGCAACTGGCGTACTATCGATAGCGACTATGAGTATAGTTATCTTTTTTTGGCTCGAAACCCGCTCAAGCACGCAGCGGCAGATTCTGCAATATCGCTTTATGGACTCGGTTTTGCTCACAAGCAAGCCTGAAAAAATAGCTTTAGGCAGCTCCACCATCAAGTACTGGCCGTCACAACACGTGCCCTGCGGCCCTTGGTTAAACCGCGGAATTGGTGGAGCAACCATTAATGACGTCTTAAACTATGTCCAAGATGCGCCCGGGCGAAAGGTGGAAAGCGTTCTGCTTTATGTTGGAGACAACGACATTGCTTTCGGAGCCTCCCCGCTTTACGCATTAAAATCCGCAGCACGACTCATTCAGACCATCGAGCATCGGATGAAGCCGCAGACACTCTATCTACTACCGGTAAAATGGTCCCCAGCGCGCGCGGAATTTACAGAAAACTTCAAAATCTTCAATCGTCGACTAGAACAATATGCAAGCACCCAAGCTAGTGTAGTTTACCTCCCGCACAGGATGCAGACTGCTGCATATCCCCCAACCGCTGGTTTGTACCTTCCAGACGGCCTTCACTTGTCAACGGCGGGCTATGAGTATATGTTTTCAAGCCTTCGTAAGACCTGCGTCGGGTTTAAGCCCTCCCGGTAAACCAACTCTAATCTTGCTCATAATCTGCGAAGCCGAATCAGCATCCCCGGAATAACGATGGGGATTCTTGCTCAAGTTCGACGACGGAGTCAGCTCAGAGTCGCTGGCGCCTGCTGCGAGGATATGAATCACTGGCGGGCATGGTTCCCGGCAAGCCCTCCCACGGTGTCAGCATAGTTTCTCTCGAGTGAGCTATGCTCAGCTGGAAGAAAGACGCTTGAGAACGTCCATTTTCTCTTCAACGCACGTGCCTCATCTCTAGAAGCCGATCAAAGAGGTGACGCCGACGATGCCTGAGAAACCTCAAAGGCTTGTGTAGCTAGACCGTGCAACTACATTGACAACTAACGGATGGAAGATTTACCCAGCGAAGGTTTCAAGATGGATCACTCACTCCTCAGATTGAAGAGTGTCTACAATTGAAAGGAACGATAAATATGACAATCCTGAAAAGAGTCGCAGCTAAACTGCCTGAAAGTTGGCAGGCGGAGTTGAAAAGGTTGCACTTCTCCAGGCAACTGAAAAATGGAACTTTTAATACTGACGAGCCTGAATATGGTATTTTGGATTCTTTGATTAAGCCTGGTGATTGGGTTCTGGACGTTGGGGCGAACGTAGGACACTATACCAAACGTTTTTCAGAACTAGTTGGGACGGGGGGGAGAGTTGTCGCTTTTGAACCAGTACCCGAGACGATGGCACTGTTGGCGGCGAACGTTAGGAAGTTCAAATTTCCGAACGTAACACTTTTCAATACGGCAGTTTCTGATCGTGTTGATGTTGTTGGCATGTCCCTGCCCAAGTTCGCCAGTGGACTTACAAATTACTACGAGGCCAATCTCACATCTTCTCAGGATGCGCAATTAACCGTCTTAACCGTTCCTATTGATGCTTTATTTTTAGACCGGCCAATTGCACTCATAAAGATAGACGCTGAAGGACATGAGGCTTTTGTCTTGGCTGGAATGAACAAGCTAATCAGGACTAGGCGTCCAACTTTGATAGTGGAGACAGGTTCTGAAGAAGTTATAAATTCACTTACTTCGTTAAAGTACGAAGCTGAAAGGCTGCCAGGCTCTCCGAACGTCTTATTCAGACCCCAAGCTATGCTTTAGTTCAATTCGAAAAAGTGACATCGGCTCTTTTTTGAGAACCGATGTCGCCACATTACGTGGATCTTTGAAACCAGCTTCATCTTCTGCTGTAGCATAGTCGCCGTTTAATCAATCCTGACGCTAGCAGGTGGTCGAGGTTGAACGATGGCCGAGGGAACAGAGGTCGTAGTCGCTCCCACAATTTTATTAGCTTTTATCGTGAAATTTTCTATGCAGAATGACATCAGTTCCGTATTGTTAAGATCATTCGCCCAACCTAATAAGTAACCTTTATCAATATAATTGCCGCGGCTGGCATAGCGAATAGACTCTGACGGTGCCGGTGCTCCAGTGTAGGCAGGACGAATTTCTGCGCTATGGGTACTATGAATTAGCTCACCATTCCTCCAGATGTCCGCTCGTCCAAAGTCCCCTGGCCTTTCTGCAAGTTCAACATAGTGATGCATCCGCTGCCATTTACCTGAATGGTTTTCCCATAGCAACGCTTTGTCACTTCGCATGGCGTGGCCGAAGTTCTTGCCATCCATGCCGATATTGAAGCCAGGGGTTGCGCCCCCTTTAGCGCTTGCAGTTGTTCCCCACAGGCTATGGTGAACAGTAATATTCGAGTTAATCACACCATATTTTCCGGACCAAAGCATAAGCCCTTTATGATTCCGTTTCGCTGCCACATAGTCTGGAGGAATGTAGAGGTCGTAGCTTATTTGGATCTGCGTTGCCTTGATTGGAAGTATGAATTTGGTTTCAGCCCATGAATCTCCCACTTCTGAAACACCTGGATCATTTGCAGTTCCATAATTGGGCAGGTAATCATATCGAAGTGTTCCAGAGCCACTCCTGGTACCACCAGCACAAGAACTGTTGAAGAAAACCTGACGAGCAGGTTGCCAAAAGCTCTTATCTGGCGCGGCTTCAAAATCGTCTTGGAACGTCCAATCTGGGTCCAGAATATGGGTTTCCGGTGTGGTCTCGGCTGTCGCACAGCCCGATACGAATAGAGCCAGCGGCATTAAGAGTAGGCTAGAAAACTTCTGCATAAGTAGGACTCACTCAAGAAACAGGACACTACGACAAGTCTAGAGCATTTCTATATACAGGGCTGTGACATCGTGTTTTCTTTTGAAGCATTGTATAAAAGCTGTCGCCGATTAAGAGAGCTAATAGCTACTGGCGTCAAGATCAAGGCCGCTGGAGCCTCCAGTCAAGCTGCCCGGAAAGCTTCAGCACTTGGACGATCTGCCCGCTGTTGAGGGTCTTCCGCGAGAGGCTCTCTACAGTGCGATGGCCGAGTTTTCACAGTGCATCGATTACGCGGGAGAGTCTCTGTCAGTCGAAGCGCTTGCGCTGTCGCTGAAAGCTGACGCACTTAAGGCAGAGAAGTAGCCCAGCCCTGCCAAGAATTAAGCTACTAATGTGTAATTTAGCCTCAGCTGAAGCTGGGGCATAAGGACTATGCCCTTTTACGCCGCAACAAAAGGCCAGCCAACCCAGCGGCCAGAAGCGGGGCAGTTGGACCGACAGGGACTGCAGCAGCGCTATCGAAGAAAGAGATCATCGTTGTCTCGTAAACCGATCCGCCGTATTCATAGCAGCCAACACCATCACCACAATCGTCGAAGGAAAAGTAGTAGCTGAAATCGACTGTATAGGCATAGGTCTCGCCCAAAAGCGGGCCAAGTATTCTCTCCTTAGAGGGATTAAGAGCGTCACCCTCGCCGTTAAAGATGGCGCGCAGGCCCCAATCAATAACGCCATCGCCCCAGCCCCCACCATCTCGATAGCCATAATAGATGTCGTTCTCTACCGTGTAGTTAATATTCGGCACCCAGACGTTCGGATTGGTAATGTTCGGTCCGCCAGTCCAGTCCAGCGTAAAAGTGTAGGGGTCTGCGTTGATATCGAAGACCGCTGTCCCTGGGAGAGTTATCGGCGCCGCGTTAGCCGAAATCGAGCCGATAAGTAGCCCCGCTATAAGAAGCACTTTGAAGCTGTTCATGTTCTGTCCTGCCGCAATTCTTT
Organism: Allohahella marinimesophila; assembly: GCF_039538005.1. NCBI lineage: Bacteria > Pseudomonadati > Pseudomonadota > Gammaproteobacteria > Oceanospirillales > Hahellaceae > Allohahella > Allohahella marinimesophila. The sequence continues at coordinate 24,166 of NZ_BAABBO010000022.1, forward strand.
GATTGTGGGTGGGTAGGCGTGAAGGGCTGTGCTACTGAAAATCGGTTCACGCCATCCGAAATAGAGCTACGCTCTTTCTACCGGTAGTTGGAGCAATAGTCAAATGTGGTGTACGGAGAGTCAAACGGCTTGCTGTTCCGAAGCTTCTGCTTAACACAGCTTAAGACCATCCTTGAACTGTAGGCCGATAATAACTTCAGCCAGTAACCAGTATCCTCGCAGTATTTTCCAGCGAATCTGTGTCGTCTCCATAAGCTTGAAGGCCATCTTTAGTGTCGTTAGGGCGCACCCTCTGTTGGTTGCTATCCATCAAGATAAATCGACAAGATGCACCGCTATCCTCTCCTCATACACCAGAACCAAACATAGCGCTTCCCAAAAAAGGCAGAGGCGGAGAAGCTACCCGCTGAAACGACAAAAATGCTCCATCAAGGCGAACTCTCTTCCAGCTTTGGTTCTGATGAATAAAATCTGGAAGGCAGCTAATTATTCAGCATTTCCCTATGGCTGAAGTAGGGAAACTAATTTCACCGCTTGTTTATTTGTAGACCTCTCTCAAATCAGCACCAATTGATTCGTAAGAGAAACTGCGCTCAATGAGCTCACGCTCTCGACCAGCCATCTCTTCCAGTTTGTGACGGTTGGTAAAAAGGTCGATGAGCGCATCGCAAAAATCTTCGGCTGTCTCGGCAAAACGCACTGTACGCCCCTCCTCAACGGCGATCCCCTCGCAGGCCACAGGATGAGCTACCAACGGTACACCCATCGCCATCGCATCCAGAACTTTCAACTTTGTACCCCCTCCGTCCCGAATTGGACAGATAAAAACAGTCGCGGCTTCAAAAACAGGCCGGATATCATCCACAAATCCTGGCGCAGTAAAGCCACTATCTGCTTGAGCCAGCTCATCAAGCATCTCGACGGAACCTCGACCGACTACCGAGCAAGTTGCGTTGGGCAGAGCCTTTTTAACCAACGGCCAAACTGAGCGAGCAATAAAAATAGCGGCATCTCTATTCGGGTACCAGTCCAGCCCACCAACGAATAATAAATGAGCACCCGACGGATCATACGGAGTAGATCTTGTAAAATAATGAAGATCCACCCCGTTCGGCACTACCTTTACGTTGTCAACCTGATGGAGATCTCTCAGCCGCACCGCATCGAGGTCGGAGCAAACCATATTCAATTCGACTTGCTTGCAAGCCTCCCTTTCGATGGCTATCAGTTTCCTTGACTGCCACGCCAGGTAGGCCGACAAGCCAGACGCAGCTTGCTCTGCTCGCCGCGCGAGCATTACTGATTCAATATTATGGTGATTGAGAATTAACTTCGCGCTCAACGATTTATCAGCGATGAACTGCCACAGTCCGATGGAGTCCACATGAATGACATCGAAATCTTCTAGCGCAAGAGCTTGGTTAACCCGTTGCTGGTAGATCTTCGAAGAAAGATATACGTAGTCGTAGGGTTGCATCAGCAGGATTGATTTGAATGCTGTCACATACCTGTTGAGCTTCCTATTAAACTGGCCATGTCGTACCAGCTCCACCCGAGTGCAGAATGTTTCGAAATCGGTCTGTATTTTTGTCAGGCCCACTTCATAGTCCTGGAAATATGCTTCGACTCTGCTTTTATGGGCGAGCCCAATGAAAGTAAGGTCTACACCCTTCCCTATCTCGACAAGCATGTTATAGCTACGCTGTTCTGCCCCACCTTTAGGAGGAAAGGGGGCGAAGTGGGATAGCCACAACACTTTTGGTTGAGTTTTCTCGTTCGTCTGCAAAATCTAAGGCCTCCGTATTATGCTGTCGCTTACCACGCTTTCGCTTTCTTATATATCGGATTGAACGGGTGATTTTTGAGTTTGAGGCAGTTTCGTTCCACCACAAACCACGAGGTTATTGCGATAGCTAATGTCAGAAACATCGCCGTCAGTGCGAAAGCGAAACTGCCGGTCAGGCCTAAATAGACCATGCAGTTAATCACTGGCATGTGATAGATATAAATACCGTAAGAAAAGTCGTTACCGCGAGTAGTACGCTGGGCGAGAGTGGGAAACGAATATGCAAAAGAAAAAATGAGAGGCGCCAGCAATGCAAAGAATAACGGATTAACGTTATTACCAAAGTTCGCGTTCTGTTGAACAGCAATCAAACCTACGATCAAATAACAGGGAAGAAGATAGATAAAACGCCCAGCAAGAATCTTATGAAAACGGTCAAAATTCCGTTGAAAAAATACGCCAACGAGAAACATATAAAACCACGGAAGAAATGATACCTTGACTAATTTGTAAGCAATCTCACTTTGTAACTCATACGGTACCGCACTGACGGCTCTGTTGATCCCAAAGAAAATCAAGATAAGCAGTATCAACCGCCAATTGTTATCGTCTCTCAACCGAAATGCAGCATAAATTACCGGCACCAAAACATAGAATTGAAGTTCCACGGTGATTGTCCACAAGCTGCCGTTAAGGACGCCGTCACCATAAGCTCTCATGAACTCAGGATTGTAAAACTGAATCACGCTGATCTTTGCAATATATAACATCGCCCAGTCGACAAACCCCGCATCAGTTTCGAAGGCATAGCCGCTTGCGAAAATCAGGATGAATGACAGAGTCACCGCAAGAATCAATGCCGGGAACAAGCGAAGGATACGATTTGAAGCATAATCTTCAAGCTGGGAATTACTTTCGAATGACTTGCTTATGAGAAAGCCACTGACAAAAAAGAAAATTGGTACGCCGGGAAACATATATAGCAAGCCCAATGCGCTTTGCACAAAGGAAGTGACAGATACATCCATTATGTGAAGTGAATGAAGAATGGCGACCTGGCTCGCTGCAAATAACCTCAACAGATCGAAATTATTGGTCCTGAACAGCATTTTCGAAGATTGTGATGAGCCCATGATTTAGGTTTCATTATCAATATTAGGGGGAAAGTAGAGTCTATAGTATTCCTGCTCACAGCGCTCAATGCTGAAGCGTTTAACCACTTCAGCACGACACTGCTGGAACTGGTCTTTTAAAGAAGAATCATCGTCAATTAGATGCCAGAGTGCCTTCTCTGCGCACTCCAACAAAGGCGTTTGAAGCAAGAGCGCAGGATAGGACTGGAGGATCTCTCCTACGCCCCCTACGTCGTGTCCCAGCACCATCACACCTAATCCTACGCTTTCAAGCAGATTCAAAGGCAGACCTTCATGGTCCGAGAGAATAACGACTGCATCCATTTCGGCAATAACTTCGTGGACATCCTCTACGAAGCCAAAGAAATGTATATTATTCCGTGCTGCAGAATTGCGAGCAGCAGCCTTGGTAACTTCAAGAAGAGGGCCCTCCCCTATAATGAAAAAATGTACATAGAGCCCTCCTCCCTCGACAATTCGAGCTGCCAGCTGGATGAACAAATCATGACGTTTAACTGGAACCAATCGCCCCACAATCCCAACTCGAATTTGAACTTCAGCGGCCGGCCCAACAATCTTCGTGGTATGGCTATGTTTACGATCCTGAGATGCTGCAAAATGAAGAGCAGCAAAATCAATTCCGTTCGAAATAGTCTTTATGCTCTCAGAGCGGACGCCGATTTTCTCCAAGTCTAAAGCAAGATGTTTCGCAACTACGACGTGAGCTTTGAAAGCACGCCTGTATAGTAACTGTTCTAGCTTTTTTGAAGCTCGGGTCATCAGACTGGCTGACGCCGAGTGTTCATCGGCGCCATGCAAGGTTCTCACTGCCGGAAGTTGCTCCCAGACAGCAATTAGGAGTGCCAGCAGATTTTCTTTTCGCCGATGCGAGTGCAGCACTACCAGCGGACTACTCTGCTTGATCTGTCGAACGAAATCGTGACTTTTTCTGAGTATATGTACGAAGGACTCTTGGCTCTCGTCACAGAGGCAAACATTAGCTCCACTAGCTGTCAACTTATCAAAAAGTTGTCCAGGATTTAAAATTACAACACATACTTTTAGTCTAGGACGTCCTAACTGTTGATCGACAAGTTGCCATACCTGGTTTTCAGCTCCACCCCATAGATCTCCTGACACAAAATGAACTACTGCCTGATCCATAACTTTAAGTCTCCGAACGAGACGAAGTGTTCAGGCAATTGACCAGCTGCTCAACGCTGGAGGAAATTAGATCGAAACAGCGCTCATAATAAACTTCTGACCGGACAATTGGATCCTGAATGTAGGGCGAACATGGGATCGACCAAATCCCGGCAAGAGTGAACTGGGCAACCTTTGAATTGAATTTCCCGTCTGACTGACAGATGCGAATATGTTCGGGCTCAAACGCAACATATAGGTCACCATCGCGTGGTAAAAACGATGCCATTGATGTAGTGACATGTTCAGTCAGATCAAGTCCCTCGCGTAATGCTCTTTCCAAAGCAGGAGTACTTGCAGCATCATGATCATTCGCACATAAACCGAACGAGACTGCCTCTAATTTTATTTTCGAGCGGAATGAGCAGGCAGCGTAAGCACTTCGGTTGATGTTTCCCTTACAAAAGAAGACCACTCGTTGGATTTGTTCAAAATTAACCTTCCGGTAATCGCGGTAACTTCCTATCCAGCTCATCAGGCTTGCTGAAACGGACTTTAGAAGCGCATTCTTTCCACCATAGTAGTGTGCGTAGGAGAGCCTGGAGAGAGGGATGAACTGCTGCGAACGTCGAATCCTTGTTTTGAGTCGGGATATGTCGGAATCAGCTATCGGAAGCTTCAACTGTGGAATAGCGCCCTCCTTAATGTTCTTGCCTGAACAGAGTGACTGAGTATAGCTATAGGCGAAACACACCTCTTCTTGTGCTGCGCCGCATCTAGACTCCCAATAATCGTGGTGAAACGGTAATGCGTGCATTCCAGTGCGGCATTCGCCACCCAATGCTCCCAACCTTTTTCTTGCTGTTGCAAGCCCTCTTTGAAAGAGATCTTCTGAAACAAGTCTTGAGACAGCGGGCTCTGGGATAGCCACACACGCGGGCAGTAAGTCGGTTGCAATTTCAAGGACAGCAGTTGCTGACTGCGATGCTTTTAATGGCCCCAAGTTGTCCTCAGAGTTCAGACGCTTCTCGAACGCATGAATTAGGCTATCTCGCTCGCGGGGGCCAACAAGCGCCAGTCGTCGAATCACATCTCTTACGGCACCGTCCCGAGTTGACTTCTCCAGCCGGTACTTTACCAGGCCCGGACCGAAGCTGACTTCATAGTCACCATCGGGCGCTTTAGCGAAGATTTCTCTTACTACAACAGACCAGTTGCGAGAGTCTCGACTAAAAGTTGCGCTGTTGCCGACGAGTAGAAATGGTACGTCGAGTGATTTGAGACGATTGCACCAATGGAGAAAGTAATCATAGCTATAAGCATGCACCACGAGAAGGGCTGCGTATTCTGCATCAAATTCGCTAGAGTCTCGTGCTCGAAAAAAAGTTACGGGGTTTACAAAGTGAAAGCCGGCATTTGCCATGCTTTCGACATTCTCGTAAGCCGCCCCAGCATCCTCAAATTCATCCAAACGAAAAACGGCACAGAGCGAACCCATTATTTCTTACTCTGGAAGCTGGGAACAGGTGGTGGCTGAACCACCCCAACTTGCTTACCGACACGAAGCCTTTGGGTGTTAACAGTTCCCGACGCCGGCAATTTTCCTGCTCTTGCCGGCGAGTAACGGATTCGCGAAACCCCGTAAAGCAAACCCGCAAAAATACCCTGCATCCAAAAGAAGGGATAATAGAGTGCTGATATAAAGGCACATGTGATGAATAGACTGAATGAGCCGATGTTGAGTGCTTTAGCAGTATTACGATAAAACTTTGCCATTTCCTCCCCTTGATAAGGCAACATCGCCAGTGCCGTCGCGCGATTCAGTCTCCAAGTCGCAAATGCAAAAGCCAGCAAGAGCACCAGCCCACTGTACCCGAGCTCGGCCATTGCCTGAAAATAGGTACTATGGATTTCTTCCGCCTTGTACTTGATCGAAGGATCAAAGTGATAAGCTTTATAGTAAGGGATCCAATTGTAGTAACCGACACCAAGCACTGGATTATCTGCAGCCATATCGCTGGCTATGCCCCAATAGAAAAGCCGCAGATTTGAGGTACCATCATCCCCCGCAGTTTCAAATCTAGCTTTGAACTCTGCTGGTAGAAGCAGGAAGGCGACAAAACTGAACAACATGACAACCATTAGTCTCTTAAACATCTTCTTCTTCTGGAAAAGGAGCAGTAAACCTATCCCTACTAGCCCGAGCACTCCACCCCGAGAGCTACTAGCCAGAACGCAACTGAAGGCGCTGATCGGAAAAAGTAGCATGAAATAATAAAGAAGCTTAGACCAGCGGTGCTTAAACGCAGTGATAAAGGCGACCGAAAGTGGAAGAAAAATAAGCATCTGCATTGCGAATTCGCCAGAATTTTGAAACCAGCCCGGCGATCCCGTTACACCAAAGTCCGCAAATGAAAAACCTCTGGAAACCCACGATACAAACCCATGTTGAGACATCTTGAAATTACAGAGCATGTAGAGCAGAAAAAAGATAAAAAACCGCTGCTCTGTGTTGATAATCTTCAAGACCAGATAGTAGATTACAAACCACTGACCCATGACCTCAAGCTTGCTGAAACTATAGGCGCTGTCAAAGGCCAAGATGCTCGACGCCAAGACGAGAGCACCGAACATGAGAAAGGTGGCGTGTAGTCCGGACAACCCCTTTGATGCAGCAATCTTGTCCCCCTTGGCTAGAGACAAGACAAAGGCACCTAGAATACAGATCTGCGACCACGGCAAAAAATCCAGCCACGGATAGATCGACTGCGGCTTTATATACTCAAAGAACAACCACCCGCAAATCGCCCAAAAAGCGAGGTGCTCTTTCTTTACCGCCTGCCAGATCGTCTTCGGACTCAGGTTCGCCAGCGACTCAACACTGCCCTGCTCGGAATCGCCCTGTGCCACCGCGACCTTCGATTTAAATCTGTTTGCTGTCGTATTCTGTCGCATAGCAGTTAGAATCCGGTACGTCTCAACGCACTCAACAAGGAAAATGTAGTGGAAACCGTTCTCGTTCTCGATGCACAGCAGCGCAGCGCGCTGGCTGTCACCCGCTCTCTCGGTAGCCGGGGCATCCGCGTCATCACTGCAGATACCGTTCCCGAGTCCCTGGCCGGTGCTTCAAGATTCAGCGCCGGCAGCGAAGTGTATGCTTCGCCTTCGGAGCCCGAGGCCTTCATCGCATCGATCAATGCGCTCATCAAGAAGCATTCGATCGACGTGCTGTATCCGGTTACGGAGATTTCTCTCTATACGCTGCTGGCCAGGCGCGACGAACTCGCCGACACCAGACTTCCGCTAGCGCCATTTTCGACTATCGAGCAGCTGGCAAACAAGGCTGAATTGGTAGCGCTTTGTAACGGTCTGGGCGTCGCAGCGCCGCAGAGTGTACAGTATTTCAGCGCCGCTGAGGCAATCGACGATGTCAGGGGATTCGCGTATCCGCTCATTATCAAGCCCGCCCTCTCCCGCATCCAGATCGATGGCCAGTGGGTCAATGCCACCGTTCGTCAGGCTGCCGACCCAGAGGAAGCGCTGGCTCTACTGAAATCCGAGCCCGCCTTGCAGCAGCACCCCTTCATGATTCAGCAGTGCATCGAGGGGCATGGCGCAGGCGTCTTCCTACTCTATGACCACGGCGAATGCATCGCCCACTTCACCCACCGCCGTGTGCGCGAGCGCCCGCCAAGCGGCGGTGTATCGGTGCTCTCAGAAAGCGTCCCCACCGACCCCGCCCTACTCGCCCAGAGCCAGCGCATTCTCGATGCGGTGAAGTGGCATGGCGTGGCTATGGTGGAGTACAAGGTAGGCCCCGACGGCACGGCCTACATCATGGAGGTCAATACGCGCTTCTGGGGATCGCTACAGCTGGCCATCGACTCCGGTGTCGATTTTCCTTTCCTGCTCCATGAAGCCACCATGGGCCGAAAAACGCGTGGACCAGAAAAATATCGCACCGGCAATCGTCTTCGATGGCTCATGGGCGACTTTGATAGACTCTATCTGGTACTCCGAAACAGAAATTCTGCCGGAAATAAATTCTCTGAAATCGTGCAATTCATGAAGCTTCTCCAGGCCGGAACCCGTTACGAGGTCAACCGTGGCGGGGATATGCAGCCCTTCTGGCGCGAGCTCAAGCTGTACTGGAAGGCCTTGAGGGGCTGACGAACACGTGAATATTTGTATCGTAAATGATGCAAATACCCTATGAATGTAAAGGTTTACACACTTTTGTAGGATTTACCAAGTTTAGGCCAGATGGCCGATTTTTCGCTGTCTACCACCTGCTAATCTTGCCGCACATTACGAACTTGTACGGATAAGAGATTAGTCGGGAGGCAACAGCATGAAGCAACAGAAAAAAAACCTGGGCATAGCTCGAGGTGATGCTTCAGATAGAATTCTCAGCAAGCCACTGTTCTGGGTCTCGACCACCGGTTCGATAGGCGCTTTTGTTGTAGCCCTTACAATACTGGTGGACTCCGTGCCCAAGGGCGACCAGGTAGTAGCCCTGCCCGGTGTAGAGTCTGCAGTCGCAGTGATGGCAACAGCTGAGCCGGTAGTCACCCAGAGTGAGTTCCAGCCAGCTGCAGCGCCGCAGACCGCAAAAACCACGCAGACCATCGACGGGGCCATGGCCCAGACGATGAACGATGCGCCGACAGACTTTGAATCGGAGCATCTGTCAGACGAATCAGGCAACTTCGGCTTTACGGTTACCCCCGCTCAAGAATCCCAGTACCAAGCCCTCAATACCAATTCTGATTACCCCAGCCTCGAAACCAGAATGCTTGAAATGCAGGCCCGTCGCAGTGGCAAGGTCTTCGACCCTGAAACCGTCCTGCGCGCCCTGGCACAAGAGCATCCCTGGCAGGAAAGCGCCGAGGTCAGCGATCAGCTGGACCTGACTCCGGAGCAGCTTTATGACGGCCGCGAGTTCGTCAAGGTCGATCAGATGAAGATAGAGACCCTGGTACCTGGCGATACGCTGGAACTGCCTGTGTCGTTCGAAAGCGGCAGCATGGAAATGGTAGTGGACAACGTTGAGGTCAGCGACACCGGTGAAGTGACCTGGTTTGGCCGCATCAAGGACTACGAAGAAGAAAATCAGGTAGCGATCACACAAGGTACGACGGTCACCATCGGTGGCATTACCACGCCCAACGGCGAATACATGATCGAATCCCGAGCGGCTGCAGGCTGGATAGTTCCAACCGGCACGCTGTTCAACCCGGTAGACGAAGACGATCGCATCTACCCGCCAGAACAGAAGAACTCCTGATTACGAATATCGGGAACCTAAATTTTTAAAGACTTTGCTGCTGTCCCAAGGGGCAGCCTCTGAACACTACGGATGATAGGAGAACTACCTTGAACAACCCGAACATCACGAGCCAAAAGAGCCACCGACGGTCAGCGAGCCCCCTTCTCACAGCAATTCTTGGTACTGGCATGCTCGCATCAGCAGCTGCAGCGCAGGCAGCAACAATGGATGTGCTTGTGGTATACGATAGCGGCGCGAAATCACAACTCGGCGGCGAGCCTTCGACAGTAGCCCGTAGCTGGGTCAACCAGATCAACGGCTACTACACTAATTCCAAGATTGATATCAAGCTCAACCTGGTCGGTACTCAGTACCACTACGAAAGCGGCAACAGCGTGACTGACCTGATCACCAACCTGCAGAAAGACTCTTCAATTCGCAGCAAGCGTGACAGCCTTGGCGCTGACTTCGTCGTTATGATGAGCAGCAAGGCCAACTGCGGTATCGGCTACGTCACTATGTCCAGCCAGTACGCTTACAGCGTCGTTGGTCCAAAGTGCGGTCCAATGACCATGGCACACGAACTCGGCCACAACATGGGTCTGGATCACTCACGCAAGCAGGGCAAGACTTCTGGCTCACGTTATTCATATGCACTCGGCTATGGTGTGGATTACTCCTTCGCTACCATCATGTCCTATGCACACCTGTACGGCTCCAGCCGAATCGGCAAGTTCTCCAACCCGAACGTGTCCTGCAACGGCAAGCCTTGTGGCGTCCCTGCTGGCAAGTGGAATGAAGCTGATGCGGCACGTGCACTGCAGAACGTCCGTAACGAGCTGTCCAACTACCGCGCCAGCAAGAGTAGCTCGTCAACTACAACCACTACTGCACCGAAGCCTACTACCACCACAAGCTCAGGCTCTTCGTCGTCATCTTCATCAATCACCAGCGGCAAGACCTACCGTCTGCGTGCGAAGAACAGTGGCAAGTGCATAGATGTGAGCGGTAACGCCAGCTATTCAGGCGCGACGATCGCACAGTGGTCATGCCACGGTGGTTCAAACCAGGCGTGGACAGCATCAGCGACTTCTGGCGGCTATTTCACGCTGAAGGCCAAGCACTCAGGTAAGTGCCTTGCGGTTGATGGCACTGGCGATCGTGCACGTGCCATCCAGGAAAACTGCAACGGTGGCTCGAAGCAAGAGTGGAAACTGACTGCAGACGGCAGCCACTTCCGTGTATCGAACAAGGCCAGCAGCAAGAACCTGGATATCCGTGGCCAGTCACGCGACAACCGCGCAGCTGTTCAACAGTACAGCGCTAACGGCGGCGACAACCAGCGCTTCGGTCTGGAAGGCGTATAAACGACGGCTAGTTTAGCCTGACAGCAAAAAGGGCCCCTCCTCACGGACGGGCCCTTTTTTAATCTCGTGCTGAAGGTCAGTCTTCCTGAGACAGGCGTCTCAATCAGATTTGAACACTCAGGCCTGAGCTTTCTTCCGACGAGACAAGCACAGTACCGCCACGCCAAGCACCAACAGACCGAGCGTCGCAGGCGTAGGGACGTTCACATCAGGCACAAGGTCTGAGTTGTAGCTGAGATCGAAGTTCAAATCCCAGTGCTTGCTGCCGGTATAGACTGGCTGTCCATTCGCCGCATAGATATCCATCCAGACCGACCCACCAAAGGCATTGGTCTTATCGTTTGCACCAGTACCGAACTGAAACACTGGCGCCTTGCCGGACTTACCCGGAGCCGCGACGAGCTGAGCATAATAATCAGTACCGTCGACATTGATTCGGCTATCGGCAGACAGCCCTGTGTAGAAATTCCAGTCGGAGGTATTGGAGGACCCGCCTTTCTTCACCACTGAATAGCTGTCAGTAAAGCCGGTAAACAGCAGGTCGAATGCAGCGCTCACCCCATAAGGATTGACTGCTGTGCCTAGCAATCTTGCAGTACCATCGTCCGACTGTAAAAAGACTGCGCCTTCTTCGAGGCTGTAAGACCGTGCCATACAGTTTTTGGCACCCAGCTTCAGCGAATTGGTAGACAAGCCATGGCTCACACCACCGCAATTCTTGCTGGCGGTATCGCTGACGTCATAGCCACTGATCACGGTGGCTGACACCGACATGGTCGACAGCGTCATTGCCAGGACAGATAAGGCGAAACGTGGGGAGACTACAGCTTTCATGAACTACAACCCTATAAGCAGACGTTCTGGGGAATTTTGTGCAACGTTTCGTTTGGTAACAATAGTTAATACTACTGCTTAGCACGAGTCGGGCCATATTTCGTAGGTATATGTTTTATATAGATTAATCATTGATATGCGGTAAGTGACGAGCATGTTTCGGCATGCCACCTGTATGCTTTCTGGACAGACTCAGAGGGCAGCCTGGGAATTTAGGACACACAACAAAAAGCCTCCCGAAGGAGGCTTTTGCAGAACCGCTTTGAGGCTTACGCCTGCTTGCGACGTGACAGTCTCAGTGCCGCAACGCCAAGTGCCAGCAGACCGAGGGTCGCAGGCGCTGGTACGTCAACACCTGGGCCTGGCTCATCAGGGATGAGGTCAGGGTTGCTTGCCAGGTCGAAGTTGATATCCCAGTGAGCATCGCCAAACAGTGCTTCACCTTCAGCGCTGTACATGTCGAGCCATACAGAACCACCGAAATCTTCAGTCTTGTCGTTTGCACCAGTGCCGTACTGGAACACAGGCATGGTGCCAATGTTGTCAGGAGCGCCGACCAGCTGTGCGAAGTAATCTACGCCGTCAACAGTGATCTTGCTGTCTGCTGTCAGGCCAGTGTAGAAGTTCCAGTCTGAAGTATCTTCTGATCCACCAGTCTTGACTGGTGAGTAGCTGTCAGTAAAGCCAGTGAAGGTCAGGTCGAAGATAGCGCCAACGCCATTTGGGTTGGTAGCAGAACCAGTGAAGGTCGCTGTGCCATCGTCTGATCGAAGGAAAGTTGTACCAGTCTGGATTGAGTAGTGATACTCACCAGTGGCATTCAGAGAGTTGGTCCACAGACCAAAGCTGTTGCCTTCAGCGCTGACGGCTGCATCGCTGACGTCAAAGCCTTCGATGACAGCTGCTGAAGCAGGAACGGCTACTGCGAGAGCCAGTGCTGAGAACGCGAACGATTGCGCAAATTTTGATTTAAGCATGAGAAACCCCTGTAAGGTTGTAGTTGGTCCGTGAGTTGTCATCCTGATGTTACAGGTACAACGTTTCACAAAAACATTCCGTGTATTGCAGTCAGTTAAGATACAGGAAATGTGCCAACTTTGTAAGCCTTTGTTTCATTAAATATTTTTGGCCATCCTACGTAATTTTACGCACACTTTCAGGGGGTAGCTTTTACAAAAGGCTACAGTGGGCGACGCCAAAGTTACAATGGCTGGCCGAATGGATTATCTCTTTGGTAACACAGCGGGATGGGTACGTGAGGCGCGTTTGAAAAGATGAAAAAAAGATCAAAAAAAAGCCCTTCCGAAGAAGGGCTTTTTCACTCTGCTAACGTTTAAGGCAATCGAAACGACCGGTCAACGTTAGAGAAAAGAGCTTACTTGCTGCGACGTGACAGACGCAGAGCAGCAACACCAAGTGCCAGCAGGCCAAGTGTAGCAGGCGCAGGAACGTCAACATCTACATCAGGAACCAGATCTGGGTTCTCGGTCAGGTCGAAGTTGATATCCCAGTGGTTGCCAGCAGTGAACAGCGCAGTGCCGTCAGCAGCGTACATGTCCATCCAGACTGAGCCACCGAAGTCGCCAGTCTTGTCGTTTGCGCCAGTGCCGTACTGGAATACAGGCATTGAACCAACGTTGGTTGGTGCACCAACCAGCTGTGCGAAGTAATCAACGCCGCCGACAGTGATTTTGCTGTCTGCAGTCAGACCAGTGTAGAAGTTCCAGTCAGCCTGCTTTGCAGTGCCGCCAGTCTTCACTACTGAGTAGTCTTCCTGAAAGCCAGTGAAGGTCAGGTCGAAGATGGCTGAAGTGCCCAGTGGGTTAGAAGCTGAACCAGTGAAAGTGGCAGTGCCGTCGTCTGAACGAAGGAAAGTAGTGCCAGCTTCGATAGCGAAGTACTTAGAGCACTTGCTTGGGGTCAGGCTGTTGGTCCAAAGACCGTACTGAGCGCCGCCGCCACAAGAAACGTTTGCAGCATTTGATACGTCGAAGCCCTGGATAACGGCTGCTGATGCTGGAAGAGAAACCGCCAGTGCGATTGCTGACAGAGAAAAACCTTTAACTGCTGAAGAGAACATAATGACTCCTGATGAATTCTTTTAGATCGTCTGTAACGCTAAGTAATCTAAATTACTGTTCGTTACCATAATGTAAGCACTTGTCGTGCCAATATTGTATGCGCATGATTTTAAAGCAGTTATTGGAAGGAGTCGCTCGACTTCGCCTAGCGACCTGTATAGAAGATTGACACACGGTTACAGAAGCGCCGATTCCGTATCAAAAAGATACAAATCGTCTGCCTTCGTTCAGCAGGACAACGGTACAGCGCAGTTTGTCATTTCTTGAAGGGTAGAAATATCATGGACTTGGCAGGAGAAGGAGGCGGTCTGAAAATGATTCTGGCAGGGCCAATGGCCTAGGGCTTTTCCATAAGTCGGCTTACTTTACACTTGCCTGCGGTAGAGTTCAGCGTAGCGGCGAGCCATGACTGTAGCGTCGTATCGCTCGGCAAGAAGCGCAAGCCCATGTTTCGCAAGGGCCTGGCGAAGAGAGGCGTCAACTATCAGTTTTTCCAAAGCGCCCGCCAGTGCTCGCGGATCGCCAGCGGGCACGAGCAAACCCGTCTCGCCGTCGCTCAGAACTTGCGGAATACCGCCTACCGCCGACGCCACCACGGGTCGCTGTGCCGCCAGACTTTCCAGAATAGATAAGGGTAGCCCTTCACTCAGTGACGGCATGGCGAAGATATCGCAAGCCCACAGCAACTCTCTGGCATCATCCCTGAACCCAAGCAGGGAACATTGCCCGGTCAGGCCGAGCGAATCGATCTTCGACTGCAAACTCTGTTCTTCCTTCCCCCGTCCAGCAATGAATACCTTGATCTTGGCACCACCACGGCTGAGGCGCACTGCGGCGTCGATCAGATGAGTGTGCCCTTTCACTGGATAAAGGTTTCCGACAGCGAGAATCATGCACTCATCGTCGGCGACGCCCAGTTCGCTGCGATAGCGCTCGCGCACTGCAGGGTCCGGTGTATAGCTTAGGACTTCTATGCCGTTTTCGATCACTACGACACGAGATTCAGGGATACCGGCATCTGTGGCGAGAAAGCTCTTGATGTCGTGGGACACGGCCACCAGCGTGCTGAGCCTTGCGGTCAGGCGCATGAAGAAGCGCCTGACTGTCTTTTCCGTGTAGTAGTTTTTGCCATGTACGGTGGCAATATGCGGAATACCGAGGGACTTCGCCACGAGCGCGAGGTGCATGTTCATGGCAAATTCGTTGGAATGAACAACTTGTATATTGTGCAGACGTAGCAGCTGCCGAACCTGCAGCATCCACTGCGGGCTCAGGCTCCTGGGCAGCGGGATCAGGTCATAGTCGATACCGAGGCGTTCGAGTTGCTTGGTCAGCCAGCCGGGCTTGATGACCAGCACCCGACATTGGTGACCTTCGGCCTTCTGGCTCTGGACCAGGCGCAACATGAAGTTCTCTGCCCCACCCGGCCCCGAGGTTTCGATAGCATGAAGTATGTTCATTTGATCATGCTCCCGAAGCGCTTGCGCCTCGATAGAGTTTCGCCAGAAACGATTCGGGCGTATTGCTCGCATCTTCATGCAGCCCAATGCGCTTGAGCGCGAACAGCGAGTCGCCCGCCTGATTAATGCCATTTCCTGTCGTGACAGCAGCCGCGAAACGCTGCTCAACCGCCTCTCTGGCATGCTTGCTCACGTCACCGTTTGGATAACAGAATAGCGATGGCACGGCGCCGAGATGAGACTGGATGGCGTCGATGCAGCCATCCAGTTCCGCATCGACAGCGGCGGGATCAGCTGCTTCGTTGAGCCTGAGATGGTTCACGGTATGGGCGCCCACGTCGAAGGTAGGTGCCATGGTTTTTACCTGGTGCCAATCCAGCATCTCTGCGCCCTGCTCCAGGGTCAGCTCACTGTCCTGTGTCAGGTGCTCGAACGATTCATCGAGAAACCTGTAGATCTGCGCATCGGTAAACTGTTTGCTGGCAGCGATCACCTCGGCTGCGTATTCCTTGTTGGCGTACCGGGTACTATCGGGTTTGACGCCGGTTGAGGCAATGAACTCTTCGAGTCCGATTTTTGCACGGCTGTCTGGTCCAAGCGCTGCAGCCAGTTTCAACAGCCTGTTCAGCTGCTCGGGCCAGAACGTTCGGCCAGTACCAATGAACCCGGTCGCCAGGAATATGGTCGCCGTGGCGCCATGCTCGCGGAGAACGGGCATTGCGAATTCATAATTATCCAGCCAGCCGTCATCGAAGGTAATGGCGCAGCACAAGCGATTATCGCCAGTCTCCCCACCCTCAAGCACACGCCCTTCACGCCTTGCCTTCACCCACTGCCCCAGGTCTACAAAGCGAACCAGCGGCTGCAGGGTTTTCAACTGCATACTGAGCGTTTCTGGCGTGACGTACATACCGGGCTCTTCGAAGGCCAGACGTTCATCCTGCTCGGGCAGAACACGGTGATACATCAGAATCAGCAGAGGCTGAGTGTTTGCATCGCCTTTCGTTTCCCCACCCATCCGGGTCAACAGGCGGCGAGCTGCCTTGGCCTGATAGGTGTCCCGGATGTTCTTCAGTAAAGCCTTCATGAATCAGTCACTACCACTCAAGGAATGTATTTAACGATAGCCGGACCCAGACGATTTGCGAGCCACAATGGGAGGCGCTGCCACATCGCCACGAGCAATTTGAACTTCGGGTTATTGTTGTTCACCGCTGGCAGCTCATCTGCCTGGAACAACGCGTAATGCCAATAGAGCTGAACTGGCATGGCGCCCCACTGTTTCTTGAAGCGATAGGTGCCAGCATCCTTGCTCGAGCGCCCGAAATCAAACAGGTCGAAACCGGTGTCAGCTGCGTGACTCAGTATTTCCCAGTACATCACCATGTTCATGTTCTGTGAATTGAAGGCCTGGCGGGTAGAAGCCCAGGGGATTTCCAACAGCTTCACGGCACCGGTGGACTGCTCGACCAGGAAACCACAAGAGGCTGGCTGCCCCTTGCTGTAGATGACAATGAGCTTTGCACTGCTACCAAAGTTCTTCAGTATGCCTGCGAAGAAAGCCTTGCCATACACAGGTGTGCCGAGATCGCGCATGTTTTCGCTGAACACCCGGTAGAAGTCATCGAGCAGTTCCGCGCCGCCGATGCGCGACTGATAGTCGTTCTGCTGTCCTTTGCGGATCTGTGAGCGCACCTTCGAACTGAAGCCTTTCCAAAGGGTTTTGCTATCTGCAGGCAGCGGCAGCCACATGTTGACCTTGTCGGTCCGCTCCGGCCAACCAGTAGGTTGCTTATGGTAACCGCGCACCTCGAGGTGGCTCGCGCCACTGGCGCGGGCAAAATCGGCAGCGGCCTTCAGCACATGTTTTTCAGCATGCTTGTCCACGGACAGCGCGCCGCCATAGTTCACCAGCGGAATCGAGGTCCATATATCGCCGAACAAACGGCTCTTTTGACGAATCATGGGTAATGCAGACTGCAACTGCCTGTCAGCATCAGCTTCGAAGTAGCAGCTGACATAAGCGACCTGATGCCCCATGGTCTCTGCGACGGTTCTCAGCCACATCGACTCGTGGTAGAGGGTCGCTCTCGGATGCTGTCGCACGAAATCGTCCCAGCCTGGCGGGGAAACTTCGCTGACTTCACATGCGTAAGCGGCAGCCGGCTGTGCTGATTCAGCAGACTCTGAAGCGGCTGTATAGACAGGTGGGATCAGCGCTTGCAGGCGCTCTGCGTCAGAGGGCTCTCGCTTCGCTTTGGCAGGCGACTCGGCAGCGACGGTGCCTGTGCCTGGGCCACCCTTGCCTGTCGCTGCAGCGTTCCCGGCTGAATCGGGCTGTTCCGAGTCTGAAGACTCTGGAGTAGCCCTGGCCTCTAGCTCGGCGATCGACGCCTGAACCGCTTTTTTCTGGGCTATGAGCTCATCAGCTGTATCAAGGCCCTTCTTCTTCGCCTCCCCTATCAGGCGGCTAAGTTTTTTCGACTCGTCGGTGAGCGCCTGAATCTGTTCGGTAAGATCTGTCACAGGCTTTATCTGCCGCTCCTGGTCTCGACTGGCAGTAACTGCTTGTGTCTGAGTACATCGCCAACAGTGGCAAACTGGAAGTCGTCAGTGAGTCGTCGAAGACGGTCCATGCACTTGTCCAGATTGTTGTAGTGACGGAAGGTTGAAAATGCACTCGCCTTTACCCTGGGCTGATCAGTGTCTATCTCCCACGGATGCAGGTAAAAGATGAAGGGCTCCTTCTGGCGGTTGATGGACCCAAGGCCCCAGCGCGAAAACCAGTAGGGGAACAACCTGAAGTACCCACCACCCGCGATAGGTATGGTGCGCCCGAGCAATTTGGCGGTAGACAGCGGAAACTCGACGATCTCTCCACCGTTGTCGGTCTTGAGACGATAAGGCAGCTCGGGCGTACCTGGCATGCCGTAGCGGTCATGATTGACGGGGAAAATACTCGAGTCCCAGACGAAGCCGAGCTCTACCAGAATATCGAGCGCCCAGCGACTCTGTGCAGTAATGCTGTAGGACGCTGCGCGATAGCCATCGACAGGGGCCTGAATCAGCTGTTCGAGAAGATCTTTCGAGCGCTTGGTCTCGTCACGAAAGATTTCAGGGGTCTGGTTGTAGACGAGCTGATGGCTGAAACCATGAGAGGCGACTTCGTGGCCTGCCGTGGCAATGCGCTTCACGAGATCAGGATAGCGCTCAGCCACCCAGCCCAGCACGAAAAAGGTACTCTTGATCCTTTTCTCGTCGAACAGGGCGAGCAGCGCGTCGGTATTGGCTTCTACGCGGCATTCGTGCGCATCCCACTCGTCGACCTTGATAGACTCGGCAAGCGCGGCGACGTGGAAGTAGTCTTCCACGTCAATCGTCATGGCATTGACTATCATGCCTAGAGCCTGAACCAGGTCACGCCGAAGCTGAAATAGACCTCTTCGATGCCGTTCAGTCCGAAACTTGGTGTGCCCTGGGCGTCGGTGACGATAATCTCGTCCTCACGCTCGGTATAACCGATGGCGTATTCAAGCCGGATATTCTTCAGGGGACGATGCTCCACACTCGCTTCGAGATAATAGGTCACGACTTCACGGAAGCTGTTGCTGAATTCTTCCTGGTCACGGCGGAAGCTGAGATCGCCCAGCACCTGAGGTGTGAAGGTTCGGCGATACAACAGTTCTGCAGTGTAGCGCTCATCCTCGATGTCCTGCGTTTGATAGCGCTCGATCGACACTGAACCAATGGCGCTGAATTCATCGACGGCGGTCAGCGGGTAGCTGCCGAGCAGGCGGAACTGGGTGGTCTCGATCGTATCGAAGCGATCTCGCGTATCGAGTGCATCGAAGGTCTTCACGTTCTGATCGGAAAAGGTGTCACTGAGGGAGTGTGACAGTCGGGCATCGATAAGGCCCTGCGTCGTTATGCCACCGTAGACATAGCTGAGCTCTGCGGTCGGGCCGTCGAACTCTGTTTCCTGCGAGGGCGAATCGGTCTGGACGAAGGTATAACCACCCCGTACCGACCATCTCGCATTCTCATACTGCTGGGAGACCTGTCCAAACAGTGTGGCGCTTTCGCTTTCGGTTTCTATAACGCCGGTCTGATTGATATCGGTAGGCAGGCGCTCGATCCAGGCCTTGTCAGCTTCGACACCGCCTTCGAGCTGATGACCGGTGGCCAATTCTGTTACCAGCGCAGCAGATCCGGTAATACGGTTGCTCTGCTCATCGCTGTCTTCGAACCAGAGATTCTCATACTCCGAACCGAGGCGAAGACCAGTACGCCCGGAAAGCGGTATCAACCACTGCGGACCGGTTTCGAATACGTTGATCAGCTGCCGGTTGTCCGGGGTACCCACCTGGGTGGAGTCCTCCCGCACCTGGTTGAGCGTGTCACGGAGCTCCCACTTGAAATTGGGGCTGAATTCATAGGCGCTGTTGACGTCCATGGTCGCCACGACATCACTGTCGTTGGCAAAGACATCATTGAAGTAATATTCGTAGCCAAGATTGAAGCCGATGTCCCCTGACAGTCTGGTTCTACTCAATACCTTGTAGAAATCCAGTGTTGTCCGGTTACGTGTATCGGCCTCCTTGTCCTCACGCAGGGCTGCGTTGGTGGAGTACAGGGTTTCGTTGGTTACCGAAATTTCGGCGGGTTCGGCGCTCACGATCGATGTGGCCAGCGACCCGACCAGAACGGCCGTGGTACAAGCTGATATTTTGACGGCTTTCTGCATGTGTTCTCTCATCCGTTAACGACGACACCGGCAAGCTTTGCCTCTGGAATGGCAGACGCCGCTTCAACGACCTGGCTTTCGGTGACTCTTCCATGTGGGGCGATTAACAGCGTGTAATCGCAGACTTCAGACAGTATGCGCGCATCGGGCGACTCGAGAATCGGCGGTGTGTCCAGAATGATGAATCGATCCGGATACCGGCGACGAAGAGTCTGCAGGAACTGATGCATCCTGAACGAGGTGAAGTACTCGCTGGCAGACTCTTTCTGACTACCGGCTGGCACAAGACGTAGTCGACGAATGCCCGTTGGATAGATAATGGTGGAAATATCCATGTCGGGATCTTCGAGGAAGTCAGTCACGCCTCGATCCGGCAACAGATCGAACACGCTGTGCAGCTTCGGATAACGCAGGTTGCAATCGATCAGCAGCGCAGTCTTGCTGCTGTCGAAGGCGAAGGCCGCTGCCAGGTTGATCGCGTTGAACGACGCACCGCCACCAGGCACGATGCTGGATACGACGAGGGCAAAGTTATGGCCGCGACTGATTTCCAGTAACTTGGTACGCAACTCCCGGAAGCGCTCTACAGACTTTCGATAGGGGCTCTCGGGAAAGATGATGCGCTTTTCGCAGAGGTCATCCGGCGATAGCAGCCCGGGCTCGCGCATGCGAACGATCTGCTTGCTGACGACATAGCGCTCGAGACCACCTTCCTGGACTTCCCAGGAACTGGGCACCAGTACGGAGTCCTTGGCAGCACCACTGCCATTGTCGTTGGTGACGACATCGCCACGCTGGCCACGCTTGTCACCACCCTGATTATCAAGGGACTTCGGCTTCTTGAATTCGTCAGCCATTACACGCCTCCGGCATATATGAACCACGCAACGACGATATAGGCAACGGCTGCGAAAATGGAAAGTATGATGATGGTGCGCGTTTTGGATCTGTTCTTGCGCTCTTCGTAAGGGGTCACCAGATACTGAATGTGAGAGAGTACAGGCACACCGGTGTTCTCATGCAGCAGCGCAGCAGAACGGACCCGTGGGTCGACCATGCAGAAGGCTATCGCGATACCGAAAGGCGCCAGTAGCCCAAGCGGCAGTCCAGCGAAGGCGAAGTGGTAGAAAGCCAGACCGGCAGGCTCTCTTGGCAGGCGCGCGCTTTCATGCAGCACGTAATTGACACCATAACCCTCAACATCGATCCGGAGTGAGACCCGAGCGCGCTCTCGACGCTGCAGCAGATCATCGTAGATTTCCTTGTTCACTTCATAGTCGCGTGTCAGCTCTGACACCTTGGCGCGGGTATCCTGCACGCGCTCCATACGGCCCTGCTCCAGGGTGAGGAGTTGACCGAGAGAATTCAGGCGGGTGCCGAGGGTCTCAATTCGGGTTTCGGTGGCCAGCAGCTCGGTCTGCAAATCGCGGAAACCGGGACCAGAAGGCGTAACGGCGCTTGGGTTACTGGCTCTCAACTGATCGCGCAGGCGTTCGAGCTCAGTGATCTGCTGCTTGAGACTGACGATGTCTGGATAGCTGTCCTGATAGGACAGTCGGAGCGTATCGAGCTGCTGCTGCAGCGCCATGATCCGCTCTTCGTAACGAGCATACTGACCCTGGTCCTGTTGACTGTCCGAACCACCGCCCACTTTTGACCGCAACACTCTGGCCTGGGTTTCAGCTTCCTGTTTGGCCAATCGGGTCTCTTCGATCTGACGCTCGAGGTCTATGACCTTGTTCGACACCTGCGCTTCGCTACCTACTGACTTGGACGCCAGAAATTCCTTCAGGCGCCTTTCACTGGCTTCGATCTGGCTCTGATACGCCCTGACCTGCTTGTCGATGAACTCGTAAGCGGCCCGCACATCTTCACGCTTGTTGGAGCTGGTAATGTCGATCAGAAGCTGGGTCAGTTTCTGTGCAATCACGAAGGAATGTTCAGGCTCGGGTGAGGAATAGCCAATCTTGATATACTCCTTGCCCTGCTTTTCGACAGAGATATTCAGCCGCATCTGCTGAACCACCCGCTCTTCATCGGCCGGCGTCTTCACTTCTCCGAAAATCTCTTCCATATCGGCCAACTGAAGCAGGATTTCCCTGCTATTCAGCACATCGAGAATGGCCGCTGCGCGGTCCGGCCGTTGATGGGCGGCTGGCGCCTTGTCGTTCATGAGCGGATTGATCAGGTTGGGGTCGTCGACCTTGATCACCGCATGAGAGATATATTTCTTCGGAAAAACGACGCCAACGAGAAGTACAAAGGACGCAACAAGCAGGAAAAGGAAGAACCAAGTCCATTTGCGCGCCCTGAGCACCTTGACGACTTCACTGGGAAGATCGCTGATTGCAACTGCCATAAGCTTACTCTGGTTTCAAATCGGGTTTTCAATCCGGGTGTTCAATACTATGCCGTGGGCTTGAGGCTGCCCGCAGTGCGTCCCTGTCTAGAGAATTTTCTCTGGCACTGTGATGACGTCACCTGGTAGCAGGCGGTAATTTGCCCTGATATCGCCGCCATTCATGATGGCTTCGAGATCTACCGGAATCACGACTGTCTGTTGCTGGAACTGCCTGTAAAGGATAGCGCTACCGCCTTTCGCAAAGTCGGTCATGCCACCAGCGGACAACACGAGGTCGAGTATTGTAACGCCTTCCTTGTATGGAATGGACTGTGGATTGTTGACTGCACCGGTAATTCTGACCCGATTTGTGAACTCATAGCTGTTGGAGTTGCGAACGATGACGCTGACTTTCGGCTCCTTGAGATATACCGAGAGCCTGTCTTCAATGGCGGTGGCCAGCTGTTCTGGTGAAAGGCCGGCAGCGAGCAGATCGCCAACGAGAGGGCTGGACAGTTTGCCGTCCGGCCGAATGGTGGTCTCTGTGGACAGATCGGGGTTTCGCCATACGGATACACTCACTGCGTCTCCCGGGCCCAGCACGTAGGTTTCCAGCGACTGCGGCTTGGCCTTGAGCGCCGCGTCAATCAGATCGGAATCTGAGTATGAGACAGTTTCGCAGGCCCCCAGAACCGCCGTGACAGAGACCACTAACACTAAGGCTGTAGCACGACGTAGCCACTGCATCGATCGCAGCAGTTTACCCGGTAATTTCGACATTAAGTTTCCCTTTCATAGCCTATCAAATGATTACAGCTGCCCCGAAGAGGGTCCTGCTAACGTGAGCCTTTCTTGAACAGAATGACTTCGGCCGTCTGCACCAGCACGATCAGATCCAGCAACAAGCTCTGGTTCTTGATGTAGTACAGGTCGTAGCGAAGCTTTTCCTTCGTGTCTTCTTCATTGTCTGCGTATGCAAAACAGAGCTGAGCCCAGCCTGTAATGCCGGGTTTCACCCGGTGTCTTTCATTGTAGTAGCTGATGTTCTTCGCGAGTTGTTTTACGAATACTGGTCGCTCCGGACGTGGCCCGACGAAGGCCATGTCGCCCTTGAGTACATTAACGATCTGGGGGAGTTCGTCAATTCGCACTTTACGAACAAATGCCCCTACTTTCGTTACACGTACGTCATTTTTCTGCGCAAAGACCGCACCACTCTTCTCGGCGTCGGTCCCCATACTGCGGAACTTGATGACGTTGAACGGCTTGCCATTCAGCCCTACCCGTTCCTGCAGATAGAAGACCGGCGCCCTGATGCCATCTTCTATCTTGATAGCCAGCGCGGTGAGCAGCATAATTGGCCAGGACACCAGCAGCAGCACCAGACTCGCGGCGATATCGAAGATTCGCTTCACGAACTGCGTGGCGGATACGCCACCGAAGCCGTCCGAGTAGATCATCCAGCTTGGCTGAATGAGATCGAGCGCCACCTTGCGAACTTCACGTTCGATGAAACTCGCTGCATCGATAACATTGACACCAAACATCTTGCACTCGAGCAGCTCTTCGAGCGGCAGCTTCTTGCGACGGTCGTCCAGGGCAATCACGATCTCGTCGACCGGATGCGTCTTGCAGTATTCGCTAAGGCTGGCGGGCGTGAAGATGTGATTCTCCTCGCCGATGTGAACCTCGTCACCGTTAGAGGTCACAAAGCCAATCAGACTGACGCCCTGTCGGCTACTGGGTTCTGCCAGTTCACGAATGAGGTCGGCTGCGCGCCTGCCAGCGCCAAGCACCAGCACCTGACGCTTGAAGTACTGCTCACGCACGAAGAAGAAGAATATGAGCCGCCACAGGCCGAGAATGAAGATGGACAACAGCGAGGCGAGTTCGAGCACGCCACGCTCCAACGCCCAGAAGACCGGCGAGAACACATATACGATAAAACCGATGAACAGGGTCGCAGCCAGGATACTGATGATGGTTCTCAGCATCATCCCGGTCATGCCTTCCGTCAGCTTGGCCGGATAGACCCCCAGCGCAGCGATTGCGGTGAAGTTGACGACTGTAAACAGTATCGGCGCACTGACCACTTCAAGCGCATAGGCGTTGAAATAATCGGTCATCTGGAAGAATTCGAAATAGATTGCCAGATAACAGGCAGCGAAGATGAAGGCCGCATCGAGTAGGCCTAGCACCATGTACGGCATGTAAAAGTAATGCCGGAATATCCTGACTCGTGCCAACGAAACGCCCCTGAAGAATCCTTACGCATACGTGCGAATCACGCAGCGGTACCACAATACAAGTGACTGAAAAAACGGCGATACTCTACCAGAGCGACCCTTGCTTTTCTATCCGGCGAACGCATCCTTTACAATTGTTGACAATTACGCATCTGAAACTGGTAAAAACTGAGTATAGCTGGCAATCTGCGCCGCTCCATGACAGATTTCAGGCCAAACGACCTCTATGGTGCAGACAGGACAGCATGAGTAGTCACGACCCCGCGCCCGATACCGAGTCGGCACATGTAGTAGATTCAACGCCCTTGCAGGACAGAACCTTGCCGGCGCAGGCTTGGCCCGTGGCCATCTGGCTTGCCCTCTGTGGCATCGTTTTTGCGCCAACCTGGCTGTCGCTGTTCGGCAAATGGGTCGAGCTAGACCAGTCCTACGGTCACGGCTTTCTGGTGCTCGCCCTGACGCTCTGGCTTATTATTCGCGCCTTACCAGTCGGACCAGGCCGTGGTCTGGCGGCGCTGCCACTGATGACCCCGGCTCTGGCCTTTGCCACTGCAGGGGCAGCTGCCCTGTGGACACTGGCCTGGCTGACCGGCGTCGAGTTCGTCCAGCAACTGCTAGTACCGGCGATCATCTATGGCGGACTCGTGCTTATTCTCGGTGCCGGCGCACTCTACCGCATGTCAGTCCCTGTGGGCATTCTGTATTTTGCCATGCCGGTGTGGGACTACCTGAATTATCCCCTGCAATGGCTCACGACGAAGGCTAGCGAGTTTGCATTGTGGGCCATCAATATTGAAGCCGATATCTATGGCTTCTTCGTCAAGATTCCGCAGGGCACCTTTGAAGTGGCTGGCGGCTGCTCGGGTCTGCGATACCTGCTGGTCAGCTTGCTGCTGGGCATCCTGTACGCACATCTCTACCTCGATAAGCGCCAACAGATCGTCAAACTGATTCTTTCAGCGATTCTCGTCTCGCTCATCACCAACTGGGTTCGGGTGGCGGCCATTATTGCCATTGGCTACTACACCGACATGCAGTCACCGCTGATTCAGGACCACGATAATTTTGGTTGGTATCTCTATGCTGGCGCCATGATCCCCTGGTTCTGGTATGCACGCCGTCTCGAATCGGATCCGGCTAGCGCTACTGGGGCTGCCGCTTCTCCAGATGCTGTCAGTACCGAAACAGAAACGCCTGTCAGGCGCTGGCTCTGGATAGCTGTGGCCGCGGTCATTTTGTGTATACCTGCAGGCACCCAGCTCATGCATGGGATGACCGCCAAGGCGAATGAGTTTGCGCCGATCGTCATGCCGGGTGAGCTGAGCACCAATGCTGGCGGGGAGCCATGGACCCGCATTGCCTTCCGCTTCCCCGACGCGCCACGTGCCGAAATGAAAGGTTTCACGCAAAAGTACGAAGGCAGCTATGTTGCCCTGGAATCAAAGCAGCAGATGACGATCGATATCTACCTGTACTCCCGCGAGGAGCACAGGGCCGAGTTGATTCAGTACAATAATTCACTGTTCGACGGTCGTCTCTGGCGGCCACTGGATACGTATGCTGCTGAGCTGCCAGGTTTCCAATGGCTGGAACTGGAGCACAGGGGATCCGGAGAGCGATCGGCTGTTCTGTATAGTTACGTGATAGGTGGATCGTTCTATACCGGCGGCGTGTC
The DNA here is from genome assembly GCF_039538005.1 of Allohahella marinimesophila. Taxonomy (NCBI): domain Bacteria; kingdom Pseudomonadati; phylum Pseudomonadota; class Gammaproteobacteria; order Oceanospirillales; family Hahellaceae; genus Allohahella; species Allohahella marinimesophila. The sequence goes on from NZ_BAABBO010000022.1 coordinate 50,245, forward strand.
GGCGAAGATCGGACAGCTCGAGAGTCTGTTCCTCAAGGGACGCAGCGATGCTGCCCTGCTCTACAGCTCAGCACCCTGTGCCGAGGCGGACTGCGCGGCTGCGAGGCAGACGCTGCTTGGCCTGATGCAGACCCAGCTGAGCGATATCGAGTCAGCTATTTTCAAAGCCTATAGCGATTCGCACTGATTTCACTTTGACAGGCTGCTGGGGAAGCTATACTCAGTTCAGACTTGGCAGTCCGCAGATACACTCCAGCAGGGACTGGCTGACTTTTATAAGCTCGAGCGCATCTCGAGCATTCGGAGGAAGGATCTACAGTGCAGGATAATGTTCATATCGCCATCGTGGGGCTGGGTTACGTCGGCCTGCCTCTCGCGGTAGAGTTTGGCAAGAAGTACCCCACACTTGGCTTCGACATCAATAAGCGCCGGATTCAGGAACTTCGCGCTGGCGAAGATCACACCCTGGAAGTTGAACCAGAACTGCTGGCAGCTGCCGACAAGCTCGATTACAGCGCCGAGATCAGTGACCTCAAGCGTTGCAACATCTTTATCGTGACCGTGCCCACGCCAATCGACGCGTTCAAGACACCCGATCTCAGCCCTCTGCGCAGCGCAAGCCGCATGATCGGCAGCGTCCTGAAGCAGGGCGACATCGTCATTTACGAGTCCACTGTCTACCCTGGTGCAACGGAAGAAGTGTGCATTCCGATTCTCGAAGAAGTTTCCGGTCTCGTGTTCAATACGGATTTTTATGCCGGTTATAGCCCTGAGCGGATCAACCCTGGCGACAAGGAACACCGTGTTACCAACATCCTGAAAGTGACTTCGGGCAGTACGCCTGAGATTGCGGATAAGGTCGATGCACTCTATGCGTCGATCATCGTGGCGGGCACTCATAAGGCTAGCAGCATCAAGGTCGCTGAAGCGGCCAAGGTGATCGAGAACACGCAACGTGACGTCAATATCGCGTTGATCAATGAACTGTCGCAGATTTTCGAGAAGCTTGGCATCGATACGCTCGAAGTGCTCGAGGCTGCCGGAACGAAGTGGAACTTTCTGCCTTTCAGGCCAGGCCTCGTCGGTGGACACTGCATTGGCGTTGACCCGTATTATCTGACCTACAAGTCACAGGCAGTAGGCCATCATCCCGAGATGATTCTCTCCGGACGTCGCATCAACGACGGTATGGGTCGTGGTGTGGTCGAGCGCGTGGTACGGCTGATGACACAAAAACGCATTCATATCGGCGGCTCGAAAGTGTTGATCATGGGACTGACCTTCAAGGAAAACTGCCCCGATATCCGCAACACCAAGGTCATCGACCTGATTTCATCGTTCAAGGATTACAACGCAACGGTTGATGTATTTGATCCATGGGCGAGCCCGGCGGAAGCCGAACACGAATATGGCATACAGCTGGTGCACGAGCCAAAGGCTGGTGATTATGATGCCATTGTGCTGGCTGTAGGGCACAGACAGTTTGTCGAGCTTGGCGGCGAGCGCATTCACGCCTACGGCAAGTCAGATCACGTTCTGTTTGATGTGAAGTATGTGCTGCCGCGTTCAGAAGTGGACGGCCGGCTCTAAGCTGACTTGTGACTGGCCGCCGCATGCGAATCAGGCGACGGCCAGAACAGACTACAGCAGTATCAGATTACGAAGAGGTCCATGAACTCGTTGACCGGAGTATTTTCCAGCGCGCTCTGATCCTTGCACAAGTCAAAGATCTGCTCGCAGCGGAAGGCCGGGAAACGGGTTGCCAGGTTGTTGCGGAACTTGTCTTCCAGCAGCGGAATGCCCTGCTCTCTCCGACGACGATGCCCGATTGGGTATTCAACTTCGACCTTCTCGGTTGAAGTGCCATCCTTGAAGAACACCTGAATCGCGTTAGCAATCGAACGCTTTTCCGGCTCGTGATACTCAGCGCTATACCGCTTGTCTTCCACAACCACCATCTTTTCCCTCAGCTCATCGATGATCGGGTTGTTCTTGTGGAAGCTGTCTTCGTAGTGCTCGGCTACCAGGTTGCCGAATGCCAGTGGCACCGCTGTCATGTACTGCAGGCAGTGGTCACGATCAGCGGCGTTCGCCAGTGCACCAACCTTTGAAATGATGCGGATGGCGGACTCGTGAGTGGTGAGCTCGATACGCTCGATCTCGTGCAGGCGTTCCTTCACTTCTGGATACAGCGTGACAGCGGCTTCGGCAGCGGTCTGCGCATGGAACTCTGCAGGGAAACTGATCTTGAACAGCACGTGCTCCATGACGTAGCTGCCGTAGTCGCGCTGGAAGCTGAATTGGCGCTTGTCGGCATCCTTCAGTTTCTGATCAGCATTGGTCTTGCTGAACGATACATCGTAGAAGCCCCACTGCTTGGCAGTCAGCACACCTGGTATGCCCATCTCGCCACGCATGGTGATATCGGCCAGGCGAACGGCACGTGAGGTGGCATCGCCGGCAGCCCAGGACTTGCGCGAACCGGCATTCGGCGCATGGCGATAGGTCCGCAGCGCAGAGCCATCGACCCAGGCCTGAGACACCGCTGCCATGATGCGCTCGCGGTTGCCACCCATGAGCTTGGCCACGACCGCCGTAGAAGCCACACGGACGAGCAGCACATGGTCGAGGCCGACGCGGTTGAAGCTGTTATCCAGCGCGAGAACGCCCTGGATTTCGTGCGCCATGATCATCGCTTCGAGCACTGACTTCATCGTCAGTGGCGACTTGCCATCGGCAATACGCTTCTGTGACAGGTGATCGGCTACTGCGAGAATACCGCCGAGGTTATCGGAGGGATGTCCCCACTCGGCAGCCAGCCAGGTATCGTTGTAATCCAGCCAGCGAATGATACAGCCAATATCCCAGGCGGCCTTCACCGGGTCCAGGCGGAACTGGGTGCCCGGCACTCGCGCACCATGGGGCACGACGGTACCTTCGACAATAGGCCCGAGGTGCTTGGTGCACTCCGGGAAACGCAACGCCAGCAGGCCACACCCGAGGGTATCGATCAGGCAGTTGCGGGCAGTATCCCAGGCTTCGCTGGAGGTGATATCGAAATCCAGCACATAGTCGGCAATGGCCTGTATGGCGTCGTCGTAATCCGGGCGATCGTTGAGATCGACATTTGCACTCATGACATAGCTCCTGTTGGTATTAGCGGTTGTCCAGGTCGACCCATTCGGCAGATTCCGGGCCTGTATAATCCGCCGATGGACGGATGATGCGGTTGTTTGCACGCTGCTCTTTCACGTGAGCAGTCCAGCCGCTGACTCGCGACATGACGAAGATTGGCGTGAACAGCTTGGTCGGGATGCCCATGAAGTGATAGGCGCTGGCGTGGAAGAAGTCGGCGTTGCAGAACAGTTTTTTCTCGCGCCACATGACTTCTTCACAGCGAACCGAGATGTCGTAGAGCCGTTCGTCGCCAGCATCTTTCGCAAGCTTTTCAGACCAGCGCTTGATAATGGCGTTACGTGGATCGCAGTCGCTGTAGACGGCATGGCCAAAGCCCATGATCTTGTCCTTGCGGGCGAGCATCTGCATCAGGCCTTCTTCGGCCTGGTCCGGCGTCTGGAAGCTTTCGATGAGCTCCATGGCCGCTTCGTTCGCACCACCGTGAAGAGGGCCCCTCAGTGTGCCGATAGCACCGGTGACACAGGAATGGATATCCGACAGGGTCGATGCACACACCCGCGCGGTGAAGGTCGACGCATTGAATTCATGCTCCGCGTAGAGAATCAGCGAGGCATCGAGTACGCGCTCGAACAATGCCGACGGCGCCTTGTCATGCAGAAGCGTGAGGAAGTGTCCAGCAATGGAATCTGCCGAACTGGCGGCTGGATCGATACGAATGCCGTCATGGCTGAAGCGGTACCAGTAGCAGATGATGCTCGGCAGCAAGGCCAGCATGCGATCGATTCGCTCGTCCTGCTCGTCGAAGCTTTGCTCGGTCTCGAGATTACCCAGCATCGAGCAACCAGTGCGCATGACGTCCATTGGATGCGATTCGGCCGGGATCTGCTCGAGCACGGTCTTGAGGGCTTCGGGAAGCTTGCGCATGCCCTTGAGTCTGGTTCGGTAGCTACTGAGCTGGGTTCTGTTCGGCAGGTGACCACGCAACAGCAGATATGCCACCTCCTCAAAGCAGGCCTTTTCGGCCAGGGTCTCGATATCGAAGCCCCTGTAAGTCAGCCCATGACCAGCCTGGCCCACTGTGGAGAGTGCTGTCTGCCCTGCTACCTGGCCACGCAGGCCAGCGCCGCCCAGCTTCTTCTCGGTCTTTTTTTCAGCCATCTTCATTCCCCGGTTTTATTGAACAGCGCATCGAGCTTCTGCTCGAAGGCGTGATAATTCAGGTAATCATAGAGTTCCATTCGTGTCTGCATACTGTCCACGACGGCTTTCTGATCACCGTCCTCGAGCAGATGCTCATAGACATTCAGAGCGGCCTTGTTCATCGCCCTGAACGCGCTGAGCGGGTACAGGACGATGGCGACCCCAACTTCGGCCAGTTCAGCCTTGTTGAACAGCGGCGTCTGGCCAAACTCGGTAATGTTGGCCAGTACCGGCACATCGAGTGCGGAGGTAAATGCACTGTAATCGTCAAGTGCATTGACGGCTTCGGCAAAGATACCGTCTGCGCCCGCTTCGACAAAAGCGTGGGAACGGTCGATGGCCGCCTGCAGGCCCTCGCTGGCGAACGAATCCGTTCGCGCCATGATGAAAAAATCCGGATCGATTCTCGCATCGACGGCTGCCTTGATGCGGTCGCACATTTCTGCGGTAGTGACGATGGCCTTGTTGGGGCGATGTCCACAGCGCTTTTGCGCTACCTGATCTTCGATGTGGATAGCCGCAGCGCCAGCCCGTTCCATCTCCCGAATGCTTCTGGCGATGTTGAAAGCGCCGCCCCAGCCGGTATCGATATCGACCAGCAGCGGCAGTGACGAGGCTGCTGTTATGCGACGAACATCTTCGGTGACGTCGTTGAGGCTGGTCATGCCGAGGTCGGGCAGTCCATAGGAGGCATTGGCTACACCGGCCCCGGACAGATAGATGGCCTTGTGGCCGACCCGTTCGGCCAGCATGGCGCAGTAAGCGTTCACGGTGCCAACGACCTGCAATGGTGACTCGGAAGCGATGGCCTCGCTGAAGCGGTGGCCCGGGCTATTTCTGTGAGTGTTCTCGTTCATCGATCTGAACTCCTGTTCTGTAGCAGCGTGGTGGCGCTGAGCCTGGTCAGCAGATTGTTTCTGGCAGCGGAGATATGCCGGCGCATCAGCAACTCGGCAAGATCTGGATCGCGTTCGTCCAGCGCGTCCAGCACCCGCATATGCTCCTTCAGCGCCCGCTCGGGCCGGCCGCGAAGGGTGCTGAGCCGGTAGCGGTAGAGCCGCAGCAGATGGTACAGATCACCTGTCAGCTGTCGCGCAAGCTGCTCGTTCTTGCAGCCGGCAATAATGCGGTAGTGAAAATCGAAATCGCCTTCACGCTGATAATACTCCAGACCACCTTCGCGCCTGATGTCATCAGCATGTTGTTCGAGCAGTTCACGCAGGCTGCGAAGCTCTTCATCGGTCATTGCAATGGCCGCCAGACGGCAGGCCATGCCTTCGAGCGCCTCACGCACCAGGTAGAGCTCGTCCAGCTGCTGGGCGGAGAGTGAGATGATTCTGGCACCGGCATGTGGCCGACGCACGATCAGACCTCTGGCCTGCAGACGCTGCATGGCTTCTCGAACCGGCGCGCGACCGAGGGCGAAGCGAGTCATGAGGTCTGCCTCGCTCACCCGGGCGCCTGTTTCAATATCGCCACGAATAATTGCGGTCTGCAGAAGATCAAAAGCCTGTTCGCCCAGGGTAGACTGACCACTCGTCTGCAACGGCTCTGATGGCTGAATTGAATACAAGATTCCTCCACAAACGCTATAATAAGGCGTTTATCGGTGACTTCTTCACGAAACGGACATGGATTGTATACAATTCGAAGTCGTGATGGTAGCGCCACGGGGACATTTTATATATCAGATTTTCTCTCCCTCGGCAGGTCTAAACGCCTGACCTCGTCTAGACTTGATGTCATGACACTGACCATGCCGAAGATTCCCTCTTGCCTTTGATAGCGTCCCAAGGCTTTGGCCCATTGCGTTCCTGCTGCCGGAAGGACTTGTGCAGCCTGCCACTGTGGCTTCTCATCCTGACCAGCCTGGCGTTCGCGAGTGCCCAGGTGTCAGCCGACAACAGCGATGTTCAGCCGTCCGTAGTCGTCAATGAGCTTGATCTCATTCCAGGGTTGATGATGCTTCGGGACGCCAGTGCAAGTCTGCAGCTCGAGGAGGTTCTGGCGCCGGAGCTTCTGCAGCAGTGGCAGCCGATCGAAGACATTCCGAACCTGGGCCTCACCACTGATCACGTCTGGCTGGCCTTTGGGCTCGATTGGCCAGCAGGCGCTGCGGTCAGGCGCTGGCTACTGCAGATTCAGGCGCCCATGCTGGATCGTATCGATCTCTTCCGAATTCATCAGAATGGCGAAGGTCCTGCTTCGGAATGGCTCGACGATGAAGCGGTGAACGCGCAGCACAGCGTTGATGGCGGCAACCAGACCGCAGCCATATTGAGCGGTTCGCACGGCACCGCCACCCGCTTCGCTTTCTCCAAGGTCGAGTCGGAGCCAGCACCGCAACTACGATGGGACCTCTCCCAGGCCAGCGCCCTGCTCCAGCAGCCCGAGGCACTACAGATACGTCAGTACACCGTGGGTGCGAGCCTGCCTTTCGATTTGCGGATGGTGAGGGACAATAACTTCAGCTTTGTGTTACTGCCCGAACAAGGCGCTACCGACTGGCTGGTGATGCGGGTGCAGAGCCGTCAAAGCATGCGGATACCGATGCGGCTAAGCTCAGAAAATCTCTATGTTGCCGACGTTGCCAGCACCAACCTTATTCAGGGCAGCTTTTACGGCCTGATGGCGATCATGATCGTCACCAGTATTGCCGTCTTTGGCGCTATCAAGGATCGGGCCTACATCTACTATAGCATCTTCGTATTTTCCACCGGCATGTTCCTGTTCATCGCCAAAGGCTATGCCTACCAGTTTATCTGGCCCGATAGTCCCGAGTGGAATCAGCGTGTTTTCGTGCTCGTGCTGATACTTGGCGCCGGCATCAGCGTCATGTTTACCCGCGCCTTCCTGCGTCTACCTGAGCATCTGCCAAGGTTCGATGTTGCGTTACGCGTGTTGGCCTGGCTCTGGGTACTGCTCGGAATTTACTGTCTGTTCGGCGATTACAGCTCTGCGCTGTTACTGGCGGGCATCATACTTCCACCCGGCGGAACCATGTTATTCGTCGCAGCGGTGGTGCAGATGCGCAAGGGCTATTTTGAGGCCATGTTCTACGTGGCGGGCTGGTCCGCCCTGATCTCGGGCGCGGTGGGTGTTCATTCTGCTCGAGCTGGGTCTGATTCCGGCCAATGCCATGACACTTAACGCCTTCCAGGTCGGCATAGCCTTTGAAGTATTCATCCTCTCCATCGGTCTCGCCTTCCGTCTGCAGACGCAGTGGCAGGCCCGCGCTGCCGCTGAGCGCGAGGCGCTGGGACGGCTTAACCAGTCGCAACTCGAGACAATCGAAGCGCAGAAGCAGACCCGGGTCGAGCTCGAGCTGCATGTCCGTGAGCGCACTCAGGCACTTGAGCACACCATGGCCGAGCTGGCTGATGCGAACCGTGAACTGAAGCTGCTGAGTACCACGGATGAACTGACGGGGCTGAGCAATCGTCGATCCATCAATGCCACCCTGCAGAGGGAATGGGGCCGGAGCGAACGCCAGGGCATGGCGCTGTCTGTTCTCTTGCTCGACCTTGATCACTTCAAGGCGGTAAATGACCAGTACGGGCACCCTTTCGGCGATCAGGCCCTTCGGGAAGTCGCGAAACTGTTAACCAGTGTGGTGCAGCGACCGACTGATCTTGTGGGCCGTTGGGGTGGCGAGGAATTCATCATCCTGTTAGCCGACACCACTGCACAGTCTGCTGTCGCCGTAGCCGAGCGCATTCGCGAACTCGTAGCAAAGACAGTCATTAGCCATGAGGCGGTCAGCATCAACCTGAGCATGAGCATTGGGGTGGCCGCCACGCTACCCGCCAATGTGCAAACCGGCTACCGGACTCCGGATCTGCTGGTGGACGCTGCTGATCGAGCGCTGTACCTGGCCAAGCAGAACGGCCGAAACCGCGTGGAACTCATGAACGAACATGAAGCTCCTGGCGTCAGTACTGATCTGGCTCGATCTCGAGACTGAGACCAAACTGCCTCGCAATGTCCGCCTGTATGCTACTGGCGAAGGCCAGCACCGCCTCACCATTTCGATGCCCAGGATTAACCAGCACCAGGGCCTGTCGATCATGTAGCCCGACACCGTCAGACACACGCCCCTTATGGCCGGCCTGATCAATCATCCAGCCGGCGGCGAGCTTTACCTGGCCGTTTGCCAGTGGGAAGGCAACGATATCGGGCCACTGCCGCTGCAGCTGCTCGAAGCTGGCGCTATCCACTACAGGATTCTTGAAGAAGCTGCCGGCATTTGGCTTGATGGCTGGATCCGGAAGCTTGTGCCGCCTGAGCGCGGCCACTACGCAGGCAAGGCGACGGGCCTCATCGGTGATGGCCAGTTCAGCTTCGCTCAGCCACTCCACCTGAGCTTGCCAGGCCCTTGCCAGTTCCGGGTAATCCAGGTTGAGCCTGGCGGATTCTCTCAGTTGCAGATGCAGCCTTACGACCACCCACTCTCGACCTTCGGTAGTCTTGAAGTAACTGTCCCGATAGGCGAAGCCACAGGCCTCTGCAGAAAATTCCTGGATTTTGCCGGTATGCCGATGGACGGCGCTTACCGCAACAATAAATTCCCCGACCTCAACGCCATAGGCGCCTATATTCTGTATCGGGGCGGCACCGCAACTGCCGGGAATGAGCGCCAGGTTTTCCAGTCCATAGCAGCCGTGTGCAAGCGTCGTCTGCACGAAGGCGTGCCAGTTTTCGCCAGCCGCCACCTGTACACGGCCGCGTTCACCAAACTCGATACCTGTCATCTGAAGATGAACGACAGCTGGGTACCGTGCCTGTGTGAGTACCACATTGCTACCACCGCCAAGGATTAGCGGATTATCGTATCCAGCAGCGCTGAAGGTCGCCAGGCTGTCGCGAAGCTGGTCCAGCGAGACAACCTGACAGAAACGCTCAGCCACTGCCGGAATGGCGAGGGTATTGAAGCATTCGAGGTCGACTTCAGACTGCCAGCCCTCGATGGCGTCAGGATCTTTCTGCGAGGGCATTGCGTCTGACTTCGAGCCTCTCCAGTAAACCAGCGCAGGCATCTTCAAGGCTGTCGAGCATGCGATCGAAACCATGATCGTCGCCATAATATGGATCGTCAATAGCGCGAATGTCAGGATTCCTGGCGTAGTCAGAGAGCTTTGAGATCTTGCCGAGGCTCTGGCTGGGACACAGGTTCATGACGTCTTCGAAGTTCTGGTTATCCATGACAACGATGGCGTCAAAGGCCTGAAAGTCTTCGGGGGCAAGCTGTCTTGCGCGAAGTGACGACAGGTCGAGATTGCGTTTACCAGCGGCTTCGACCGCCCGGGGGTCGGGCGCCTTGCCGACGTGCCAGTCACCCGTGCCGGCCGAGTCGAGCCTATAGTGTCGCTCGAGATCATGCTCCGCGATGAGCCCACGAAACACGGCTTCGGCCGAGGGGGACCTGCAGATGTTACCGAGGCAAACGAACAGTATCTTCATCATTCTGACGGCACTCCTGAAGGCTGCTTGAGCAACTGGAGCACGTGGTCGACATCGGCCTGGGTGTCTATCCCCGGGCCGAGCGTCTGGTGAGTGACGTCCACTCTGATGCGCGCACCGTGCCAGAGCGCACGGAGCTGCTCGAGCGCTTCGACATCTTCGATTTCAGTTCGCGTCCAGTTAACGTATTCGCGTAGAAAGCTGGCCCGGTAGCCATAGATGCCGAGGTGCCTCAGCCCGTAGGCGGCGCCATCTGCGGGGGCAGCGCCGTCTCTGCGAAAGGGGATTGGTGCGCGGGAAAAGTAGAGTGCCCTGCCCTCGCCATCCAGCACGACCTTGACCGCGTTCGGATTTTCGAATTCGGCCTGGGTCGAAATGGGTGTGGCCAGTGTGGACATCTGAGTCCGCTCGTCGTGCAGCAGCACGGCAGCGACATCATCGATCAGACCAGGTGGCAGCATGGGCTCATCGCCCTGAACGTTGACGACACAGTCCTCTGGCGCAAGTTCGAGCAAGTCGACGCATTCAGCCAGGCGCTCTGATCCCGAGCCGTGTTCTGCACTGGTCATGAGCACGTTGCCGCCGAAGGCTGATACGGCTTCAGCCACCTGCACGCTATCGGTCGCTACATAGACCGTCGTCGCACTACTGGCAGTTGCCTGCTCGTATACGCGCTGAATCATGCTCTTGCCAGCGAGGTCGATGAGCGGTTTGCCCGGGAGTCTTGTACTGGCAAAGCGCGCAGGAATGATAACGATGAACCCAGGCATCAGGACAGGCGCTCGTCAGTCGTGAGGGTTCGAGCCTCGCTTTCGAGCATGACGGGTACGCCATCCCGAATTGGAAAGGCCAGGCCATCAGGTCGGCAGATGAGCTCCTGCTTTTCACGGTCGAACCTGAGATCGCCTTTGCACAGGGGGCAGGCGAGAATACTGAGTAATTTCTTATCCACGATTGTCGAACTCCGTTTATCGATGCCGGTGACAGCGCTTCAATGCGCTGCATAAATATCCCCTACTTTACCGCATATCTGGCTTCGCGACACCGAGTAGATCGTGCAGGATCTGCTGATAGAGCCCCTCGGGAAGAATTGCGCTGACACCGAGAACCCAGAACTGCTGACTTCTGTCAGCCAGGAGCGCCCTGCACTTCACCGCATCCTTCTCGGTCATGACGACTGGGCCCTGTAGATCGCTGAAGTCTGCAGCCTGGAAGTCATGGTGATCCGGAAAGGGACACTCGACGACCTTGTAGCCGAGGGCTCTGAGCGTATCGAAGAAGCGGGATGGATTGCCAATGCCGGCTACTGCTGTAATGGATTCGCCGGGCTGGGGCGGGGCAAGCTGGCGCTCTCCGGGGCTGCCAAGGTCCGCAGAAGAGGGTTCAGCTTCGTGACCAAGGAGAGGTCTCAGGCGCTCCGTGGCCAGCGTCATGGGCCAGCAGCGGCCGGCGAGCGTTGTGGCCGTGTTAGATGCGGTCAGACCAGGCAGTGTTTCTGACCGCCCTCTGCGCTCGGCGTCGGCAACAGCCTGGCCCTCGCTGTGCTGCTTGCTTGCGGTCTGCTTGATGGCGCCCTCATTAACGATGATGGCGTCGATATCCCTCAGTCTGGACGGCGGCTCTCTCAGCGGACCTGCCGGTAGGCAATGGCCGTTGCCGAGGCCACGTTTCGCATCGATAACCACGAGCTCGAAGTCACGGGACAAGGCATAATGCTGCAAGCCATCGTCGCTGATGACGAGATCGCAGTGGTGGGCGTGCAGCAATGCCTGGCGGGCCCGTGGGCGATCAGGATCGACGTAGACGGGCGCGCCGGTGGCATGATGAATCAGCAGCGGCTCGTCGCCGACTATCGATGCGTCGGGATACTGTCCCACACCAAGTGGATAACCTGCACCACCTTGCGGCTCACTGCCATAACCACGACTGATCACCCCGATGCGGAAGCCGTCAGTCTGCAAGCGCCTGATGAGCGCAATGACGAGGGGGGTCTTTCCGGTACCGCCCACCGAAAGATTGCCCACGATGAGCGTTGGCACAGGCGACGCGGCAGCTTGCCGGGCCAGCCCTCGCCGCCGCTGAGCAGCAACAGCCGTAAACAGCCAGGAGAGTGGCAGCAGGAGCAGGAGGGCCAGGCCTTGCAGTACGGTGAGCCGCTCACCCGCTGCCGGATACCAGAGCCGCTCCAGCCAGTTCGTCACCAGGCGCTCATTCGAAGTCGTCAGGCGCCTGATCAGGCCCCTGAGTGGTCCGTGGCGCTTCCTCGCCAGTGATATCGATCGGCCGATCGTTCACCTGCTGGCTGTGCAAGAGAGCGTAGGCGCTCTGCTTCGCCAGCAGCTCGTCATGTGTACCCTGTTCGACGATACGGCCTTCGCTCATGACCACGATGAGATCGGCTTGCTCGATTGTGGACAGGCGATGGGCTATCAGAATGACCGTTCGGCCCTTCATCAAGCGTTCCAGGGCATCCTGAATAGCCCTCTCCGACACGGTGTCCAGCGCGGAGGTGGCCTCATCGAGAATCAGTACCGGGGCGTTCTTCAGCAATGCGCGTGCGATCGCAAGACGCTGGCGCTGTCCGCCGGACAGGCGCTTGCCATTATCCCCCAGGCTGGTATCGAAGCCATCAGGCAATGCTTCGATGAACTCGAGGGCGTTGGCGTCTTTCGCGGCCTGCCGCACAGCTTCTCGGGATACATCGCCGAGATCACCATAAGCGATGTTGTTGTGAACCGTGTCGTTGAACAGAATCGTCTGCTGCGACACCAGCGCGATCTGCTGGCGCAGGCTGTGCAATGTGTAGTCCTGCAGCGGAATATCATCGAGCAGGATCTGCCCCGGTTCGCAATCGTAGAACCGCGGGAGCAGGCTGCTGAGTGTTGACTTGCCACTTCCCGAAGTGCCGACCAAGGCTATGGTCTGACCCGCCTTGATGGACAGTGTGATATCGTCCAGAACGGCCGTCTCCTGTCCAGGGTAAGTGAAGGTGAGATGATTGATTTCGATATCACCTCGGACACGCTCGGCGACGTGGGTACCAGTGTCGGCTTCGCGCGGCTCATCAATCAGCATGAACACATCCTGGGCAGCAGAGATACCGCGCTGGATCACGGCATTCACACTGGTCAGCTGCCGGACCGGTTTGGCACAGGTCACGGCTGCCGTCAGAAAGGCTACAATCGCGCCTGTAGACATATCCCGCAAAATGGCGGGATCAAGTACGACCCAGACGAGAACCGCAATGCAGAGTGAGATGATGATCTGAATAACCGGCGTTGATACCGCCTGCGTCAGGGCCATCTTCAGCGACTGTCGAACGTTATTCTTGCTCACCTTGGTGAAACGGGCCACTTCACGGTCTTCGCCACCAAAGGTCCGCACCACCTGGTAGCCACCAATCAACTCGCCAGTGACATGATTCACATCGCCCATCGACAGCTGGATCTGTTTGCTCAGCTTGTGGAAGCGTCGGGTCACCACACGGATAACGACGGCGATGATCGGCCCGGCAATCAGGAAAATGAGGGTGAGACGCCAGTTTTCATAGAGCATGTAAGCCAGCAGGCCCACGATGGTCAGGCCTTCGCGCAAGATCAGCGTCACCGCATTGGTGGCGGCGAAGGTCACCTGCTCGATGTTATAGGTAAACTTGGCCAGCAGATGGCCCGAGCTGTTGCGGTCAAAGAAGGTCGCGGGCAGACGAATGAGGTTCTGGAACAGCTTCTGCCGCATGTCATGCACGATACCGCGGGACACATTGGCCATGAAGTACTGACCCATAAATGCGCCGAGCCCCCGAAGCATGAACAGCGCGACGATAAGTCCGGCTACCAGCACGCGATTGGCTTCGGTTGGATTCTCGATGCTGTTGATGATGTATTTGAGGCCCGGTGCCATGAGGGCACTGGCGGTCGCATAGATCACGTTGCCAACGATCGCGAGTATGAACCACTTCTTCAGGGTCTTGACGTAACCAAGGATGCGCCGGTAGACCTGCCAGCTCGGATACTCTTCCGCCTCCGATGACAGGCCTTCCAGATTACTTTGTCTATCGGCCACTGCAGGCCTTCTTACCCAAGCCTGCCCTGGTGCAAACATTGCCGGGCTTACTGCGCATCAGCGCCGCCATCAGCTTCGTTGTCACCATCACCAGCGGCCTGAGCTTCAGTCGTGATACTCAACCTGGTAAAGCCAATTTGACCGGCTGCATCCATCGCCCTCACCACGAATTCATGTGGCGTTTGAGCATCTGCGGTAATGATGAATGGCAAGGTCGAATCACCCTCCGACAGCTGTTCGATGGCGCGCTTGAGTGTGATGAGCTGGCTGTTGACCAGGAGACGTTCGTTCACGCGGTATTTACCCTGAGGATCGATAACGACCTCGAGCTGTGTGCTCTCGGCGGCTACAGGGTCACTCGAGGCTTTTGGGAGATCGATCTGCAGGCGCGATTCCTTGGTGAAAGTCGTCGATACCATGAAAAAGATCAGCAGCAGAAAGACGATATCGATCAGTGGCGTGAGGTTGACCGACAGTTCTTCCTTGTGTTGACGCTTGAACTTCACAGTGAGCCAGTCCCCTCGTCAGTGACCTCGCGCTCACCATGGACGACCTCCACCAGCTTGAGCGAGCGCTGCTCGAGCTCGACCACGATTTCATCTACCCGACGCTGGAAATAGCGATGGGCCACCAGCGCCGGTATGGCGACGGTCAGACCTACGGCTGTGGTGATGAGGGCTTTGGAGATCCCGCCGGCCAGCGCCTGTGTATTGCCCGCTCCGGCAATCTGGATTTCGGCAAATACTTCGATCATGCCGATAACCGTACCGAGCAGGCCGAGCAGCGGTGCGACGGCGGCCACGGTACCCAGTGCGGTAAGAAACTGTTCGAGGTCGTGGACGACATGGCTCGCCTCTTCCTCGATACTTTCCTTCATGATCTCGCGACCATGCTTGGCATTGAGCAGTCCGGTTGACAGCAGACGGCCAATTGGCGCCTTTTCCCTGAGATCCTTCAGATAACGGGTGGTGAGCTGCTTGTTCTTGAGCTTGCCCAGCACATCATTGATCACTTCCTGAGGAACGATCTTGCTGTGGCGAAGCGTCCAGAAGCGCTCAAGGATGATGGCGAAGGCAATTATTGAGCAGAGCAGGATGGGTATCATGATGAACCCGCCAGCCATGAGCATTTCCAGCACTGTTTTCTCCCGTTCGTAATTCAGCGGCCGATTATTCGGCGGTCACTCTAGCATAAGTAAGGCTTTGGAAGCATAGACTAATCTCGGCGCCGAGGCTTCAATTCAGCGGCTCGGTAAATTCAAAATAGCCTTGCGTACCGGTATTCCAGATCTCCACCCCTCGTCTGAGCAGCCAGTCGACCGGCTGCTGATGCGGATGGCCGAAGCGATTATTGGCTCCGGCGGGTATCACGACCTGCTCTGGAGTCACCGCACTGATGAATCCGGGCAGAAAGCTCGAGCGGCTGCCATGATGCGGCAGCACCATTATATCCACATCCAGCAGGCTGCCCTGGCCATGATCACTATTATAGTGCCTGACCATCGCCTGCAAGGCGGGTTTTTCGATATCGCCTGTCAACAGGATGGTGTGCTGCGAAGGTGTAGTGATTCGCAGCACACATGACAGGTCGTTACCGGCGAAGGCCGAGCCGACCGATGCCTGCAGTGGCCAAAGCACCTCCACCCGAAAGCCCCTCGAACTGAAGCGCTGACCCGCCAGACACTGGCTGAACAACCCAGGGGTCGGCGTGCTTTCGGTAAGGCCTGCCTGGTCGGGGAAATCGTGGTCCAGGATACGATTGAGCTTGTCGGGCTCGCCGCTGAACTGATGCGCCACATCCAGATGCTGCAATAAAAAGCCCGTGCCACCGGCATGATCATGATCGGCATGACTGACAAAAAGGTAGTTCAGAAACGGACGAGCCTCTGAAGCGCCTAAAGGCTCCTGCTGGCTGACGCGCTGCTTGAGGTATGGCAGTATCTGCTCGGCGGCCGGATTGAAGGGCCGCCCGCCGCCTGGAATGAGGCGACCGCCGCTGAAGCCGCTGCTGACCGGATAGACGGGACCGGTATCAAACAGCAATGAGGTTTCGCCGTCATCCAGTAGAGCGGCATGCCCCTGCCCCACATCGAACACGACGAAGCGCAGCAGAGGCGCCTCTGAGGGTTCGACGAGTCGCGGTGCTGCGGTAGCGACGCCGGTCAGGAGCAGCAATTTGCTCGCATGTAGCCAGGGTGCAAATGGGAGGTGCCAGCACCATAGCGTGGGCAGCGATAGCAGTAACAGGAGGATCAGTGCGCCCGGCGAGAGCGTCTGCGTGGCAAATATCGGGAAGTGTTCGCCGCTGTCTACAATGAGCCAGAATAGATCGAACAGACGGTCACTCAAGTCGATCAGGCGCGTCACCAGTGGCCATTCGCCAGCCACAGCGTTTACCAGCAACGCCAGGAAGCCTGTAGGCACGAGCAACAGCGTCACGAGCGGTATGGCGATGAGGTTGGTCAATAACCCGGCAAGGCTGACCTGCTGGAAAAACACGGCCAGCAGCACGCTCAGGGTGGCGAACAGCTGCCACTGCACTCGCCAGAAGGCTGACAGCCACGCCATGAAGCGCTCGACTTGAGCCTGTAGTCGGTCACGCAAGGTGTTTGCAGAAGGCGCATCCTCCAGAGCAGCACTTAGTCGAAGCCGACCAGACATGACGAGCGCAATGACGGCAACCGCGCCGAAAGACAGCCAGAAGCCGGCACTGATGAAAGCGAAAGGATCGAAAAACAGGCAGGCCGTCAGCGTAATCAGCCAGTAATCGGTGACCGGCACCCGACGGCGCTGCAGAGTGAGCGCGACAAACAGTAAGGCCATGATCGTCGCACGAAGCACAGGGACGGCATAGTCGACGAGCCAGAGATAGCCGAGAAGGCTGAAGACAGTGCCGAGGTAGACGGGAATTCGCCAGGCGGTGAGCCTCAGGCCTCTCGCTGCCAGGCGCAACAACAGCGCGACGAGTGCTGCCATCAGGCCGACATGGAGCCCCGAAATCACCATGAGATGTGACAAACCAGAGACGGACAGGGCTTCGGTCTGGCTATGACTGAACCCACTACGATCACCGAGGAAGAGCGCATGATAGCTCGCAAGATGCGCCGACCGGGCTACGGTAGCCATGAGCGCCTCTCTTGCCTGGGCTCTCAATTGCTGCGACTGCCGCACCGGGAGTGTATGCAGCGCGGTGGCGCTCATCAGCTTCGCTTGTAACGGGCCACCCTGACTCAGCTCACGGTATCGGGTGAGACGCTCGGCCATGGGCGTGGCCACCGGCAGCCGTCGCTTGGCTTTCTGCAGCTCGATGGTCAACTGATAGGCAACACCGGCTACAGGTACTGCGCAGCCTTTGCAGTCGAGCTGGATACGGCGCCCCTGTAGCTCGGGCACACCGGTGCTCTGCTCGACATCGAAACATAGCCGGACAAGACGCGGTGATTTACTCGAGGTCATTTTGCTATTGCTGTCAAAATCGACAGCGCAGAAGTAGCCCGTGACAGGCAACACTTGCTCAGACCCGGCCTGAACAATGGCTTCCGTTGCCTGGTCCATCGACTGATATGGCAGAAGTCGAAGCCCGCCATGCAATGCTCCACTGGCAGCCGCGAGCAGGCACAATAACAACAGCCGCCACTTGCGGCCGAGAAGAAGTAGGCAGAGAAGACTGATTACTGAAGGCAATAAAAGCCACTGCGGCTTCTGACCAACCAGTTCCGGCGCAAAAACAAACACCAGAACGAAGCCAGCCAGATGCAGCACGATCCATGTGCGCATATCGAACATCCTGTTCGTAAAACTTGTGCATTCGCTGCTATTCTAAAGTGAAAGTCGCTGCTATGGTATCGGCCAGCATCGCCAGCTCCCAAAATCACTGTTTTTCGAAACCATCGCGACCCATGCCCAAGAAGCTCATCAAGAAATGGATGCCGAGTCCGGAAAAGATCCAGTCGAACAAGTCGCTCCATTTTCTGGGCGATGTGCTGCATGATCCAAATCTCTGGCACATCAACCGTCGATCTGTCTCGAGGGCTTTTCTGAATGGCCTGTTTTTCGCGTTCATTCCCATGCCCGCGCAAATGGCCTTTGCCGCCTTCGTGTCTATCTGGCTGCGCAGCAACCTGCCGCTGTCGTGTGCACTGGTCTGGATCAGCAACCCGCTCACCATGCCGCCTCTGTTTTACGCCAACTATGTGATCGGGGCCTGGCTCATGGGCATCGAGCCGCAGCCTTTCGCCTTCGAGCCAACCTTCGACTGGTTCCTGTCCAAGCTTGGGGACATTGGGGCGCCGCTCTACCTGGGCTCCTTCGTGGTCGCCATCGTGGCCAGTATAGGGGGTTACTTCGCGGTCGACCTGCTGTGGCGGCGAACCATCGCTCAGAGCTGGAAGTTGAGAAAGCTGCGCCGCAAGGCAGATCCAGACGCTGGGGAGGATGCCTGATCATGTCTGAGAACCCCATTCTGATTGGCCATCGCGGTGCGAGAGGCGAGGCGCCTGAGAACACCCTCCAGGGTTTCGAATGGGCCTGGACGAATGGCATCCGCAGCTTTGAATTCGATCTGCAGCTCTCGGCTGACGGTGAGCTGTTCATCCTGCATGATGAAGACCTGATCAGAACCTGTGGCGTGGCCGGTCGGGCCGCGGACTTATCCCTTGAAGCGCTTCGAGCGTTCGATGGCCGCAAGGTCGGACCACCCTGGCCGGCGCCCTGCCGCATTCCGGCACTGCAGGAGGTGCTTGACCTGCTCTTGCAGGCCCCGGAGCAAGTGGAGCAGGTTCAGCTTGAAGTGAAAACGACTGACACGGCCACGCTCAAGCGTCTTTGCGACCGACTGAGTGCCGCGCTGGCGAGCCTGCCGAAGACCTTATTGACGAAGTGTGTTGTGACCAGCTTCAACCCGCTGGTGCCAGGACTGATTCAGGCCGCGGATGTGACCGGACTCAGGCAAGGGCTGGCTGTAGAGGACAAGCCGGTATTGCAGGCGCTGCTGACGAATTCAATGTCAGGACTCGACCTTGTCGCCTTGAACCATCAGATGGTAACGGGGGAAGTCGTCCAGCGTTTACGCCACATGGGCCTTGAAGTATCGTGCTGGACGGTTAACGCCAGCCAGGACTGGCAGCGAGTCTGTGCCGCCGGGGTAGATTCCGTCATAACGGACCATCCACTCCGAATGCAGCAGATCCAACAACACCAGTTCTAGAAGATCCGGTTAAGACCGTTGAGTGCAGCCACTCGATAGGCTTCGGCCATGGTTGGATAGTTGAAGGTCGTATTGATGAAATACTCAAGCGTGTTGAGCTCGCCCGGCTGGCTCATGATGGCCTGACCAATGTGAACGATCTCCGAAGCCTGGTCACCAAAGCAGTGAATGCCCAACAGCTCTTTCGTTTCTCGATGAAACAGAATCTTCAGCATGCCCACTGTGTCGCCAGTAATCTGCGCGCGAGCCAGATGCTTGAAGAAAGCCTGACCAACTTCGTAAGGCACTCGCTGAGCCGTGAGTTCGGCCTCAGTCTTGCCCACTGAACTGATTTCGGGAATGGTGTAGATCCCGGTCGGAACATCGTCCACAAAGCGAAAGTAGGCATCAGACACCAGATCAGAGGCAGCAGAGCGGCCCTGGTCATAGGCTGCACTCGCCAGTGAGGGATAACCGATAACATCACCGACAGCGTAAATATGTGGCAGGGCCGTTCGGTAATGGTCATCCACCTTCAGCTGCCCGCGCGAATTGCATTCGAGACCGACATTTTCCAGGCCGAGATTATCCGTATTACCGGAGCGGCCATTGCACCAGAGAAAGGCATCGGCGCGAATTTTCTTGCCAGACTTCATGGTCAATACGACGCCGGTTTCATTCCCCTCAACCGTTTCATACTCTTCGTTGTGACGCATCAGTACGCCATTGTCGCGAAGGTGGTAGCTCAACGCGTCAGAGATTTCATCGTCAAGGAAACTCAACAACCTGGAGCCTGGATTAATGAGGTCGACCTTGACGCCGAGGCCGACAAAAATTGAAGCGTATTCAGAGCCTATGACGCCAGCACCATAGATGATAAGGGTGCGCGGAGTGTGGCCGAGCTTCAGTATGCTGTCGCTGCAATAGATGCGGCGATGGCTGAAATCAATATCGGGCGGCTGATACGGACGCGATCCCGTCGCAATGACGATCTCCTTGGCCTTGAGCACATCATTGGCAGTGCCGGCACCGCGAATTTCGAGGCGATGCTCGTCCAGGAGGTAGGCCTTGCCGTGATACAGGTCGATGCGATTACGCGCGTAGAAGCCAGTTCGGAGCTTCACCTGCTTGGCAATGACACGTTCAGCGTCCTTGAGCACGCGCGGAAACGAAAACCAGCGCGGCTCACCAATATCCCTGAACATGGGATTGGTATTGAACTGAATGATCTGTCTTACATTATGACGTAGGGCCTTCGACGGAATCGTGCCCCTATGGGCGCAGTTGCCGCCGACCTGTTTCTTGTCTTCGATGACCGCTACACGCCGCCCGTGCTTGGCCGCGTTCATGGCCGCGCCCTCACCGGCTGGTCCGGCACCTATGACAACGACGTCATATGTATACTCTGCCATATCAGGCACTTTCCTTGTCGCAGCGCTGCTTGTCGCCGCCGCAGACATCGCATTCCGTTTCCATGCCGAGTGCGCTCATGCCGCCGCAGCTGCCCGAGATGGGTTTGCGGCCGAGCAGAACGCCGACAGACATCAATGCCATGAGCACGAGCATTGCACCAAGAACGATCAGAAATGTTTGCATGGTTTCCTCCAGAGGCTGATTACTTAGCGCTGGTCAGACGCTGACTCGTTCGGCTGCGAAGATTGCAGTACCTCGAGTTGTGGGGATGTCCAGGTATCGAAACCTTCCTTCCCCTTCATTATAAGCAATACAGCAAGATTATGTGACCTTGAGAGTGCTTTGGCGGTCTCAGGACCGACAGCCATCAATGCCGTTGCCCAAGCGTCAGCTACCGCGCAACGCTGAGTGACGACACTGACGGATACGAGGGCATGCTGGATTGGGCGGCCGGTTCGGGGATCGATAGTGTGCGAGTAACGTACACCGTCTTCCTCAAAATAGTTACGATAATCTCCGGACGTAGCGATGGCGGCCTTCTCAAAGGAGAAAACCTCGAATATTTCTCTGACCTCGACTTTCGGCGCTTCAATGGCTATTCGCCATTGCGAGCCATCTGGTTTCAGACCAGACATCCGTAGCTCACCGCCAATATCGACGAGGTAGTCGTCGATATCCTCATTTTCGAGCACTTCAGCGACTTCATCGACGGCGTAACCTTTGGCGACTGCCGACAAATCGACATAAATATCAGACGTCTTACGAATACGCGACTGTTCAGCATCGATATCGAGCTTGTCGAAGCCAGATCCCGCCTGCGCTGCGTCGATGGCGGCTTGAGATGGCTCGCGAGTGATGCGCCCTTGCGGGCCAAAACCCCAGAGATTCACAAGCGAGCCGACCGTCACATCGAGAGCGCCTTTGGATGCCTGATAGACCTCCTGGGAGACCTTCAGGGTCGCCAGTGTATCCGCAGCAACCGTATACCATTCGCCGACGGGACTATTATTGAAGCGGGAGAGCTCCGACTCCGGGTCGTAAGTCGACATGAGCGAGTTAATTCGCTCAAGCTCGGCAAGAATGACAGCGTCTGCTTCTGGAAAGGCCTTACCGCTCCACTTGACTGAGTAACGTGTACCCATGATCGGACCGGAGACTTCCTGCAGTGCGGTGTCCTGGCTGGTGATCCCTTCAGGGTCCGGACCCGGCGCTGAGCCATCACAGGCGGAGCCGAGCAGCAGCACCCCGATCACAGCACAAATACGAAGCGCACTGACTTGATAATGAAAAAAGCAGGCTTGCGCCTGCTTTAGAATCGTCACTGAGAATCAGCCTCCGAAGTCGTCGAGCATGATGTTTTCCTCTTCCACACCAAGATCCTTCAGCATCTTGATGACGGCAGCGTTCATCATCGGCGGCCCGCACATGTAGTATTCACAATCTTCAGGTGCCGGATGGTTCTTGAGGTAATTCTCCAGCAAAACGTTATGAATGAAGCCTGTAGGCCCTTCCCAGTTATCTTCTGGCAAGGGGTCCGAGAGTGCTACATGCCACTCAAAGTTCTCATTCTCTGCTGCGAGCTCGTCAAAATCCTTGACGTAGAACATCTCACGCTTGCTACGAGCGCCGTACCAGAATGAAATCTTTCGCTGCGAGTGAATGCGACGGAGCTGATCGAACAGATGCGCTCGCATTGGCGCCATACCGGCACCACCACCGACAAAGATCATCTCGGCGCCAGTTTCCTTGGCGAAGAATTCACCGAAAGGTCCGAACACAGTCACCTTGTCGCCGGGCTTCAGTGAGAAGATCCAGGACGACATTGCACCAGGCGGATGATCCGATCCTGGCGGTGGCGTTGCAATACGAATGTTGAACTTCAGTACGCCCTGCTCTTCCGGGTAGTTCGCCATCGAATAGGCCCGGATGACCGGCTCCTTGACGGTGGACTTGTACTGCCAGATATTGTGCTTGTCCCAGTCTTCCCTGAAACGCTCTTCGATATCAAAGTCCTTGAAAAGCACTTCATGCGGCGGGGTCTCGAGCTGGACATAGCCACCAGCGCGGAAATCAACGTTTTCACCCTCCGGCAATTTCAGCACGAGCTCCTTGATGAAGGTGGCGACGTTGTGGTTTGACACCACCTCGCACTCCCACTTCTTGACGCCGAAGACTTCCTCAGGCACTTCAATCTTCATATCCTGCTTGACGCTGACCTGACAGGCCAGGCGCCAGCCTTCACGCTCCTCGCGGTTGGTGAAGTGCGTTTTTTCTGTCGGTAGCATACCGCCACCGCCGTCCAGGACCTTGCACTTGCACTGGGCGCAGGTACCACCACCGCCACAGGCTGACGAGAGGAACATGCCCTCATTCGCCAGTGTCTGCAGCAGCTTTCCGCCGGCTTCGGTTGTGATTGCACTGGCAGGATCGTCGTTGACGACAATCTTGACGTCGCCTGTACTGACCAGACGCGACCTGGCCATCAGAATGACCGCCACAAGACTCAGAACGATGACAGTGAACATGCCAACGCCGAGCATAATTTCCGTATCCATGTTTCTACCTCTGTCTGTATGGGAGCCGTTTTACAGGGTGATACCAGAGAACGACATGAAGCCTAGCGACATCAGACCGACCGTGATGAAGGTGATGCCAAGGCCTCTCAGGCCATCGGGAACATCAGAGTACTTCAGCTTTTCGCGAATTCCGGCAAGCGCAATGATCGCGAGTGCCCAGCCAACGCCAGCACCCAGACCATAGACGACACTTTCACCAAATTCGTAGTCCCGCTCTACCATGAACAGCGAAGCACCGAGAATGGCGCAGTTGACCGTGATCAGGGGCAAAAATACCCCTAATGCCGCGTACAGTGCGACGAAATATTTGTCGAGCACCATTTCGAGGATCTGCACGATGGCGGCGATGACGCCAATATAGGTCAACAGACCCAGGAAGCTCAGATCAACATTAGGCAAGCCTGCCCACGACAGCGCACCTTCACGTAACAAGCTGTTGAAAATGAGATTATTCACCGGCACGGTGATCGCCAACACGACGGTAACCGCAATACCCAGACCAATCGCCGCCTCTATTTTCTTGGATATGGCTAGAAAGGTACACATCCCAAGAAAGAAGGCGAGCGCCATGTTTTCGACAAAGATAGCCTTGATGAACAAACTCAGATATTGCTCAAACATCAGAAAGCCTCCCTGACACGATGTGGTGCGAGCTTATAATCCTTGGGCTCGACCTGTTCGATTTTCCAGCTCCGCAAGGCCCAGATCGCTAGCCCGATAATGAAAAATGCACTCGGAGGCAGCAGAAGCAAACCATTTGGCAAATACCAACCACCGTTTGCCTGCAGAGGCAGAATTTCGATACCGAAGAGCTTCCCTGCGCCGAGCAGTTCGCGGAAGAACGCCACGAAAATCAGCAAAACAGCGTAGCCAAGCCCATTGCCAATACCGTCCAGGAAACTCAACACAGGACCATTCTGCATGGCATAGGCTTCAGCGCGACCCATAACGATACAATTTGTAATGATCAAGCCAACGAACACCGACAACTGCTTGCTCATATCATAGGCATATGCTTTGAGCAGTTGGTCTACCACGATAACCAGAGAGGCAATGATCGTCATCTGCACAATGATCCGGATACTACTGGGTATCTGGGAACGGATGACAGAAATGAGTGCACTGGAACAGGCTGTAACAAGCATGACAGCGACGCCCATTACCAACGACAACTGGAGACTGGTCGTTACTGCTAACGCAGAACAAATTCCCAATATTTGAAGGGCGATCGGATTATTGTTGAAGATCGGATCAAAAACGATCTCGGCAACACGATTTTTAGACATTGCGAATCTCTCCGTTCTTTATGCGCTCAAGGAAGGGCTTGAGACCCTGCTCACCGAGCCAATACTGAATCAGGTTCTCGATACCTCGGCTTGTAAGCGTCGCGCCTGACAGTGAATCGACATGATGTTTGGCATTGGGTGCAGATGGATTGACGCCGCCTTTGATCAACCTGATCGCGACATCGCCATCGTCGCCATACACTTTCTTGCCGCTCCACTGGGCCTTCCAGTTCGGATTGTCGACTTCACCACCAAGACCTGGCGTCTCCCCGTGCTCGTAAAACCCGAAACCTGCAATGGTGTTCGCATCCTGCTCGAGGGCCATGAATCCATAGAGTGTGGACCACAGACCGTAACCCCGGACAGGCACGATCACGCGGCTGACTTCACCGTTTTCTGAAGCAAGGTACACTTTCGCGTACTTCTCGACCCGTCCCAGTCCAGCAATATCTTCGGCCTGGCTCAGTGTGTAGGAAGTCCCTTCCCTCGTGGCCACTTTCTGCTGCTGAAACTCTTCGATGTTCTTGAGCCCAATTTCAGACGGCTCGACGAAGCGCCCTGTTTCGAGCTCGATTAGCTTGGGCGTGATACTGGCAAAACTCGTCTCCACTTCATCCTTTGACGAACCGGCTTCAATCATGCCAGCAGCCATCAGAATGTTTTCCTTGACGTTCAGTTCACGATTTTCAGTCTGTACCGGCCGCAGCATGACTGCGGCGGCTGACACCACTACCGAACAGACGATGCAGAGCAGAAACGCGACCGTAAGGGTTTTTCCAGTTGAAGATCCTTTAGCCACGGGCAAGCCTCCGCTTGATATTCGCCTGTACGACGAGGTGATCTATGAATGGAGAGAACAGGTTCGCAAACAGTATTGCGAGCATGATGCCTTCCGGAAACGCCGGGTTGACCACTCTGATAAGCACCGTCATGACACCGATGAGAATACCGAAGATCCATCGGCCCGTATGGGTATGTGATGCAGACACGGGATCTGTCGCCATGAAGAACATGCCGAAGGTCAGACCGCCAATAACGAAGTGCCAGTGCGGTGGCAACGCAAACATCGGGTTCGTATCCGAGCCGACGAAGTTGAGCAGCCCTGCCGTGAGCACTACGCCAAGTACTACGCCAAGGACGATACGAAGTGACGCGATGCCCATCACCAGCAGAATTACACCACCGATAAGGATGGCCAGGTCGCTGGTGCCGCCGATACTGCCCTGATGGAAGCCGAGGAAGGCGTCAAACCAGGTCAGGCTGCCCTGCAAGGCTTCCATACCACCGGAGGCGGCTACGCTCAAGGGTGTGGCACCGCTGAAACCATCTACCGCAGTCCAGACTGAGTCACCGGACATTTGCGCCGGATAGGCGAAGTACAGGAAGGCGCGGCCTGCGAGCGCCGGATTGAGGAAGTTCTTCCCCGTACCACCGAACACTTCCTTGCCGATGACGACACCGAAGATGATGCCGAGCGCCGCCTGCCACAAGGGCAGATCAGGCGGACAGATCAGGGCAAACAGAATGGAGGTGACGAAGAAGCCCTCGTTGACCTCGTGCTTCCTGATGGTTGCGAACACCACCTCACACGCACCGCCGACGATGAACACCGTCATGTAAATCGGCAGAAAATGCATGGCGCCGTAGATCATGTTGTCCCAGATACTGGACGGATCGTTACCGGCGAGTGCGGCAATCAGGGAATATCTCCAGCCCTGATCCATTGCGATTCCCGCCTCGGCCAGATAGGTATTCGCCTGAAAGCCGATATTCCACATGCCGAAGAACATCGCGGGGAATACGCAGGCCCAGACTGTAATCATGATCCGCTTGAGGTCTATACCATCGCGAACATGGGTATTCGCTGCAGTCACGGAACCAGGGGAATAGAAGATCGTATCAACGGCTTCGTAGAGAGGGTACATCTTTTCGAAGCGCCCGCCTTTGTGAAAATTGGGCTCTATCTTGTCGAGAAATGTTCTTAAGCTCATGACATCAACCCTCTTTTTCGATGGTGTCGAGATTACGCCTGAGTATCGGCCCGTACTCGTACTTGCCTGGGCACACGAATGAGCACAGGGCAAGATCCTCTTCATCGAGTTCGAGGCAGCCCAGCTTCTGGGCAACTTCCGTATCACCGACGATCAGCGCACGCAGGAGCTGTGTGGGCAGGATGTCGAGCGGCATGATTCTTTCGTAGGTGCCGATAGGCACCATCGCCCGCTCACTGCCGTTGGTCGTCGTAGTCATATTGAAGCGCTTGCCCGGCATGAGCTTGGACAGGTAGATATTGATGACCGAAAACTTGTTGAGACCTGGAGACAGCCAACCAAAGAGTTCGCGGTGGTGCCCCTCTTCGAGACAGGCGATCTGGTAATCGTAACGACCGAGGTAGTCGACAGAGTCACGGGCAGATCGCCCACCCAGCACCGAGCCTGAAACAGTACGTACATTATCCGAATTCAGTTCGTTTTTCGTCAGCTGGCTGACAGCTGCACCGGTTCGGGTTCGAATCAGCCGTGGACGCTTGACCGCAGGACCGGACAGGGCAACGACACGCTCGACAAACTTGTAGCCCGTGGTAAACAGACGGCCGATGGCAATGACATCCTGATAGCCGACTGTCCAGACACTCTTGAACATGTTCACTGGATCAAGATGATGGATATGCGTCCCAACCAGGCCCGCCGGGTGTGGGCCAGAGAACGTTTCATGCTCCAGGCGGTCCAGCTTTGGCAGCGAAATATCGACGTCGGGCGCGGAACACACGAAAACCTTGCCCTTGGTCAGACGACTCAGGACACGCAGGCCATTCTGAAAATCCTCACTCGCCTGGGCAATGATCACCAGCGGATCGGCCGCCAGTGGCTGTGTGTCCATGACAGATACGAAGATGGAGTGCGGCTCTGCGTCCAGCTCGGGCACCTTGCTGAACGGGCGGGTGCGGAAGGCTGTCCACTCGCCGGATTCCACCAGCAGATCGACGGCCTGCTGGCGTGACAGCGACTCGAGCTGATCAGCGGGATAGTGCGCGAACTGAACCTGACTCTCGCCATCCTCATGCTGATCGACACTGATGACGATGGACTGGAAAACCCGTTTCTCGCCGCGATGAATGGCTTTTACCGTACCTGTGGCCGGTGAAGTGTAGCGCACACCTTCAGTTTTCTTGTCGGTGAACAGCAGCTGACCGCATTGCACGCGATCGCCTTCAGCGACTTCCATCGTCGGCTTCATACCGTTGTAATCGAATCCGACGATGGCGACTTCCGTCACCAAAGCGCCCTGGTCAATAATCTGCTTGGGCTCACCCGATATCGGTATATCGAGACCCTTCTTGATTTTTTTCATTCAGTCAGCCTGTCTTGTCTTGATTGGCCTGCGGTGCAATGTTTCTCGGTCGACAGTATACGTGTCGACACCAGAAAAGCACGTGGCGATCGCCATCACCACCGTCTGCACGCACCAGATTAGCGTGCTCTGGCGGACGCTGCCGCCAGAGGAATGAGATCAGACCGTTGCTGCCGGGAAGACCTTGTACTGCACGCCAGCCATCTGATTCACGATTCGAACGACCTGGGCGCTATAGCCAGCTTCGTTGTCGTACCAGACATAGAGAACGATGCGGTGTCCACTGGCGATAGTCGCCTGTGCATCGACAATGCCTGCGTGACGTGAACCTACGAAATCGGAAGACACCACCTCGGGTGAGTTCACGAAATCGATCTGCTTCTGATATTTCGAATGCAGCGAAATGGTACGCAGGTAATCATTCAGCTCCTCTACGTTAGTCTCCTTATCAAGATTGAGATTGAGGATGGCCATGGACACGTTGGGGATTGGCACGCGGATCGCGTTGCCCGACAGCTTGCCAGCCAGTTCAGGCAGTGCCTTGGCGACAGCCTTGGCAGCGCCTGTTTCAGTGATGACCATGTTCAGGCCGGCACTGCGACCACGTCGGCTACCAGCGTGGTAGTTATCGATCAGGTTCTGGTCATTGGTATAGGCATGAACGGTTTCGACATGACCGTCACGAATGCCGTAACGGTCGTTGATAACCTTGAGTACAGGCGTGATGGCGTTGGTGGTGCAGGACGCTGCCGACAAGATGGTGTCTTCGGCAGTGATCTCTTCGTTGTTGATACCGAACACGATGTTCTTGATATCACCCTTGCCAGGTGCTGTGAGCAGAACGCGAGACACGCCCTTGGCCTTGAGATGCTGACCAAGGCCATCCTTGTCACGCCACACGCCGGTGTTGTCGATGACGATGGCGTTATTGATGCCATAGCTCGTGTAGTCGACGGACTCTGGTGAGCTGGCATAAATGACCTTGATGAAGTTGCCGTTGGCAATGATGCCCTGGTTTTCCTCATCGATGGTGATGGTGCCCTTGAAACTGCCGTGGACGGAATCGCGTCGCAGGAGGCTTGCCCGCTTCTCGATGTCGTTCTCAGCCTTTCCTTTTCTCACCACGATGGCACGCAGGCGCAAATTGTCGCCGCCGCCAGCTTTTTCGACCAGAATTCGCGCAAGCAGACGGCCGATACGGCCAAAACCGTAGAGCACGACATCCTTGGATGCCGCACCTGATTCTTCGCGCGGCTTGTGACGATTGACGACGTCCTTGAGTTCTTCGGCCAGAAAATCCTGCAGCGGCTTGCCGCTACCGTGATCGCTGTAACGCACGGCCATCTTGCCGATGTCGATATGGGCAGGACCCAGGTTCAGCTTGTCCAGCGCCAGCAGTACAGGCATGGTTTCGTGAACGGAGAGCTCACGGTTCTCGACCTGACGAACGAAGCGATGCGCCTTCAGCAGGCCGATGACGGACTGATTGATGACTGCTTTGCCATAGATCGACGTAATGACGTTGTACTTGCGATAGAGCCTGCCGATCAGCGGGATCATGGCTTCGGCGACGTTTTCCTTCGCCGTCCAGTCACTAAAACATGCGTCCAGTTTATCTTGACTCACTACAAGGCACCTCGGTTAGTCCGACAGACAGGAGAATGTTAAGACATTCCCGCGCAATGCCGGCAGAGCGTGGTTGGGCTCTGAGTTTAAGCAAAAGAGTGAAAAATTGGGCGCATATTATCGCCGTTCCAGCCCCAGGATGGAAGACCAGCATTGCCATTTATAGCAGCCACAGTACAATCTCCGCCAGCACACCGGCAGAGATGTCATGAAATGAGGCTCAATCGTTGCGTTCCGAAACAGATGCGGCAGCGTATTCTTCGTTTGACTCCAGCAACACTACACAGACCGGACCGATGACAAGCACTTCTCCTGCAAGCCGTTCGACCGCCAGGCGCGAGCCGGACACATCCCTGCCCTTTCCGTTACCCTCCGAGGTCCCGGCGGGGCAGGCTGCGCGCTGGCCGGTGCTGCCTGGTCGCGCGGACGCGATGTTCCTCTCCCGGCTCGAACAGCGGCAGCCGGAAACACTGACAGTGGTGGTGACGCCGGACATGGCGACACTGGAACGACTCGAGGCGGGCCTGGAGCTCTTCCGTCGCCAGGACGAGCGGGAAGCTGCGGCCACGCTTGCCCTGCCAGACTGGGAAACCCTGCCCTACGACAGCTTCTCGCCCCACCAGGATATCGTGAGCCGGCGAATCGCGACCCTGGTCAGCCTGCCGCGGCAGAAAGGCGGGCTGCTGCTGATTTCGGTGGCGACTCTGATGCAGCGCCTGGCTTCAAGACGCCATCTGCTCGGCACCACCCTGTGGATCAAGAAGGGCGATACGATCGATATCGGTAGCTATCGCACGCAACTGGAGCAGGTCGGCTACCGCAATGTGAACACGGTCTTCGAACATGGCGAATTTGCAGTCCGAGGAGCGATCATCGACCTGTTCCCGATGGGTCACGACCAGCCTTTCCGGATCGAGCTATTCGATGATGAAGTGGACAGCCTGCGCTACTTCGATCCGGAGACACAGCGCTCTGGCGATCAGATCGATGAAATAGAATTGCTGCCGGCCTTCGAGTTCCCTTTTGATGAAGCGGCCAGGAATCGCTTCAGACAGAACTTCTATGAAGCCTTTCCGGAATCACCACGTCAGACGCCGGTGTTACGGGATGTCATGGATGGCATCGTCACGCCAGGCATCGAGTACTACATGCCGCTGTTCGACGACGACACCTCAACCCTGTTCGACTATCTGCCGCCGGACAGCCAGCTCTACCTGATGCCGCAGCTGCATGCGCGAGCTGAGGAATTCTGGACCGACGTGCAGTCACGTTTCGACAGCCTTGGCCACGACCGTTTGCGACCTCTGCTGCCACCTCACAAGCTGTACCTGCGCCCGGATGAACTGTTCGCGGCGCTGGCGCGCAAGCCACGCGTAGAGGTCACAGCGAAAGCCGACTCCGAAAAGACCGTAGTTGGCGAACTGCCCGCTGTCGGCGTGGAGACTCAGCAGAGCCAGCCCTTGCAGAAGCTCATCGACGCCGCGGGCAAGGACACCGTCGTGCTCGCTGCCGAGTCTGCCGGGCGTGCAGAAGCCCTGAAGGACCTCTTCGCTGCACACGAGCAGCCGCTCCTGAGTGCTCACAGCTGGCAGGAGGCACTCAGCCGCCCCGGTAGCTGGCAGGTGCTGACAGCAGATATCGATCGTGGCTTTCGCCTGCTCGACCCGGCGGTCCTGCTCATCAGCGAATCGGATCTGTTCGAACTCAAGGTACCCCAGCGTCGGCGTCGCAAGCAGTCGGCCACCGATACCGATGCACTGATCCAGAGCCTGGCTGAACTGAAGGAAGGCATGCCCGTCGTGCATATCGAGCACGGGGTCGGGCGCTTCCACGGCCTGGTCAGCCTCAATGTCGGCGATCAGGAGCAGGAGTTCATCCTGCTGGTGTACGGAGATGATGCCAAACTCTACGTGCCTGTCGCCCAGCTTCAGGTGCTCTCGCGCTACGCCGGGCTCAACGAAGAGTTTGCGCCGTTGCACAGGCTCGGCAATGACAAGTGGCAAAAGGCCAAGCGCGCAGCCCGTGAGAAAATCCGCGATGTGGCGAGCGAGCTGCTGAAAATCTATGCACGCCGCGAAGCTCGTCAGGGTCATGCCTACAAAGTCGAAGAAATCGACTACAACCGCTTTGCCGACGACTTCCCCTTCGAAGAAACGCCTGACCAGACCAGCGCCATAGGGGCCGTAGTCTCCGACCTCAAACGGCAGCAGCCGATGGACCGACTGATCTGTGGCGATGTCGGCTTCGGCAAGACCGAGGTAGCCATGCGCGCCGCCTTCCTCGTCGCGAACGCCGGGCGTCAGGTTGTCGTGCTGGTCCCAACCACCTTGCTGGCACAACAGCACTTCAACAGCTTCCGCGACCGCTTCGCTGGCACAGCCATGCGTATCGAACTGCTCAGTCGCTTCCGTTCGACGCAGGAAATCAAGACTTCTCTGGCGGCCATGAAGGCCGGTCAGGTCGACATCGTGATCGGCACTCACAAGCTCATTCAGAAAGATGTCGAGTTCAAGGATCTCGGCTTGCTGATCATCGACGAAGAACACCGTTTTGGCGTGCAACAGAAGGAGCGGCTGAAGGCGCTGCGTGCGGAGGTTGATATCCTCACCCTGACAGCCACGCCGATACCACGAACGCTGAACCTGTCGCTGCAGGGCGTACGCGACCTGTCGATCATCGCCACCCCGCCGGAACGCCGGCTGGCCGTGAAGACTTTCGTTCACGAGCATGAGGACGGCATCGTCAAGGAAGCGGTCATGCGTGAGCTGCTTCGTGGCGGACAGGTCTTCTACCTCCACAATGAGGTCAAGACCATACAGAGAACGGCAGATGCTATCGCGGAGCTGGTGCCTGGCGCACGGATCTGCGTAGCGCATGGCCAGATGCCTGAGCGCCAGCTCGAAAAGGTGATGTCAGATTTCTATCACAAGAAATATAACGTGCTGGTGTGTACTACCATTATCGAAACCGGCATCGACATTCCCAGCGCGAACACCATCATCATCGATCGGGCAGACAAGCTCGGGCTTGCTCAGTTGCACCAGCTCAGGGGACGGGTTGGCCGCTCGCATCACCAGGCCTATGCCTATCTGTTGACAGTGTCGCCACGCTCGTTGACGGCTGATGCGAGGAAGCGTCTGGAAGCGATCAGCGCGGCACAGGATCTCGGCGCCGGTTTTACCCTGGCGACCCACGATCTGGAAATTCGAGGCGCGGGCGAACTGTTGGGTGCAGAACAGAGTGGCCATATCAACGCCATCGGATTCTCACTCTACATGCAGCTGCTGGACAGCGCAGTCAAAGCCATGCGCGAAGGCAAGGAGCTGTCGCTGGATGATTCGGAGGAGAAGGTCTGCGAAGTGAATCTTCGCGCGCCCGCCCTGCTGCCGGACAGTTATATTCATGACGTACAGTCGCGCCTGGTGCTGTACCAGCGTATCGCTGCAGCGAAGTCGCCGGAGGCGCTCAAGGACCTGCAAGTAGAACTGATCGACCGATTTGGCCTGCTGCCTGATCCGGCGAAGAAC
Source organism: Allohahella marinimesophila (assembly GCF_039538005.1). Taxonomy (NCBI): domain Bacteria; kingdom Pseudomonadati; phylum Pseudomonadota; class Gammaproteobacteria; order Oceanospirillales; family Hahellaceae; genus Allohahella; species Allohahella marinimesophila. The sequence continues at coordinate 83,068 of NZ_BAABBO010000022.1, forward strand.
CTCTTCCGCCAGGCTGCCATTCGTCTCGAAGCCGATTATATGGGCATCGTGAGAATAGACGCGGGTGAAAAAGGCGGCATGATAGAGTTTGCCGGGAAAACGCGAGTGCAGCCAATGAAGCTGATTGAACTGGTGCAGAGCAAGCCAAAGCGCTATCGGCTCGAGGGTAGCCAGAAACTGCGCGACAACGTACCTTTGGTTGATCCAGAGCAACGCCACCAATGGGCAGAACAGATTGTAAGGATGTTTGCGTGAACCGTTTACGACTACCTGCACGAGCAATGACCTGCGCCGCTGCGATGGCAGCCGCCCTAATATCGAGCCTTGGGCAGGCGCCTGTCCTGGCCGCCGAAAACGAGGCGACCGTCTACCAGCTCGAACTCATCATCTTCCGCAACTATCCCATCAGCGAGTCGGAGCGCTTACTACCGCTGCCGCCGCGCGAAATAGAAACAGGCGATGCAGCTGAAGACATCACGATGGAAGCGGCCTCAGATGACAACGCATTGGCTGACACGGCGATTGAAACGAGTACCGAGCTCTACGGTCCGGAGGCCAGCTTCGGTGCAAAGCGGGCAGATGGCTCACCCCTACTGGAGCCGCGCGACGACGCCATTCCTCTGGGCGACGCAAACGACGACCGCTGGCCATTAATGCTTCGCAAGGACTTCATGCTGAACGATGTGCTGGGCAACCTGGAGCGGGCATATGGCTATAGGGTGCTCTGGCATGGCTCAGTGATGCTGCCGATGGTGAAGCAGCGGGATTATCATTTCACGCTCGAGACGTCCACCCTGGATGATAATCGCTGGTCCCTGCAGGGCCAGCTGCAGTTCAGGTTGTCGCGATTCATGCACATGAATGCGACGCTGGTACTGACCGACCACACCGGCTCACAGGGTGAGCCGGTATATACCACGGAAGATGCTAACGGAACGCTCGGGACAAGCGGCGAAATCTTCGGTCGATATGTATTGCAGCAGTCCAGACGCATGAAATCAGGACAGCTGCATTATATCGATCATCCAGCGATTGGCGTGCTGGCCATGATTCAATCCGTGAGCGAAGACGCTACCCGGCGTGAAGGTCCGGATAACGCCGAGGCGCTGAAGGAAGAGGAACTCGGCGAGGAGGAATAAGCAGCGCTTTCAACGCTGCTGCTGTTCACCAACCAGGGTGGCGATGAGCTGGCGAACATTGGACATACCGTCGAGGACCGCTTGTTCGATATCTGCCATGGTGATCTCACGATCAGGTGCGCCTTCGGCTTTCACCCCCGCAGCCGGATTTACCACCAGACAGAGGCTGGCATATTCCAGTCCCGCCTCTCGCGCCAAAGCCGCTTCTGGCATGCCCGTCATTCCGACCAGGGTACAGCCGTCATTGGCCAGTCGACGGATTTCTGCTGCAGTTTCCAGTCGCGGCCCTTGGGTAGCTGCATAAACACCACCTTGCCTGACCTGAATGCCACTGCTTTTGGCTGCTGACACGATTTGCTCAATCAGCGAAGCCGTGTATGGCCACGAGAAATCGATGTGTTCCACTGCCGAATCGGTGGAAAAGGTGCTGGCCCGTCCCCAGGTGTAATCTATCAGCTGATCGGGCAGAACCAGATCGGTCGGATGCAGGCTGGGGTCGACGCTCCCCACGGCGTTGACACCAATGACCGCTGTCGCGCCCATCTCCTTGAGTGCCCAGATGTTTGCCCGGTAGTTTACCGCATGCGGGGCAATGCCATGAGGATGGCCATGACGAGCAAGGAAAAATGCCGAACGCTGGGGGTGCTCTGAGTGCCCTACTTCCAGAACGGCAGCAGAGGGCTGGCCATAGGGTGTATCAACCAGCTTTTCATTGAGTATTTCGAAGCCTTCAAGCCTGGTCAGGCCAGTTCCACCGATAAAAGCGAGCATTCAATCCCTCGACTGACTAACGGATAATAACGCGGCAGCCGGGCTGCACACGTTCGTAGAGTGCTGTCACGTCATCACTGGCCATACGAATGCAGCCATGTGAGGCGGCAGTACCCAGCAGATGTTCGTCAGCGGTGCCGTGAATATAAATATAGCGCCGCTGCGTGTCGACCCCATCACCACGATTGACGCCAGGTTCGAGACCACACAGCCAGAGTATGCGAGTGAGAATCCAGTCTCTTTGAGGATAGCGCTGGGCAAGATCGGTATCGAAGATCTCACCTGTCCAGCGGCGCCCGGCCAGAACCGCTCTGGACGGCAGATCACGGCCGATGCAGGCGCGGATATAATGCCAGCCGCGCGGTGTCTGCCAGCTACCGTTGCACTCGCCAAGGCCTGCGGTGGCCGTCGATATGCTATATGACGGTCCACAGCTCACGGCGTCGGCCGCGTGGCGCTCCAGTTCAGCGGGTTCACAGGCACTGCAGATCTGCGGATCGGCTGTCAGGCACTCGAGCGTCTGCGTCGCCGCACTGATGCGCAGCAGATTGAGCATCAATGGCCTCGCGGCTTCGACTCGGCCGCCTTGGTGGCAGCCGCCAGTGCAGCCGCGCGTTCATTCTCGTCGAGATGCAGGTCCATCGGCAACGGGCGCGCGCCACGGCGGTCGACAGACGGATGGTCTCGGCGGTCGCCACGCTGCTCACCATCCGGCATGTCTTCTGCCCGACCGCCACCTGCCTTCAGACCGGCCGAAAGGAATCTGACCAGTTCAATCACGATATCCTGCGGGGAACTGGTGATATCGAGTTCATTCTTGAGAATGCTACTGAGCGCTTCAGAAGATGACATCGTAAAGGTCGTGGCGCCGAGCATGAACTGCAGTCGCCAGAAACGCTCTACGCTGGACAGATGTGGCGTGGCCTTTTTCAGCATCTGCATGAACTCGCGGAATTCGAGACTGTAGTTCTGTTCCAGAAATCGACGGAGGTGGCCCTGACTCTGGGTGTAAGCCAGCCCCAGCAGCCGCATGAACACGGCCAGGCCGTTGGCATTGCGCCGGTTCTGAGTCTGCAATATTGACCTGGTCACCACCTGGAGTAGCTCTTCGAGCATGGTGTCTGAATCTTGGGCGTCGATTTCACTCAGGCGCTCACGCAGATTGCGCGTGATAGGATTGAAGAAGCGCGCGAACACTGCCTGAATGAGGGCGTTCTTTGAGCCAAAGTGATAATTGACTGCGGCGAGATTGACGCCGGCCTTGCTGGTGATCTGGCGCAGTGAGGTTTCGGCGAAACCCCGCTCTGCAAAGAGCATTTCTGCGGCATCGAGTATCTTGTCTACGGTATCTGACTGTGCCATCGACTCTGCCATGCTATGATTGGAACGCGATCAGTTCGTTACGAACAACTGTTTGAAACATACGTTTGAAACGCTGTCGTGTCAACCTGTGGAAGTTCGCGCCCCCAGCCCTAGCCGTTATCCTGAAGGTCTCCAAATTCCGTTCGCAGGCGGTGATTGATGGTGACGTAGTCCCGCTTGAGCGAGAGATAAGCAGCTCGCGATAGCATCATGTAGCGTAAATAGAGGCGAATCGCCCCTGCATGACGCATGGCCTTGAGCAATAGGCCCTTCCGGCTGAGCAGTATCAGGCGACCGAATTGCCGATGGCTCAGGGCTTCGAATTCAGCACTCATCATCTGACACTGATAGGCCAGCCCGTTGCGGCCTTCGAGCATGCGAATATGGTTCAGCGCAGCGGCTTCCAGGGACTTGCGTCTTGCCTGAAGCGCGGAATAACTGGAATCCGAAAACAACAGCGATCGTACCGGGCCGATCTGTAGAGCCGTTAGCAGAACGGCACCGCCGAGTAGCGAGCCTGCCAGCCAGGGGTTCAGATTGGCCATCAATGCTGTGAGAAATACGCCGAGGCATAGCAAGGCGCCCAGCCAGAGCAGGTTCGACCGTCGCTTGGCAAGCAACATCTGCGCGGCACCTGGATAGCCGCTCATCTGCAGCACGTCGACATTGAGCAGCTCCAGCGCCTGACACTCCGATATCACCTGCTGAATCAACTTGAGACGGCGAGCCAGGCGGGAACGTTCATGCTCACGCTCTTCGGCGGTAGGGCCAGCTGCCACCACCGGGGCGTCAGCCTGCTGTCGACCGGCAGTGGGATCGACTTCGTACGAGCGTCTCCCTTCACCGGCCCTGTCTGCACTGCGGCGTTCGCGCCAGGCGGCAGCGGACTCCGGAGAGGCCATTTCGCGGGAACCGCCACCTCGGGACATCGGCTCATTCCGACTGATCACCGCTGGCGCATTGCGGCCCGCGCCACTCTGAAGGCTCTGCTCGAGAGACTGCTGCTGCGCGACCTGACTACGCCTTGCGGCCTCCTGCGCGAGCACCTCGCGCGGATCAAGATTCAGAGAGGCCTGTTCGACCATCTGCCTGAGAGCAGTCGGGCTGAGATCGATATCGCCAGGGTTGTGGATCTTCATAAGTCTGAATACTATGCCGGTGAAATGCACACAAACGGGCTGACGCCGCGCTTATATTGTCGCAAACGCCAAATTATTGGCAGCTCTTGCCTATCAGAGCAGCGCCACGCAGTTACTAAGCACGTTTCGCGCCATTTCTATAAGTGGCAGGCGAAGCGTCTGGCCCCTTCTACTCTCCAAGGCAGACATTGCATGTTCACAGGCATCGTTCAGGGCAAGGCCCGCATCAGAAGCATCGAGAAGCTGGAGGGGCTCTGGCGACTGCAGGTCGTTTTTCCGTCCGATCAATCAGCCACCAGCTGCGGCGCCAGTGTCGCTGTCAATGGCGCTTGCCTGACCGTGACTGCCATCAACAGCGCTGAACTGGCCTTCGACGTCATGCAGGAAACGCTGAGAATCACGACGCTTGGCCAGCTGAATGAGGGCGACTGGGTCAACTTCGAGCACGCTGCCAGAATTGGCGACGAAATTGGTGGTCATCTCCTGTCTGGGCATGTGCACGGCGTAGCCACGGTGGCCGCCGTTACCAATACACCCAACAATACCAATATTGCCTTCACCGTACCTGAGCCCTTGCGCGCCTATATCTTTCACAAGGGCTATATCGGCGTGAATGGCGCCAGCCTCACCGTCGGACATTTGACGCCCGACGGTTTTTCCGTCGACCTGATTCCTGAAACACTCAGGATGACGACCTTTGGCGAATTGGCAGACGCGGCCGACGCCTCTCAGCGGGCCGAAGTGAATCTTGAGATAGACAGCCAGACCCAGGTGATCGTGGATACGGTTGAGCGCATTCTGAGGCAGAAAGCTGGTTTGGGCTGAGCGCAGGTCAGCTAGCGAAGCAGTTGCTGTGACTGCGTCAACGCGGATAGAAAGTCGACGGGTCTGACCGCGCCAGCTGACTGTCCGGTCTGAGCCGGAGGCCGGCGGCCCTCTCGCAGTTTCATGAGTGTAGCTTCGAGAAACAGCGGCACTGAGGGATTACGCCCTTCATTGAACTGCTGCCTGAAAGCCAGCAATGACTGGTAGGCAGCCTCGGCAGCTTCTGCTTCGAGGCTCGACGCCAGCGTCTGCAAATCCTTCAGTGCGCTGGACTGTACCAGCGTATGATCGGCGCTACTGACCGCAGCATCGCTCAGCTGCAGTCTGAACACGGATGCCCACACCCATAGCAGCAGATCAAGCAATTCCTCGACCGGCACCTTTGCCAGCCCCTGTGCGCCCGCGAAGATATCCTGCTGACCTTCAACGCAGGCAGTGAGTGTATCCAGGATAGTCATGAGCACAGGCTGTTGCTGCCCTTCTGCGCGCAGGGCCTCCAATGTTCGCCAGGGACTGAATTGGTAAGCCAGCGTCATGGCTGCAACGAGTTCCGGCAGGAGAGTCTCGTCACTCTTCGAGGTCGCAGCGCCCTTACCCGAAGCCAGCTGCCCGGCCACCCACTCATTCAACGCTGTCAGCTCCGGCTTGGGCAGCCTGAAATACTGGCAACGACTGCGCACGGTCGCTAGCAGGCGTGAGCGCTGCTCGCTGAGCAGGATCAGGGTGACGTCACTGCCCGGCTCTTCCAGTGTCTTGAGCAAGGCGTTGCCTGCCTGCAGGTTCAGCGCATCGGCTGGATCGAGAATGGCCACCTTGCGCTTCGAAATCTGCGGCCGAGTGTAGGCAAACTCGGTGAGACTTCGAATCTGGTCAACCTTGATAACCCGGCTATCGCTGGGCGCCAGCACCGTGAAATCAGGATGGCTGTCGGCATTCATCAGCAGGCACTGCCGGCATTCGCCGCAGGCCTGCAAGGCGCCATTCGGCTGGACAAGCGGCTCAGCGCAGAGCGCATCCATCGCCAGATGCCTGGCCAGGGCGAGCTTGCCGCTACCCCTCACGCCTTCCACGAGGAGCGCTGAAGGCCAACCCTGCTCACGCCAGCGACGTGATAACGCCGAGCGCACGTCAGCGTGCCACGGCAATAGCTTGCGAGCGGCGATGTCCTGCTCGCTCATGAGGCCCTCATATAGGGCTGGCAGTTCTGCATTGCTAGCACATCAGGTTCCTGACATTAGTTCGGGGTAGAAGTCTTTTGCAGGGTCAGCTTTCTCAGCAAGCCTCTCAGCTGGCGGAGCTCATTGACCTGCGCCCGCGCTCGGGCTTCATCAGCTTGCGGGCGCCTCGCGTAAAGCAGCCGCTCGAGCCTTTGACTGATGGCGAGCGCAGTCTGCGGGTCGGCGCCTGCGGACTGCATGATGCCACAGAGCTGACGCGGTGTAATCGCCGATGATGACACATCTGCCCCGGCCCGACGAAGTCTGCGTAGAAGACGGTCGTATACCCTGACTACCGGATCCTGTGCCCGCAGATGCCGTCTGCCGCGGAACAGCTGCATCAGGCCGATCAGAATGATCATGCCAGCAATGGCACCGGTAGCAATGAAGCCCACCTGTTTGATGTCCACATCGCCGAAGAAGGCCGATAAAAGATTCTGCTGGGTTTTCTGATCGTAATTGATGACCCACTTCTGCCAGAGGTAATTGGTGTATTCCAGACGCATGCTGACCCAGTTCAGCGCGCTGATACCGGAAAAGCGTGACAGCGACAGCTCGTTGCTGAGAAAGCTGCCCTCCTCCGCCACTGCCGAGCGTAGACCGGACTCGATGCGAAGCGGCGACACGGCAGCCGTCGGGTCGACTCTTACCCAACCAATACCTTCCAGCCAGGCTTCGACCCAGGCATGGGCATCATACTGCCGCACTACGAGGAAGCCACCAGTCGAGTTGAACTCACCACCCTGGTAACCGGTCATGATACGTGCTGGTATACCGGCCGCGCGCAGAATCACCGCAGTGGCTGATGCAAAGTGTTCACAAAAGCCTCGCCGCGCGCCAAACAGGAAATCGTCCACGTTGCTGTCCGGCTCGAGCACAGGGGGGTTCAGCGTGTAGGTATAGGGCTCGTTACGGAAGTGATTGAGCAGATCGTAAATAAAGGCTGCCTGGTCCTCATGCTTCTCGCGCAATTCTGCAGCAAAGGCGCGAGTTTGCGGATTGCCATCGGCCGGCAGTTGCAGTAAACGGCGCCGATGAAAATCGTTCAGTTCCAGTCCTGCCGTTGCGCCTAACGCTATTACCTGCGGCAGACCCGGAATATGCGCTGCCTGAAGCCGTCCCTGCGCCTCCACGGCTGCCTCATCGAATGGCAGTGATTGCAGACGGTAAGCTGCAGGACTTTTCACCGGGCGGGCAAAGCGGATCAGGCCGTCAAGGGTCTGCAGTACCGCACCACCGCGATTACTGCTCTGACCACTGAGCTGGCGACTGGTAGGTATGGAGGCGTTGAGCGAAAATCCCCAATCGCGATTGTGCGCATCCAGCAGAATTTCGTAGCCGAACTCGGGCGACGACAATGCGGCCTCTATCGCCTGGTCATCAAGACCCAGTCTTCGTAGCCGCGTCTGAGGCAGCATCCTTGATTCATCGATGCCCCGTTGCTGGCTTGATCGCGACCACTGCCCTGCAGTAAACAGATCCATCGCGAGCGCTCGCCAATACAATGTTGGCGAAGGCGGAGGGGGACCGTCGAAATCCGCCCGGAAGGCTCGCTCTGATGATTGCGCCAGATTGGAGACCTGACCTGGCATCATGCTCTCCGACAACCCGGTAAACGCGGAGGTGCTATTGAGCGGCATAGACCAGATTGGCCCAAGACGGGGAAAAACGATGTAGGCGACCACGAGAATAGGCAGCGCCCAGGCGAACAAACCGAAAGCCCGCTTCACGGCACCGAAGTACGAGGTCCGCTCGAGGGCACCGTTGATCCCCATCAAGGCGATGAATGCAAAACCGAGCGAAATGAATACGAAGAGTGTCGTGAAGATCGACTGATCGAAGAGAAAGCCGAGCGGCATCAGGAACAGTGTCATGAACACGAAGAGATAAGCGTCCCTTGTCGACCCTGTCTCAAGCAGCTTCAAACCATAGGTGAGCAGAAAGAAGCCCACCGCGTTCTCAATAGTAAACTGGCCTCTGGCGCTGACGATAAAGAGAGTGATGCCAAGCAGTAGCAAAATCACTTTTACCCACAATTGCGGCAGTCTGAAACGTCCTCTGAACACCATGATGCGCCAGAGCAGAATGCCGCTGAGGGCAATGTTGAGCCAGATCGGCGTATGCTGTATGTGCAGCAGCGCCGCTAAAGCAAGCGATAGCAACAACCAGGGAATACCCTGCGGATTGATGCCTGCAGCATCTGCCCGACTGGCGGTACTAAAGCGCCGCTCAAGCATTGGGTGTCAACTCAGGGTAGCGCGCCAGCGCTTCGAGCGCCTCCTGCCTGTGCTGCGGCCCAAGGCCCGGTGCCAACTTCCACTTGCCCAACCTGAGTCCGTAAGGTTGATGCCCCTGGTCTCGCATCAGCACCTCGGCACAAAGGTTCGACATCTGCAGCTCCACATCCCGCCCGGCATAGGCGGCCTGATCGATCCAGACCGGATCGGCCGACTCCGAAGAAAACAGTTTGGTATACAGCACGCCCTGCTGCGCATACTTTTTCCACGCGATCCGGCTGCGCGACTCGCCCAGCTCATAGTTGCGGAGACCATCGAAATCCACCGGCTGCTGCTGCCGAAGCTTCCTGTCAGGCTGGCTGTCGCCCTCGCTTTCGGCATCGGCGCCATTGGCCTCACCATGAATCGGTCGGGGATATACCAGCACCTCGATGTCGAGATCCAGCCATGACCAGACCCTCACCAATCCCAGTGGGTAGACGCTGGTGGCCAGAAGCCTTGGCGCACGCTGTATACCGCGCCGCAGGCATTTTATCGGCAGGGTCGTGGACTGCAATTCAGATTCGCTGCCAGGCTCACCTGCTTGATCGGTCGACGGCAGGCCAGTATGAATAAGCTGATAACGAATGCTCGCCGTGCTGGCGGGCCAGCCAAGCTGAATGGCGACATGACGATCGCCGGTGGCGGGCGTACCCCGACCACTGCCAGAGTCTGTGCCGGCCGCTCGTGTGGAACAGACAGTGAGATTGACCAGTGCCTCTTCGCCAGCATGGGCTGGTTCGGCATCATGAAAGGCCACCGTGAGCCCGGCGAAATTGTTGAAGCTCATATGAATGTGAACGACAAAGACTGCAAAAAACAGGAAGGCCGTCGCCAGAATCATCGAGTTCTGATAATTGATACCAGCTATCAGCACCAACACCACCGTCATCAGAAACATCAAGCCCCAGCGCGTCGGCAGGATAAAGACATTCTTGTGCCCCAGGCGAATCCGCGACTGCGGCGGCAGCCTGCGCGAGACCCAGCGCTGAACCACGCTAGAAAAATAACCGGTTCTTTGTGAATCCAACTCTGCGGGGGCAGATCCTTGCAAAGAGTGCCTCTTTCTGTGTTGTTTCGAGCCTAATGGAACGGAAAAACGCAAGTGGTAACGCGTTTATGTTCGCGAGGTCATGAGGGTGTCTTTACAAGCATAGCCGATGAGCAGGGGTGAGCATAATCGAGCGTCGAAGAGTGACCCGATGTGTGCCGCAAGTGACTGAGAGGGAGCGAGCCACACTTCTGACGACTTTCATGCTTACTTCACACCTTCGATCGAAGTCTGACCTGCGATGTTCGCTTCAGCGTAGTATCCTGTATACTGTAGAAAAATGCATGAGGTGACAGATGAACAAAACAAACCAAACGCGTGTGTTGTCGAGTCCCGATTCGGCCTCCACTTCTGCATTTGTTCTCTGCGCTTGTACCATGGCCTTGTCAGGCGGCGTTTTCGCCGAGGTAAAGTCGCTCACCAGTGACGAACTCACCGAAACCTATATCAAGGATTCCACCATCATCGTCACGCCAGCAGCTGCGCCGCAGCCTGAGCGGCAGTCGATGACCTATACGATTACACCTGGCCAACCAGCCAAGACGGAACCTGAACTACAGGCAGATCTGGCTAATGCTACCGCCGAACAACGTCAGCATCTCGAGCGAGCCATTGAAGCTGCCCGTCAGGCCAACCTGGAATCGCCTTTCATTCCGCCACAGGAAGTGGCCGTGGCGCCGCTCAGAGAGCCGATACCCATCCCTTTTGGTGTTGAGATTCCTGAAGGTCCTTTCGACCTGAACACTTTGCTTGGCCAACAGGGAATCGAGCAGCTGCCTTATGGCGATCAGCTCAACCTCGTCAATAATGGTGAACAGCTCATCATGACTATTGGCAATATTCCTGGTTATGCGCCTTTGCAAGTCGACGAAGCCATTCGCGGCCGTTTCATGGAAGTCGTACCGCTGCCTCAGGGTGGCGCTGAAATCCGTTATAATCTGGATGCGCTGCAAGCCAGGTAGAAGGATTCAAGCATAAAAAAAGCACCTTGAAGGTGTAATGCCAGTCAGTTAAGC
>NZ_BAABBO010000023.1:0-79114 GCF_039538005.1 Allohahella marinimesophila
AGCAGCGGGGCTTTTTTTATGGCTGAGTAGTGTACGAAGTCTTTGTTATATAGGCCTTTTGTACTATTTCGGACGATCAAAGGAATCTAACGTTTCTCTATGTAAATCTATGTATCTGCGTCAGTTTGACGGGGCTGTCTGTATTAGTACTGTAAGTTTAAAGGCTTAACAGATGTACATTGTAAGTGATCAGGACGTGAGCCGGAGCGGAACGCTGTCAGCGATACGTTTTTCCTACATAAGCAAACAGTGAAACACACGAACCCTTAGTACTATCAATCCACGAACTGCAGCGGAACTCGGTGTTTTACGAGAATTACGAGTACCGCTGACGAAGTTTGATCGCCGCCACCACCCATGAAGACATGGCAAACATGCATCGGGAGGTCGCAAATAAAACTTTCGCTAAAAAGTGGATCACTATGCAAGCCAACATCACGAACATGACCCGCGCAATAGGTTTCGCCGCCTTTCTGCCAATACTTTTCTCTGCCGAAACGGCTTTTGCAGCAACGCCAACTGGCCTGACGCTGGAAAAAAGCACACACCAGACTATTGGCGGTCGAGGTGACAATTTCACGCTGACCTGGGCAAAAGATGGCTCGACTCTCGTCACAATGGATGACGGCAACTGGTTCAGCAATACAGCCAATACCTACAGTCATACTATCTACCGAATCAACTATCCGAGCTCTACCTCCAGCAATTTCAGCATGGCTAACGTCAGCAGGTTGCAGAACTATCCGAATTTTGCCTATAAGAAGAGCTGCTCGTTCGGTTATGGACTGCTGTCAGTAGATGGTGTTATCTACAGCATGGTCAGCCGTTGCTCCGGTATTAACTGGAACCAATTTTATGGCATGAAGCTGTTGAAATCATATGACAACGGCAGCACCTGGTATCTTGTCGACAAGAACGGCGGCGAAGATTACATGGGCGCCTGGGACTCAGAGCGTGATAGCCGTGACAGCAGCGAATACTTTTTCTACAAGGGCAATGGTGTTACGCATTGGGACAGTGCCAAAGGTAACGTCACGTACTATCCATTCGTTTACAACACCTTCGTACAGGCTGGTAAAGATTATCAGCACGGCTTACAGCGCGATGGCTACATCTACATCTACTCGCCAGATCCTTCCCACGCTTCAAAGGTCAACATGGCGCGCGTCAAGCATCATGACATCGGCGTGCGTGCGAACTGGGAATATTTCACCCGTTACGATAGCAACGGCAATCCTCAGTGGACCAAGGATATCAACCAGCGTGGAGTATCTTATAGCCTGAGACGAACCGACAGCGCAGGTAACCCAATCAGCTGGTACTCGGGTCTGCCTGACATCGTTTACAACGAGGGGCTGGACAAATACATCATGGTTAATGGCGGCATGTACGCCAAAACCTATAACGGTACTGATGCTGGCAAGAACAATGGTTCAGGCTCGTTGACCTTCTACTCGTCCGACAACCCTTACGGGCCATGGAAAGAGTTCAAGCACATTGATCATTTCACTGCGACCTCAAGTGTCGAGCGTACCTACCAGCCGAAGCTTGATCCAAAGAACATCAGCAGTGATGGCACAAGAATGACCCTTATCTGGTCTGATCATGCCGGACCGTTTGACACCAAGTATTACACCTTCAACCAGATGAAGATCAAACTTAGTGTTGGTACCGATGACGGTGGATCCAGCGGTGGCTCAACAGGTGGTGGATCGACTGGTGGTACTTCAGGTGGTGGTACATCAGGTGGCGGAACAACTACTCCGCCATCGTCTGGGACCGTAAGAATTACAGACTCTAATGTCGAAGCCGAAGCGCTTACGCTGAGCGGCTACACTATAGAGCGTGGCGATAGCGGTAGTATCATCAAGGTCGGATCGTCGGGCGGAAGCGCCACTGGCAGCATGTCCATGATCTTTGGCAAGAGTTCTGGCAAATACGACGTCAACGTTCGTGTGTTGGCTGAGAACGATGGCCAGTCGAACCTCAAGCTGTATGTGAATGGTAAATATATTGCTACCAAGACCTTCCCCAAGGTTGCGAACTACGCCACCCTGAGCTTCGGTGATGTCAGCATCAACTCGGGTGATACGGTCAAGATCGTTGGTCAGAAGGACGGCTACGCGACGTTTGCACGGGTCGACAGTATTTCGTTCGCTACTGCTGGTGGCACTTCGACACCGACACCAACTCCGACGCCGACCCCGACCCCGACTGAGCCAACTGGTGGTGGAACGGCCACTGTCGTATCGACGATAGAAGCTGAATCTATGTCACTCAGTGGCTTTACAGTAGAGCACTCAAGACAGATCAAGGTGAGCAGCAGCGCACCGAACGCGAGTGGCAGTGCGAGGGCGACTTTCAACGGGAATAGTGGCACTTATACCGTCAAGATCGATGCAATTGCCGAGAATGATGGACAGTCCACGATAGAGCTGCATGCCGGCGGCAAGCTGGTTGGTGCCAAGCGTCTTTCGCGAGTCGCAAAGGACGAGACACTTGTATTCTCCGGTGTTTATCTCAGCAAGGGGCAGGAGCTGAAAGTTGTCGGTCATAAAGACGGCTGGGCGACCTTTGCACGGATCGACAAGGTTCGAATAGAGTCTGGTAGCTCGACTTCCAGTCCTACTGCGCCTACCGCTCCAACTACGCCTACCGCTCCAACTNAAGCGGAGAAGGTAGTTCTTCCATGTCAATGGAAGCAGAAGCCATGTCGCTGAGCGGTTACAAGATCGAAGGCAACGCTCGCATCACCCTGTCCAGTTCGGCTCACAATGGAACCGGCTCTGCGAGCTTCGCGTCCAAGGTCAAGGCTGGAACCTACACGGTTGGCGTGAATGTGCTGGCAGAAGATGATGGACAATCCAAGGTGTCGCTGTATGTCGATGGAGCCTATGTTGGCCAGCAGACTTTCCCTAAGGTGGTCGGTTATCGGACGCTGAACTTCAACAACGTCTCCCTTAAGTACGGTCAGACTGTCAAACTGGTCGGTCAGAAAGACGGCTACGCCACGTTCGCCCGTATCAATAAGGTCGACATCAACTGATGATGTAAGCGCAAGCGCAGTGTACCCCGAGCACCGTCCAGCAATGGCCGGTGCTTTTTTATGTTCGGATGGTTTTGGCCCGGTATACTGGAGCTTATACTCAGGGCTCATATATGATTCTCCAACCCAACACTGTCGGGATATATCTGATATCACTCTCCGGTGAAATTGACAGTGTTCAACACAGTCTCGACTCGCTTTCTCCGGCAGAGCAGCAACGGGCGGCATTGATCACACCTCCACGTGCTCGTCGTCGCTTTGAGCTGGCGCGCTTTTACCTGCGGCAACTGCTCGGTGAACGACTCGACATGGCACCTTCAGCGGTCCCGATTTCAATAGGCTTGAATGGCAAGCCTGAGTTGGCGCTGGACCACGCTCGATTCCCTTGTCATTTCAGCCTCTCTCACTCTGGCGGCTGGGTCGCTATTGCAATATCTTCCGAACCGGTCGGGGTAGATCTCGAGACTCGCTGCCCATCCACTTGGAAGGGGATTGCACGCCGATTTTTCACTCCGTCAGAGCAGCAGTGGCTGGAAACGGCTGACGATCAACAGAATGCTTTCGTGGCCGCCTGGACCATGAAGGAGGCCGCGGTGAAATTGTATGGCGACAGATTGCTCACTGGCCTGCGAGCATTTCAAATTCAGAAAAAAGGGTGGGTGGGTGGTGAATTCTCAGCCCAGCGAGCCCTCATTGCTGCCTCTACCTGGTGTTTTCCTCGCAATCTCTGGCTGTCCGCTACCGTTTTCCGGGAACAGGCTGTGAACAATACTTTATATTCAGTGTTTGAAAAGACCGCAGCGGAAGATTGGCTAATAAATGAACGAGAGTTAAATCAGTATCTTATGGTTCGTTCATGTGCAAGCGAACAAGATTGATTTAGGGAACTGATCGCGCTTTCTGAGTAGATCATAGGCATTTACCCCAATTGGACGATTCTCCGGATCACCACCTTCCATATACTCCCGGCACTTGGCAAAAATAAGACGATGCCAGAACGAGATGCTGATCTGCATTTTCGGATTCGGATGGAATTGAGACTCTACTCTATGCCGTACGGACTCTGCCGCACGATCAGCAGTATCGCGTCCGCGTAACCATCCCGAGTATGTACGCGGCTTAACCCAAAATTTGGTGAAGTAATCATTATGCTATTCAAGAACTTCCATGCGTCAACAATTGCCAGGATCGCCTGTCTTCTGCCGACGCTGGCAATGGTGCCGACTCTTGAGGCTGCGACGCCCACGAGTTTATCGCTTGAAAAAAGTACGCATCAGAAAATCGGTGGCCGTGGTGATAACTGGACACTGACCTGGGCCAAGGATGGTTCTACGCTGGTCACTATGGACGATGGTAACTGGTTCAGTTCCTCTTCGAACACCTACAGCCATGCGATCTACCGGATCAATTATCCGAGTGCCAATTCCAGCAATTTCAGCATGTCTAATGTGAGTCGTCTGACCAATTACCCGACGTTCTCATACAAGAAAAGCTGTTCATTTGGTTACGGTCTACTGTCAGTTGATGGTGTCATCTACAGTATGGTGAGTCGCTGCAGCGGCGTGAACTGGAATCAGTTTTACGGTATGAAGCTGTTGAAATCTTATGATAACGGCAACACCTGGTATCGGGTCGACAAGAACGGTGGCGAAGATTATATGGGCGCCTGGGACGCCAACCGGGATAGCCGAGATAGCAGTGAGTACTTCTTTTATAAGGGTAAGGGCCATACGCACTATGACAGTGCCGTGGGCGCCATGACCTACTACCCATTCGTCTACAACACCTTCGTACAGGCCGGCAAGGACTACCAGGAAGGTTTAAACCGTGATGGTTACGTCTACATTTACAGCCCGGACCCTACGCATGCTTCCAAGATCAACCTTGCACGCGTAAAACACTACGAGTTGGACGTTCGCGCAAACTGGGAATATTTCAAGTATTACGATACAAGCGGCAACCCGGTCTGGACCAGCAACATCGATGACAGGGGTGTGACTCACTCTCTGCGCAGAACTGACAGCAGTGGCAATCCGATCAGTTGGTACTCGGGTCTGCCGGATGTCGTCTATAACAAGGGCCTCGGCAAGTACATCATGGTCAATGGCGGCATGTACGCCAAGACCTATAACGGCACTGATGCCGGCAAGAACAACGGATCTGGCTCCCTCACTTTCCACTATTCGGACAACCCTTACGGTCCCTGGAAAGAGCTTCGCCATATCGATCACTTCACGGCAACCAGCAGCACTGAGAGAACCTATCAGCCGAAGCTGGATCCGAAGAACATCAGTAGTGATGGCACCAGAATGACGCTGATCTGGTCAGATCATGCAGGTCCGTTCTCCAGCAATTACTACACCTTCAATCAGATGCAGATCAAGATTGGAGTCGACTCGGACAGTGGATCTGGTGAGTCTGGTGGATCAGGTGGCGGTACTTACGTACCACCTACGGTCCCTTCTACTGGCGGACCGGTGGTTGGCTCAAGTGCTGAGGCTGAAAAGCTGGCGCTTAATGGCTACAGTATCGAGAATGGCAGTCGAATCAAGGTAAGCTCGTCGGCAGCTAACGCAACTGGTAGTGCGCAGATGAGCTTCGGCCAGGACTCTGGAACCTACGATATCAATGTCAAGGTGCTGGGCGAAGACGACGGTCAGTCAACCGTAAAACTGTACGTGAACGGCAAATACATCGGCACGAAAACTTTCCCGCGCAAGAATGCTTTCTCTACCCTCAGCTTCTCGGGTGTTGCCCTGAGCAAGGGGGACGTCATCAAGCTTGTAGGTCAGAAGGATGGCTACGCCACTTTTGCCAGAATCGATGGTGTCAGTTTCAGTCAGGGCGGCTCTACCGCTCAGCCTGAACCAACCACGCCAACCAACCCGACGTCGCCAACGAACCCGACCCCGACGACTGGTGAAATTGCTGGCAAAACCCTTTCGCTGAATGGCTACAAGATTCAGTCGAACGGATTGATCGCCGTGAGCACTTCGGCTTCAAATGGCACCGGTAGTGCGCAACTGAACTTTGCCCAGGCTTCTGGCAGCTACAACGTCAATATCCGTGCCCTGGGTGAAGACGATGGTCAGTCCACCGTCAAGCTTTACGCCAATGGCAAGTACATTGGTGTTCGTACCTTCCCGAGGAAGGCCGCTTACACGACGCTTTCCTTCTCTGGCGTGCAGATCAACAAGGGCGATGTCGTCAAGATGGTCGGTCAGAAAGATGGCGGTGCAACCTTCGCAAGAATCGAGAGCATCAGTTTCGCTAGCCAGGGCTCGTCGACGCCAAGTGCGCCATCCACAGGTGGTGGTACTTCAGCAGGCTTCAATTCAAGTATCGAAGCAGAGGCCATGACACTGAATGGCTATAGCATCGAAAGCGGCGACCGCATCAAAGTATCGAGCAACTCGGCAAATGCGACCGGTTCAGCGGCCGCGACCTTCACTGGCACCTCAGCGCGCTACACTGTGAATGTCGATGCCATTGCTGAAAACGACGGTCAGTCGACGATCGAATTGTATGTCGCTGGCAGTCGTGTAGGCTCCAAGAAGTTGAGTCGTGTTGCTCGTGATGAGACTTTGTCTTTCAACGACGTCGCGATCAACAACGGTCAGGAAATCAAGTTGGTTGGTCGTAAGGACGGCTACGCGACTTTTGCCAGAATCGATAAAATCCGGCTTGGCGGCGGTTCCGGAAGCATCAGCAATCCTGAGCCTTCTGCGCCAACGACGCCTACCTCACCAACGGCAGGCGGAGGTTCTTCAATGGACGTGGAAGCTGAGAAGATGTCCTTGAGTGGTTACCGTATCGAAGGTGGCGCCCGTATCGTGCTGAGTAGTTCAGCCTCAGGCGGTACTGGTTCGGCTTCGTTTAGCTCTACAGTGGCCAGCGGGTCTTATGATGTCGTAGCGCGGGTACTGGCAGAGAACGATGGACAGTCCCAGCTGAGCCTGTATGTCGATGGTGCCTACAAAGGGCAGCAGACATTCCCGCGGGTAGTAGGCTATCGTGATCTGACCTTCAGCAATGTGTCTTTGAAGCCTGGCCAGACCATCAAGTTGGTCGGTAAGAAAGATGGCTATGCGACCTTTGCACGCGTCGACAAGGTCACTATTCAGTAGACCCCTTGTTGCACTCACCAGATCCGGCGCTGCTGCAGCGTCGGATTTTTTTTGTCTGAAGCATTTGTCTTCGTAACACAGCAAGTCCCCATACTGGCGCGGCATTTAGCTGACTATTGTCTTCTGCCTAGGCAGAGTCGTTTAATGAGAAGTGAGTTCTTTCATGATCAAAGTTTTTTCAGGTGGTACCAGGTATTCAGGGCAGGACGATTTAACGCCATGGAAGGCGGCGCCATCTCCGGGCCGTATGTCGTTTCTAATGGCTGGTTTTATCGCTGCTTTGCCAGCGATGGCTGCCGAGCCACCGCCAGAGTGGAGTGGCATTCTCCAGGCTGGTCTTGTGATGACCAGTGGCAACTCGGACACTCAAACACTGTCCGGCAAATGGACATTGGTGCGAGAGGTTGAAAACTGGCGGTCGAATCTCCGCCTCGAAGGGATTAATCAGAGCAATGATGATGAGCGGAGTATCGAACGTTATCTTGGCGCGCTGCAACAGGACTACAAGTTCAACGAGCGGCAATACGCATTTTTGCGCAGTGAGTACATGACCGAACGATTTACCGGTGTCGAATATGAACTCACAGCAGCCTTTGGTTACGGTCACAGGCTAGTCGATACCGAAACCCAGCAGCTGGAGATTGAATTTGGCCCTGGTTATCGTAGGACGCAGCTGGAGGAAGGTGGCGAAATTACTGAAGAAGCTATCATCCGCTCCTCTCTGGGATATCTCTGGGAAATAAACGACTCGGCTCGCTTCGAGCAAGAGTTGACCAACGAGACCGGTTCTGAAAAGAGCGTCACCAAATCCTTGTCTACCCTGCAGACCAAGGTGAGCAATGATATCTCACTGAGCGTCGGCTACACGGTCAGGCATACGAGTCAGGTGCCGGTCGATAAGGAGAAGGTAGACACTGAAACCACACTCTCGCTCGCGTATGCCTACTGATTTTCCAAGCTCGTGATTTTGTAAGTTGTTCGGACATGGCACTGCTGGCGACTGGGAGTTATAGTCAGCTGTAAATGTGGGTTAAGGGACAGGACAGCTGCATGGATCTCGATAGTGGGTTAAGCCGGCTTTATCGGGAGATTTCCGATATCGTCTTGAGTCGACAGCACCCCGTAACAGGACTCTTTCCTGCGAGTACGGCTGTGACTACGCATGGAAACTACCAGGATGCCTGGGTGCGGGACAACGTCTATACCGTTATCTGCATCTGGGCTTTATCGCTGGCTTGTGCGAAACGTGGGTGGCGGAGTGAGCAGGATGTGATGGCACAGTCCACCATCAAGCTCATGCGAGGTCTCATGCAGAGTATGATGCGGCAGGCGACCAAGGTTGAACGTTTCAAGCATTCGCAGGATAAGCTGGATGCCCTCCATGCCAAGTACGACACTGCCAGCGGCCTGACGGTGGTGACCGATGAGGCCTGGGGGCATCTGCAGCTCGATGCCACGTCACTCTATCTTCTCATGCTCGCTCAGATGACGCGAAGTGGCCTGCGGATCATCACTACGCTGGACGAAGTTCACTTTATCCAGAATCTCGTTTACTACATAGCGACCGCATATCGAACGCCGGATTTTGGTATTTGGGAGCGTGGTAATAAGATCAACGACGGTAAGACCGAAATCAATGCGAGCTCGCTCGGCATGGCGAAATCAGCCTTGCGAGTCATGGATGGCTTCAACTGTTTTGGCAAGGATGGTCCGGAAGAGGCCTGTATTCACGTTGTGAGCGATGCAGTGGCTCACGCAAGATCAGTACTGTATGCCTTGCTGCCGAGAGAATCCTTGTCCAAGGAGGTCGACTCGGCACTGCTGTCGGTCACCGGGTTTCCCGCCTTTGCGGTTGGGGAACCTGAATTGCTGGCGCTGACTGAAGAAAAGATTCGTGAGAAGCTCGGCGGTGCCTATGGCTATAAACGTTTTCTGCTTGATGGTCATCAGACGGCCATTGAAGATTTGAGCAGGATTCATTACGAACAGTCCGAGCTGGTCAATTTCGAAAATATTGAAAGTGAGTGGCCGCTCTTTATCTGTTTTGAATACCTCAACGCTTTATATGCCGGTGAAACTGTAGTGGCTTCAGCGTATCGTCGGCGACTTGAGTCGCTCGCGATCAAGCGCGATGGCGTTGCCTTGCTGCCGGAACTCTTTTCCGTGCCGCTAGGTTCTATCGACGCAGAGAAGGCTGAGCCAGGTTCCCAGCCGCGTGTCGCGAACGAGAACCTGCCGTTGATCTGGGCCCAGAGTCTGTTCTACACCGGTCAGTTGCTGGAGTCCGGGTTGCTGACGCCGGATGATCTCGAATGCAGTGGCCTGCGAAAAAACCGATCGCAGACCCATGAGACACAGATCGCTCTGGTTGTGCTGGCTGAAGATGACGGCGTAAAAGCCAGGTTGGACGCTGCCAATGTACTGAGCGAGACCTTGAGGGATATTGCGCCCGTGCGGGTGGTGGCCGCCAATAATCTCGGCGACATTTATGCAGGCGTTGGCGCTTCTCCGGCACTTGGTTTGAGTGGCCGACCGCGACGAAGCTTGCAGAGTTTGATGACTTCACAGACTTTTGTCATCGAGGGTAATGAGTTTCTGTGTCTCTCGTGGCTGCAGAGCTTTACACAGGACTATCGCACGGCAGATGGTCGCCTGCTGGCCTTGATGCTGGAATGGGAGATCGACTATACGCTGCAGCACTGGTTTTATGATGAAGTGGCTGTGATTACGGTGCTGGCCACCGAGAGTATGTTAAGCAGTAGCGACAGTTCGGAACTCATGAAATATCTTCGTGCGTTGCAGCAGCGCTCGAAATCGAAGGCCGTCGGTTACGCGACTGCTTCGCTGGCTGTGAGGGCATCACGACGTCACCATCTCGGTCCATCGGCCCACCACGCGGACGCTCAGAACACTCACCTTCTGGCAGCGCTTGGGCGACTGTCGACGGCATCGGAACAGTCAGCTGTCGGGAGGGCTTCGTTAGTGTCGTCGCAATTGGCGAAGAGCGACCTAACGCAGTGGGCAGCGATCACAGAGACGTTCAGTCGAGATGAGCGCAAGCAACTCTATCAGGCCGCTCTGCGCTCCGGCCACTGGATGCTCGGTCGCTGTCTATTCGTTGCACTGGGGTATGAGCATCGCGATACCAGTGAGGCCATCGTATGGCTGTGTTCACGTCATATCACGCTGATCATCGGTCGTGCCGCATCCGGATCAATCATGCTGAGCGGGCTGCAGTCGATCCGCCTGGCCGCGGAGCTGTTCTATCCAGACACCATGTTGCCAGTCGAAAGGACCGTGACGGCTGAGGTATTGGTCACACTCGGTGCTATAGCACGGACACAACCAGATTTACTGGAAGGGTTGCGAACCATCGAAGTCAGCACGCTTCTGGATCAAGCCGCGAGGACTGGGAGCGCTGACCAGTCTGACCAGGACGAGAAGCAGCACGAAAGTCTGCTCAGGACACTCTTGTCATGGTCGCCCTCGAAGCTGGTGAGCACGCTGACCACGCTTCTGCGAGACCAGAGGGCCCGGTATCAGCAGGCAGTCGATTCCTCGTTCTCCTTTCTTGGTTTTGGACACGACGATATGGGCATTGCGAGGGGAGGGCGCAACGGAGACGCTTCTGGCAGCGAACCACTAGCGGGCGTGGATGTTTCAGCCAACTGGTTCCAATGGCGTTTGACACAGGGCCTGCTGACCCGCCTTGAGCCGGCTTTTCTCGAAGCGCTCTGGCATGTCCTGGATCAGCTGCCCGCCATCGTTTTTTCGGATGCCGCCACTACCAATGCCGTACTCCATTGCGAGACGGTCCGAGGCTCCACGACCGCTGGGGAAGAAAGCTTTGCCCAGATGATCGACCAACTGCTGGGCCGGGTTCATCCGGCCTACTACCGGACCGCCGTCATCGAAGCGCTTGGTGCACTCGCCCAGTTCTGCCAGTCGCAGCCGGAATATGTATTTATCAGGCCCTTGCATCTGCCAGAGTTGCTAGACAATGCAGCCTCGTACTACGTGCGCGTGTCCACTTCCAATGCCGCCTCGGTTGAGATTCGTAGTCTCGATCTCATGCTCGAGGCCGCGCCGTCGACAGTCAACGCCTGCTTACTGGCGTGTCTTAGTGGCGATCCACTTGCTCTCAACGGTCCTGGCGAGCCTGTAAAGCCAGGCGTAGCTATCCCAGGAGACAGCCATGATACAGCCGAGTCAGTATGAGGATTTGCAGGAACCGTTGCTGAACGATCTGTTAGCCACCCGCTGCGCCAGACCATTCGACGTGCTTGGCTGGCATGTACGGCAGGCGGATTCTGGCCCCGACCGGCCCGGGAGGCCCGCAGTGCTGACCGCCTGGTATCCGGATGCGCAGCGTGTCGAACTGTTGGGTCGGGTCCGTGACGGCGCTATCGCCGAACTCGATCCGATCGCTGATGGCCTGTTTCAACTTGACGGCGGGACGCTGTCTTCCAGCCAGCTGAGGGAAGTCGAGGCAGGGCCCGTGCGGTATCGAGTTCATTACGAAAGTGCCGTGGTGATTCGTATCGACCCATACGCCATACCCGGTATGAGCTTCGACGAAGTCGAGTTCGATGCCGCGACGCTGTACAGACAGCAGGGGGCGCAACTCAGGACCGGTCGGCAGGGCGATTGTGAGATCAGGGGCGTCCGTTTTGCAGTGTTCGCGCCGCATGCCAGATCCGTCAGTCTTGTCGGTGATTTTAATCTCTGGGATGGGCGTGCCCATCCGATGGGGGCTTCCGGCGACGGTATCTGGCGCCTGTTTCTGCCTGAAGTCGAGATCGGGGCCGGGTACAAGTATGAAATCCGCACGACTGAAGACGAGATTCTGCCGCTGAAGACTGACCCTTTTGGCTACAAGATCGATCAGTATCCTTCATTCGCCAGCCGCGTTTTCGACCATGATGCCTTCCGCTG
Source organism: Allohahella marinimesophila (assembly GCF_039538005.1). Classification (NCBI taxonomy): domain Bacteria; kingdom Pseudomonadati; phylum Pseudomonadota; class Gammaproteobacteria; order Oceanospirillales; family Hahellaceae; genus Allohahella; species Allohahella marinimesophila. Next base: position 12,109 of record NZ_BAABBO010000023.1, read on the forward strand.
GGAAGACGAGGCCTGGCGTGAGCGTGAGCCATTGAAGCCTGTTAGCGCTCCAATAAATATCTATGAAGTGCACCTCGGGTCCTGGCGCCGTGATGGCAAGCGAGGCTTGAGCTATTCGGAACTTGCCACGGTACTGATCGACTATGTCGTCGGCATGGGTTACACCCATATCGAACTGCTCCCCGTCAGTGAGTTTCCCTATCCCGCGTCCTGGGGTTACCAACCCGTTGGCCTTTACGCGGCGACCAGCCGCTATGGCACGCCCGATGAACTCAAGTCACTGATCAATGAGGCTCACAAGGCGGGCATTGGCGTTATCGTGGACTGGGTGCCGGCACATTTTCCGACAGATGATCATGGCCTGGCCAACTTCGATGGCACGGCCCTTTACGAATATCCGGATCCTAAAAAGGGCTGGCATCCGGACTGGAAATCACTGATCTATGACTTTGGCCGGGAACATGTCTGTCAGTACCTGATCAGCAACGCGATGTACTGGCTCGACGTGTTCCACATCGATGGCCTGAGGGTCGATGCAGTGGCTTCCATGATCTATCTCGACTATTCACGAGGACCGGGACAGTGGACGCCGAATGCTGAAGGGGGCAATCACAATCTTGAAGCGATTGCGTTTCTTCGACGGCTGAATACGACACTGTATCTTAACCATCCCAATGCCCTGATCATCGCTGAGGAATCCACTGCCTTCCCTGGGGTCACGAAGCCAGTCGACGACGGTGGGCTTGGATTCGGTTTCAAATGGAATATGGGCTGGATGAATGACACGCTCAGATACATGCATCGTGATCATGTGTACCGGCGGCACCATCACACGGAGCTGACCTTCAGCCTGATGTACGCCTGGTCAGAAAATTTTGTGCTGCCTTTTTCACATGATGAAGTCGTACACGGGAAGGGCTCCATGCTGCGCAAGATGCCTGGTGATCAATGGCAGAAATTCGCCAATCTTCGGGCGCTGGCGTGCTATCAGATCATGCATCCGGGGAAGAAGCTCAATTTCATGGGCAACGAATTTGGTCAGGACGCGGAGTGGAACCATGATGCGGCCCTCGACTGGCGCAGCTGCGACACGGCTGACCGATGTGGTGCCTTGCACAGGGGCTTGCAGTCCTGGCACAGAGACCTCAACCATCTCTATCGTGAGCAGCCGGCACTGTATGAGCGTGACAACGAAGTCGGCAGCTTTCGCTGGCTGGTGGTAGACGATACCCGAAACAGCGTCATTGCCTTCGCGCGCTATGGCAGAGATGGCGAATGGCTGGCCTGCATCATCAATCTGACGCCGGTGCCACGCACTGCGTATCGTGTAGGCTTGCCAGTAGCCGTCGATATGGAGGTGTTATTGAATTCGGACAGCCACTATTACGAAGGCAGCAACTTCGACCTGGGGAGTCGTTTGGAATTGGAGGCCGTCGCAGCGCACGGGTTTGAACAATCCCTGCTGCTGGACATTCCACCTTTGTGCGGCATCGTACTCAAACCGCTGGCTAGCAATCATATGGCAGGGGAGAATCTGGTTGAAGGGACAAGTTCTGGTGGCGACTGACAGTAGATATGGGCAACACTGGCGCCCCGGTGTATGGCTTGATGAGGGTGGCTGTCTATTCGTCATCCATGCACCGGCCCTTGATCTGCAGCTCGAACTTCGTCTCTATGACGATCAGGAGCATATTCAACAAGCCTTGCCGCTGCAGCTGCGTCAAGGCCCTCTCCAGGGCATCTACGTGCCTGAGGTGCGCCCGGGGCAGCTCTACGCCTATCGTAGCGTCCGGCATGGCAAGACACTGATCGATCCCTATGCGCGGCTGTTGAATCGCACCCTCGAGTGGGGCAGCGCATTGCTGGGGTTAGATAGCCAGAGCAGCGAAGACTCTGATGCTCTCGTTCCTAAAAGTGTGGTGAGGGCCGTCGAGCCTGAGGCGCGGCCCATGAACCGGCCAATCGTGCTGCCGCAGCAGCGCGTGATCTATGAGCTGCATGTCAAAGGTTTCAGTATGCTGAACCCTGAAGTGCCGGCCGATATTCGAGGGCGTTATGCTGGCTTGGCTCACTCAGCCAGTATTGCCTATCTCAAATCACTTGGTATCACCACTGTTCAGTTGATGCCCTGCATGAGTTTCATGAGCGAGGCCCACCTCGTGGCTCGTGGTCTTTCGAACTATTGGGGATACAATCCCGTCAATTTCTTCGCACCTGACTGGCGCTATGCGCTCGCGGATCCGATTCAGGAGTTTCGCGACATGGTCGATGCGCTACATTCGGCTGGTCTCGAAGTGCTCCTCGATGTCGTGTACAACCACACTGCCGAATCAGATGCCCAAGGTCCAGCATTTAGCTTCAAGGTTTTGGACAAGGCGGGCTACTACAGACTCACGCCTGAGGGCTCGCTGGAAAACTTTTCCGGTTGCGGCAACAGCTTCAGAAGCGACAGCCCCGCCGGCCTGAGGCTGATCATGGACAGTCTGCGATACTGGTACGGCAGCATGGGGGTGGACGGCTTCCGCTTCGATCTTGGGAGTAGTCTTGGCCGAGTGAGCAGAGACAGGCAGCATGACTTCAGTCCTGACAGTCCGTTCTTCAATGCCGTGGCACAGGATCCAGTGCTTTGCCAGGCCTTGATGTTGGCAGAGCCATGGGATCTTGGGCCAAATGGTTATCAGCTTGGCAATTTCCCCCCAGGCTGGCTCGAGGTCAACGATCGTTTCCGAGATGGCATGCGGGCGTTCTGGAGAGGCGACGAGATGTTGCCCGGCGAAGTGGCGCATTTACTGATGGGCAGCAGGCGATACTTTGACAAAAGCAGCAGGCCTGCGCATACCAGCGTCAACAATGTGAGCTATCACGACGGATTTACCCTCGAGGATCTCGTCAGTTATAACGAGCGGCATAATCTCGCCAATGGTGAGCAGAACCGGGACGGTCATGGTCACAACCTCAGCGAGAATCACGGGGCGGAAGGCCCTAGCACTGATGAAGCGGTGTTGCAGGCTCGACATCTGCACAAGCTCAATTTACTGCTAAGCCTGCTGTTCGCTCGCGGCACACCCCACCTGCTGGGTGGCGATGAACGAGGACGGACCCAGCTCGGTAACAATAACGCGTACTGCCAGGACAACGAGATCAGTTGGCTCGACTGGCGCAAGGGTAGCGATCTGGTCCCCGTGGTGCAGGCTTTACTAGGTATCAGGCAGCAGCTCGGCAGCCTCGGTAGTATCGTGCTGCCAGATGAGAACTGGTTCGGCGAGTCGAATGTTTGCGGGGTCGAGTGGCGAACTGACCATGGCGCGCCAATGAATGCGAGCGAATGGGAGGAGCCGGGCTGCAGGAGTTTCAGTCTGCTGCTCGAGCGCGCGCCAACAGACGCCAGTGCGTCGCGTGAACGTTGGGCCGTACTGCTGAATGGATCAACCAGGACAACAGCATTCAAGCTGCCATCGATGAGCCCGACGCACAGTTGGCGACCAATGCTGTCTCACGTCCACACCGCCATCACTGAGGCTGCATGCACACTGCCGCCGACGAGCATTCAGGTGCTCCGCGCAATCAGCCAAGTGCTTCCAGCATAGATTGACTGACGAGCACGATGCCATCCGAATTGCGATGAAAACGTTCAGCATCGGCAGTTGCGTCGAAACCGATTTCGGTACCCTCAGGCACTCGGCAGTCGACATCCAATATGACCTTGTTGAGGCGACAATGTCGTCCAATGTCGCAGTTTGGCAGAATGACGCAGTTTTCGATTGAAGCGTAAGAGTTCACTCTTACATTGTTGAACAGAATACTGTTTTCCACGCTGCCGCCCGAGACGATACAGCCAGCAGATACCACCGAATTGGTTGCACTGCCTACACGATTGTCGTGGTTGTGAATGAATTTGGCGGCTGGACGCTGGTAGTGCATTGTCCGAATTGGCCAGCCATCGTCATAGAGGTCGAGCTTGGGCGTGAGTTTGGTAAGGTCCATATTCGCCTCCCAATACGCGGTCAGAGTGCCCACATCGCGCCAGTAAGGCTCGTCCGGATAATGCGGGTTCTGTATGCAGCTTCTGGAGAAGTCATGGGCAATGGTCTTGTGCTTGCCGATGAGGGCAGGGAGGATGTCCTGACCGAAATCATGGCTTGAATCGGGATTTTCGGCATCGTAATCCAGCAATTCATAGATTGTGGACGCATCGAAGATATAGATGCCCATGCTTGCCAGACAGCGTCCCGGTTTGCCGGGTATCTCCGGCGGCTCAGCCGGCTTCTCCACGAAAGAGGTGATGTTGTTCGATTCATCAATCGCCATGACGCCGAATCCACGCGCCTCATGCCTGTCAACCTCGATGCAGCCCACGGTGAGTACGGCACCCGAGTCGATGTGGTCCTGCAGCATCAAGCTGTAGTCCTGCTTGTAGACATGATCGCCCGCCAGTACCAGAATATGGTCGAAACCCCTGTTGTAGATCAGGCTCATATTCTGGAAAACGGCATCGGCAGTGCCCTGATACCAGGTTTGCGCAGCTGTCTGCTGCTGGGCTGGCCACAGCTCGATGAATTCGTTGAAGTCGGGCCGCAGAAAGTTCCAGCCCCGCTGAACATGCTGGTTGAGGGTGTGCGAGCGATACTGGGTGAGCACCGCTATTCGTCTTATGCCGCTATTTACGCAGTTAGACAGTGGGAAGTCGATGATCTTGAATTTACCAGCGATCGGCACTGCCGGTTTGGCGCGATGATCAGTCAACTGCTTGAGTCTGGAGCCCCGCCCGCCGGCCAGTATGACGGCGAGCGTCTTGTTCAGTTCAACATTCAGACCAGGGCTGGGTGCTGCGGTAATCGTCATCTTCCTTCTCTCCCGAATCGCTTCGCAAATCATGTTGCTGCACAATGGATCTCCAGGAACGATGCCACGCAGTCCATTATCCAGGCTGTGGCAGGTCCATGCTATTCAAAGCTTAATCCGTCTGGACACCCTCTAACATGAATATACTTTTTGTCAGCGCTGAAGCCTATCCCTATATCAAGACAGGTGGTCTTGGTGATGTCGTTGGCAGTCTGCCAGAAGCCCTCAGCCAGCCGCCTTTCAATCATAGTGTGAAGATTCTGCTTCCGGCCTACAGGCAGATCAAGATCCAGTTTGACGATCTGGACCTGGTGGCGGAACTCGGTAATCCGTTTGGTTTTGGAGCCATGCGATTGCTACAGGGTAAGCGGGGCAACAAGGGCGCATGCTGCCTCCTACTCGAGTGTGATGTACTGTTTGACCGCGATGGCGGACCCTACATAGATACTGCAGGTCGTGACCATCCTGACAACGCCGAGCGATTCGCTGCCCTGTGTTGGACTGGCGCTGTCATTACGCAGTATGGCGGGCTTATCGGCTGGCAGCCGGATCTGGTGCATGCGCATGACTGGCAGGCTGGCCTGTTGCCCGCCTATCTGAAGGCCTGGGGTATGCGCTATCCTCCGGTGGTTTTTACCATACACAATCTGCAATTTACGGGCGCTTTCGAGCATGCTCAGTATTCAAGGACCTGTCTCCCGGAATCGCTCTACCACATGGAAGGGCTCGAATACTTTGGCCGCTATTCCATGCTCAAGGCCGGGATCGTTTATAGCGACTGGTTGACCACGGTCAGTCCCACCTATGCCAGAGAAATCCAGACACCAGCCTATGGTTGTGGACTCGAGGGCTTGCTGAGCAACAGCAGACACAAACTGGATGGCATCCTGAATGGCGTCGATTATTCCGTGTGGAATCCCGAATCGGACACCTACCTGGCGCAGAACTATGATGTCAGCACCGCCAGCGAGGGCAAGACAGCCAACAAGCGGGCTTTGCAAAAGCTGCTGGGACTCGATCCTGTAGCCGACCAGCCGCTCTTTGGGGTTGTCAGCCGATTGAGTGAGCAGAAAGGTCTGGATTTGCTGGTGAGCTGTGTGGAGCATTTGATGGCTTCGGACGCGCAGCTCTGCTTGCTCGGCTCGGGCGACCCTCTGCTGGAAAAAACCTTCACCTTACTGGCTCAGCAGTATCCGGGTCGAATCGCTACAACCATCGGATATGAAGAAGCCTTGTCTCATCAGCTGCAGGCTGGCTGTGATTTTCTCTTCGTACCTTCTCGCTTCGAACCCTGCGGATTGACCCAGCTCTATGCGCTACGGTATGGCACCATACCGCTTGTCCGGCGCACTGGTGGGTTAGCCGATACCGTGTCGGACGCAGACGATACGACGAGTGCGGACCAGACATCTCCGTCAGACTTTCAGGCCCAGACGGGTATTGTGTTTGGCGACGCCAGTCCCGCAGCGCTCTCTGCGGCTATCAAACGGGCCATCACGCTGTATGATGACCCTCAACGTATGATTGAAGTAAGACGTGCAGCCATGCGACAGGACTTCAGCTGGAAGACTGCTGCCGAAGACTACGTCAGGCTGTACAGTATGCTCGTATCACCAGACATGAGGCCGGAAAGATAATGGAAGTAGCAGAACAGAGCACAATACATGACAGCCCCGTTGGGTTTATCAACGCCTGGGTGCTGGAAAACCGGTTCAGGGAAGTAGCCTTTCTGGGTTCGGCACCACCGCTGTCACCCGCCCAGATGCCTGATGTGCGGCTCAGTGATGCGTCCGGGATGGCACCCCTGGAGTTGTTGGGGTCTGCTATGCCGCCAGACTGCCTCGTGATTTCCGACTACCTCGAGTCCATGCAGGCCGAAGCTGCCACCCAGATGCTCGCCGGCTATCGTAATGCCCTGATCGTCTCGGTCATCGTCTTCGTCGATCTGGCTGAAGCGCCTTTGTCGGCTGGGGATTTCGTGGCGCTGGGCTTTCATCATCGCGCCAGCTTCGTGCATGACGCGCACCGGCTTGAAGCCTTCGAGTACAATATCAACTCCTACAACTTCAAGCGCTTGTGGAATAATTCGGAAAACTGGGCCAATCCTGAAAATTTCGGGAAGTATTGGTGGTAGAGCCGAACTAGTCTGCTGCCCGATAGCCGGTCAATTCCATATAGCCTATGCCAGCTGGGCTGCCTGACATGGGCTCAGCCTCGATTCTGCCTTCCCAGTAAGGAACGGTAGTCTGCATGAACTGCTCCGGGTTATCGGTAGAGAGCGTCCAGCCTAGTTGCAGCTCTGGTAACTCCAGACGCCAGCGTAACGGCAGTACGACGCCGTTTTTGAGGGTCGTCGATTGTAATGGCGTGAGATCAATAGCGCCCTGATCAAGCGTCTGGGCATGCCCATCCGCTGCCACCAAGGTGCCGCTGAAGTTGTCCTGGCCGAGTGCGCTTCGAAGACGATAGATCATGAGTTTCCGCCCGTCGTCGAGATGCAGCGCAAACCAGTCCCAGCCTGTCTGGTCCTCTGCGAGAAATGTCGAACTCCACTCTCTGTCCAGCCAGGCCAGGCCCTCTAGCGCAATTGACCCGTCCTTGGACATAACCCTACCTTCGATCGCGATGTTTGGGTGACTGTAGTAGTAACTGGCCTGACCATCTGAGGACTTCCGACTGTAGCCCTTGTCACCCTGCAACACTATTGGTCCCAATTCACGCAGCTCGAACGCCAGCTGCTTGTCGCCTACCGAAAAGTGCAGTGCCGCCGGGAGCAGGGCACCCGCTTGCCGGCTTTTCAGTAGCCAGTCATCAAGCCAGGCTTCGAAACCATGCTCTAGAATATCATCAACACTGCTGACCCCGGCCTGGCCGATCCCGCCTCGTGCAAAGCGTTGCTCGAACTGATGTCCGCCGGCCTCCGGCAGTAAAACCGGGGGCGACAATGCCGCGTGAGCCATCCAGATGACCGGGCTTTCCCAGCCTTCCGCTCTTGACTCATCGCCCAGGGCAGTGCGGAACAGGGTCCATTGCAGTCCCCAGTCCCGGTCCTGCTCGTCCTTCATGTTGGCGGTGAGATACCACCATTCGATTCTGAATCCGGGGTGCGGTGCATGATCTTGTGGAAACTGGAACTGACGACCGGGAGTAACCTGTCGGAACTCTGCGCTCGCTGAGCTGGCAGACTGGGACGGCGTATTGTGCAAAATGCTGTCGTATTGCTCTGTTCCTCTCGCCTGAGGCTGCGAATGAAGTGAGGCGAGGACTGACGCAATGACAAGATGCTTTCGTAGCTGGCGCCACTGGCGTGCTGGACCGTGTCTCATGTGTCTGCACCCAGCTGATTGATAGCGCCTGACAGCTGACGCCCGAGCCTGACCTGGACCAATGCCAGGGCCCCGACGACCACACCGAAGGAGAGAAGACCGAGCTGTACAAAAGGCAGCCACTCCAGTTCGAGCGGCATGCTCCAGCCAAAGGAGACGATGTTCAGGCGGTTGACCAGCGCCCAGGCGAGCGCGATGCCCAACGGTATGCTGAGCAGCCAGGTAAGCAAGGCCATGGCGATCACAGGGACCATGGTCAGCAGAGCAATCTCGATTCGAGATAGACCGAGTGCTCGCCAGAGGGCCAGCTCCGGCAGACGCTGACTCATGAGACCAAGCAGGGCAGCGAGCAAAGCCACTCCGGCGATGAGTAAGGTCAGCACATTGAGTGCTGCCGTGACCGCAAATGTTCGGTCAAAGATATTCAGTGACATCGTTCTCAGATCGTTCTGGAGGAGCCACTGAGCGGCTGGGATACCGGCCTGATCCAGCGCGGCGGTTGCCAGTGCTTCGCTGTCGGATCTTTCCGGATTCAGCCATAGCGAGGTGCCGAGACCCTCGGCATTCGGCCAGGCTGACTGCATGGCCGCAGCCGGCAGATATAGCGCAAATTCTGCATTGCCATAGTCATGGACGATACCCTCGATGCGCATGTGTACAGCCTCCGACCCATTGTCCACTACGATGGCATCACCGGGCTTGAGCCCACGCAGATAGCTCGCCTGCTCATTGACAAGAACCGGAAGTGGCTGCCTGCTGGCGGCATCGTAAGCCAGCCAGTTGCTGAGCGAACCATCGGCCAGCGGAAGCGACTTACTGTCCGGTGCAGACACATCAAAGCCTCGAATCTGTGTCGGGCGGTTCAGCCATCGCGTTTCGATGCCAGTGCGCTGATGGGCGGCTACAAGCCAGCCCGTCTCAAGTCCACTGGCTATCAGATTCGTAACGATTGAATCAGTGGCAATATGTGGTCCAGAGGTTTGAGTCGGGGCAATGAAAATGTCGGCCGAGAGGCGACTTTCAAGCCAGTCTTCGAGGGCGGTTCTGAAGCTGCCGACCATGAGCTCGATGCCACCGGCGGCGCTGAGTGACAGCAACAGCGCCATCATGGCGGGTCTTAAAGCCGGTAGTTGCACGCTCGCTTCCGCCGCAAGCCAGCGTCGGAACAGCCGGACCCGGTCGCCCCCGCCATCCCGCCCTGGATCAATGGCCGCTGGACTCCAGAAAGACAATCCCCGACGCAGCACAGCTGGCAAAAGCAAGGCCGTACCAAGCAAGGTAAGACCGATGGCAAGAAATCCTTGCGTTGGGTCGACAAGCCCCTGCGCCAGCGTTGCACCGCCGGTAATACACATGAGCAGTCCAAGACCCAAGCCAACGATATCGACCGGCACGGTCGAGCGGAAGCGGCTTACTTTTTTATTTCCGACAATTCTGCTGAGCACTGGCACGGTCACTGCCAGGATAAGTCCTGAAAGACTCAGCAACCATGCCACGCCGATGGTGTCCGGGCGTAGCAGAAGCTGTGCTGGCATTGATGCACCGTAGAGATTGCTCAAAGTTGCGGCTACCTCTGGCAGCAGCGTCAGCGCTATGAAATAGCCAACGCCCAGGCCGATACTGGTACCAGCGATACTCCAAACGACTGTCTCTGCCAGGACGGCGCCCATCAGCCAGCGAAAAGACACGCCAAGATCGAGCAGAACAGAAAAGGTCTGCTGGCGATAGATCAGCGCGAAGCGTTGTGCGCTGAAGACGATAAAAGTGCCGACCACGAAGGCGAGCAAACCCAGCGCATCGAGATGTTGGTGGAGACTGGCTGTCAGCTCCTTCAGATCCGGAACGGTGGTATCCCGTTGCAACCTGAGACCCGTCGGCAGGGCGGCTGCAAGGGCATTGAGCTCCGTTTCGCTGAGAGCGCCTGTTGCCAGATAGCTGAAAACGTCGAGTTCGGCATATTGCGGAAAAAGCGTGCGCGCGGCTGCGATATCCATGAAGGCCGTTTCGCCAGCCGGTGTCGAGGTGTCAATGGTCACTGGTGGTAGCGACTGTCCACTGCGTAGTCGCAGGGGCTCGCCTTCAGCTGCACCGAGGTTTTTTGCTGCACCGGCTGATAGCGTCATCGAATAGGGTGGCTGGATCAGGTCGAGCCAACGATCGCCAGCGTCAGCCCTTGCTCCCCCTGCACCCGGCAGAGCGAGCAGGTCACTGGCGAATATTCGCAACGAGCCGCCATTTTCGAGTCGAACCTGTTCTTCGATGACCGGAAACAGGCTGGTAAAACCCGCCCGGCGCAGATCGATATAATCCTCGGCAGGCACTCCCTGAGACGTGCTGCCTTGTATCCGCCAGGCTATGCTGGCACCAGAAACACGATTCGCTGTCTCGTAGCTGGCGATAGCCTCGGCATTGATGAGCTGCACCGCTGCCCATAGGGCGACGCCGGCCACCAGGCCGGTCATCAGAAACAGACTTTGCCATGGGTGATAGCGATAGTGGCTCAACAAGGTCTTGACCACTGTAAAGCCAGTGCTCGCTCTCAGCACGTCGGCATATCCAGCCGACCAGTTTGAAGCCTGAAGATCGAATTGTGAGTCTCGGCCAGCGGCTGGCTGTGGGTGGCGGTCAGTAGTGCCGCACCCGTGCCGGCGGCCAGCTCAATGAGAAGTCCTGAGACAGTGCTGCTGGTATTGCTGTCCAGGCTGCCAGTCGGCTCATCGGCCAGAATCAGCAGTGGCTTGTGATTGAGGGCACGAGCGATGCCGACCCGCTGCTGTTGACCACCGGATAGCTGGGCAGGATATTTCTGCAGCTGATCGCCAAGCTCGAGCGTTTCGATGAGAAAGGCTTCATGCTCAGGGTCAACACTTTGGTTCAGTGCTGCCATGAGACGGATATTATCCATCACGCGGAGCGTCATGATCAGACGAAACTGCTGGAAGATAAGGCCAATGTGTCTGCGGCGGAAATCAGCGAGTGCGGCGTCGCTCATATTGCCTAGATGATGACCCGAAATGAATATTCTACCGGCGTCCGGCTGAACGAGTCCGGCTACGAGTTGCAACAGCGTGCTCTTGCCGCTGCCACTTTCGCCAGTCAATGCGGCCGACTTGCCAGCAGTCATGCGAAAGCTCACGCCATCGACGACTTGCAATCGACCGTCCGGTTGTTCAAAGGCCTTACAGAGGTCTTCGACGACCAGTACTTCTTCGGCCATCACGGCTCCTTTGAACTCATTCGAAATATTGCTGAAACAGACGAAATGCGGCCTGATGAACAATGCCATGCACTTCTGCAAGTCGCTTGAGATTTTTCATATACCCACCGCCAATCACACAGGCTATAGGGATCCGGCGGTCCAGGCAGGCCTCGATCACATGGGTATCACGCTTGAAGATGGCGGCGTCATCAAGCTCGAGCAAACCGAGTGCGTCCTCGCGATGCACATCTGCGCCGGCGTCATACAGGACCAGGTCAGGCTGATGTCGATCCAGCAGCAGGGGCCAGTAAGCGTCGAGTAGTCGCAGGTATTCCTTCGAACTGCACCCTTTCTCGACTTCGATATCGTAGTCACTCTCCGCCTTGTCGAAAGGGTAGTTCGCTCGACAATGCACGGATACCGTGAGCGCATTCGGATCATTGGAGAGTATACGAGCGGTGCCATCACCCTGATGCACATCACAATCGAGAATCAGCACCCGTTCCACATCGGGCCGGCTCAGGGCGTAGCGAGCGGTGACGGCAAGGTCGTTGAAGATGCAGAAGCCTCGGGCTTCGGCATGGTGAGCGTGATGGGTGCCGCCGGCAAGATGACCTGCGAGCCCGAATTCCAGCGCGAGATCAGCGGTGAGCATGGTCCCTCGAACTGCCGTGAAAGTTCGCTGCATGAGACCGGGGGACCAGGGCAGGCCGAGCTTGCGACGGGCCTGAACCGTGAAGTCATCCTGGCGGAAAGCCTCGATATAGGCCGCGTCATGGGCCATGGCAATATAGTCCATGGTATCCACTTGGGAATCTGCAAAGTGCGACGGCGGGTGAGGCGGATTGTTGTGGAACAAGCCCAGGCCATGCAGTCGTTCATGGAGTAGTGCGAACTTCTGCATGGGAAACCGGTGGCCCGTCGGGAAAGGAGGACTGTAGCAGGGATGGTAGACGAGAGGTAAAGGCAATCAGGCCGCCGGCGTCTCGTTGAACTGTATGCCTGCTGTAGAGTCATGCTGCCAGCGAACAGTAGCGCTCCGGACGCGCTGATCTTCCGTCTGGAATTGTACGACCTTGCCCGGCCGCAGCGCGGCTGATTCACTGCAGTCGATACGTGCACCGCGATCCGAATAATCAAGTATCTTGCAGGCCAGACGCTGTTCCCCATCACTACTGCCGCTGAAATCGACGTGAATGATACTGCCCGATTTCCCAGTGCCAGGCAGGGTGATCCGAGCTGCATCGCGCTCATGATATATCGCCATACCGTCACGCAGAGCCTCGCGTAGCCGATCGCCATTCTGGAAGCTGCCGCCGGCATTCAGACGCTGGACGGTTGACTCGTGAATCTTTTCATTGACGGCCAGCTCCAGGCCAGCTTCCAGTCGTTGCTGGTCACCGATAGGGCGATGATGCCGTGGGGACAGTCTGTAAATGCCCTTGGTTTCATCATTGATTAGCCAATGCTCCGGCGCACTACTCGGTGCAAGCTCGGCCGATGACTCGTAGAATTGCAGCCCATGGCGACGCGCCTGCGCGATCATGAAGGCAAGAGCCTGATCCGAAATGTCCGAGTCGGGGTAGCCACCGCCGACATCACTATGAACACCCGGAAACCAGACCTGGAGCACCTGGTCGCTGACGATAGAGGGGCTGGGGCTGCCTGCCTCCGCCGTTGAAGGGTCGGCTGGATAGGTCCAGAGGTTCGCCGCAAATTGAGATCTTGTTTCGTCGAGAGCCAGCGCGTGAACGGCGTGCCGTATGGTGGATGACAGCTGGGTATTGTGAAAGCCGACCCAGCCCCGTGATAAGCGCTGAAATCCGGGTAGAGTGACACCAAGGGCTCCGACCGTATCCCACACACCAAGAAAATGAATGGGAGGGCGACGGTTCGCCTGGCTTATCGTTTCACGAAGACTTTCAACCAGTTGAGCCTGCTTCATCTCAAGCCTGTCCTCGCTGAAGGCGCGATAATACTGATAGCAGAGGGGGAAGGCTGGCATGCTTTCCTTGTGGAGTAGCCCCATGAAGTGGACGAAGCCAGCAAGGGATCGCACGGTGTAGGCACCCCGACTGAACCCCAGCATGAAGATTCGGTCGCCCTCGGCCCAGTTGTTGGCGAGAAAGCGGTAGGCGTCCATGATATTGTTGGAAATGCCGAGCCCGAAAGCTCCACCAACATATTTATCCCACACCCCGCCCGTGCCAATGCCGGTGTCGTAATAAACGATCTGGTGCAGATTGTTGTCTTTCGGCTTCAGCAGACGCATGAAGCGAAGCACATTGGTTGGATGAACAAGCCCATGCTCGTCTTCGGGCTTGTTCCAGGTGCCATCACAGAAAAGAACGATCGACTTGCTCATGAGGCTTGAACTCCTTTTTCTTGTTTTACGAGTACAGCAACTGAATTATAGTCTGGCGAGCGCGCCACAGCATGGAAAGATTGCTGATTTCGCTCGGAAATATTTCACAAGGAATAGCAATGTCGACGAAAATAATCAATATCGTACAGGTTGATTACCGCAATGCAGAGCAGGGACGGCACCTGACTGATCTTCTGGATGACTACGCACGTGATCCAATGGGCGGCGGGATCGGTCTGAGCAAGGCGGTGATCGAGAGTCTTCCGGCAGCATTGGCTGCAGTCCCCAGTGCTTTCAGCTTGCTCGCCTATGTCGATGACGACCCCGCCGGCCTGATCAATTGCTTTCCGGGCTTTTCTACCTTCAAATGCAAGCCACTGGTCAACATACATGACATTACCGTGAAGGCTGACTATCGGGGACTGGGTCTGAGCCAACTGATGCTTGAAAGCGTCAAGGCAGAGGCTGAGGCAAGAGGCTGTTGCAAACTCACGCTGGAAGTATTGTCCGGTAATGAGGTGGCTGCGAGGGCCTATAGAAAGTTCGGTTTTGCTGCCTATGAGCTCGATCCCGCTCAGGGCCATGCGCAATTCTGGGAGCTGCCACTGGGCTAGACTAGCCTGAAGTCTCAGCGTCGGACAGTGTGCAGTGCACAGCGCGCCAGATCGCGGCACATCAGTTCGAGAAAGCGATGATTGGCGGCAGTACAACTTGTGCTGATGCCGCTACTGCTCGTTGCCAGGTGCGTCTTATAGCTCGCTTCGGCGAGTCGGCCGGTCCCAGCGAGAAAGCTGTAGTGCCTGAGACCAGCCTCGCAGGCGGCCTCTATGGCATAGCCGAGGTGCAGGGTGCCTAGGGAGAGCTTCTTGTCGAAGTCTTCTGAAAACCCCATTTGCATATTGTATCGCGTATCGCCCGCCACGATGTCATAGAGCAATGAAACGGCTGTCCTCTGGTGCTGTAGAACCGAAATCAGCGGACTGATCCTCACATGGGGCAGGTCGATACACAGCTCGTTCCAGTGTTCGCAGAAATCGGTGAAGCAGGACTGAAAGTCGAGGCCGTCCTGGCCAAGGAATGGCTTGTTCCAACGCAGGCGGTGAAAGCGATCAAAGGCTGGCTGAAATGACAGGAATCGAACTGATGGCCGGCCGTGGTGGTTGCCATCGGTGAGCCTTTCCTCGAACACCTCTGCCTCGGGATAGTGCTGTTTGAGGTAGGTCCTGCGATTGAAGAGCTTCAATCTGCTGTTCTTGCCGAGTGTGCCGACATAGTGTGAGAACCCAGCGTCGCAATCTACCTGATAGACGGTGTCCTCCGCCATGGTCGTGTGGCCAAGCAGCAACACCCGACCCACTGGTGACAGCTGCTGCAGTATGCGGCTGATGTTCGCTTGGCGCGGCACGTCGGCGGCATGGAACTTTGCAGAGCCCAGCAAGGTGATGAGATGAGCGCTGAATTGGTCTGAGACTGCGTCTTCGGCATCGGTATCCACAATCGCATCGAGAAGTTCGCTGCGGAAGGTGGACCGAGGGAGGGCGCCGAGAAAGGCGTAGGCTTTATCACGAGGGCTGAAGCAGATTGGCAGAAGACCCAGGAGCTGGCCCGAGGCATCATCGAGATAGATGGCCACGATATGCAGTTGCAGTTCGAGTCTGCGCGCCCAGACTTGCCACCAGGCTCTTTGCCATGGCCAACTATTGAATAGCGGGTTGCAGGCACTGCGGCTGAGCAGATCGGCCCAGTCTGCTGCCAGCTGGTCAAACTCAGTATCGTTGGTGAATACCTGCAGATGCAAACGAAGCGGGCTCGAAGCACTATTCAGGCGCGACACCGGCCTTTCACCACCGGTGTCCGCCTTGAGATCGTCAGGCCTCGTGCTTGTTGACAATTTTCCGAATCGTATATGGCTTGTTGTTCTTGGCGTGGGTGAAAATGATGGTTTCACCGACCAGACCAATCGCACCGAGCTGCACGCCCAGCACCAGCAGCAGACTGAAGAGCACCAGCAGTGGTCGATCAGCCGCAGCAACATCGAAGAATATTCGCTCGATAGCGACCCAGCTCAATCCGATCAGCGCCACGATGAGGCAGGCCGCTCCACCGGCACCGAAGAAGCGCAGGGGCTTCTGATTGAACTTGGTCAGAAACACGATAGTCAGCAGATCGAACAGGCGGCCGAGATAGGTCGAGGCGGAATATACACGCTTCCGTGAATCCTGCGGCGATTGCCTGATATCGATTTCCTTGACCCGGAAGCCTTGCTGTTCTGCGAGCAAAGGCAGGAAGCGATGCAAGTCGCCATACAGGCGAAGTTCGCGGAGAATTGACTTGCGGAATAATCGTATGCCACAGCCCATGTCTTTGAAACCGGAGCCGGAGGAGTTGATCAGTATTCGGCTGAACCAGCGTGCCAGTGTCTGGTTAAACCTGGCATCGGTTCGCGGGCTTCGGTTGACGACGACCATTTCCAGGTTGTCGTTCAGGGCTTCGAAGAGCTCGGTGATGGCGGCCGGCGCGATCTGTTCATAGGGCGTGAGCGTCAATAACAGTTCGCCCGAGGCCATTTCACCGCCGACCTGCAGGATCGTTGCCTCGCCAAAACCGCGCGACATGGTGACGGTCTTCCCGTTTACCCCGGACATGCAGAGATTTTCAAGTTGAGGACCATACTGGGCATAGTCCGGGCTCAGCAGAAAGATAAATTCATAGCTGCGTCCCAGACTGGCTAACGCCTCGTCATACTGCCTGATCAATAAATCCAGGTTTTCCGCTCGCTCCGTGATCGGAACCAGTGCCGTAATCTCGACCTGGGGCCTCTGGTCTGGTGTCTGACTCATGTCTTGTCTTACCTGTATCTTGGTAGAGGCTGACCTTGCGGTCAGCCCGGGATTTTGTTGGTGTCTGATGAACTTGTGCCGGCTCTGGCTGGCTCGTCGATTTCCGTGTTGCCTGAATACAGGTCCAGCCTGGCTGTCAGCGGCGCTACTTCGCCGAGATCGAGAGGACTCTTGTTATAGATCAGCTCACTGATAAAGCCGAGCGAGACAAGAAACAGCGTCAGGTTCAGGAACAGGACGGCATGGGTGGCGCTGACCACAATCGTCTCGCCCGAAGCCACACCGCTGACTACAAAAATCAGGCTTATGAGCGTCAGCAGCGAGGGAATGAGCGCAAGACGCAAGAACCATCGGACCGGATGCGTGATCAACGAGAGAATCGTCTTCATGGTCAGCAGGTCAAAAAGCACCTTGTAAATTCGCGACAGACCATATTTGGACTCACCGAACTGTCTTGCGTGGTGCTTCACCTTGACCTCGGCGACGCGTGCGCCACCGAGCGACAACAGCGCAGGGATGAACCGGTGCATTTCATTGTAGAAAGGCATTTTCTGCATGACTTCGGCGCGATAGACCTTCAGCGAGCAGCCATTGTCCTTGATCGGTACGCCGGTCACCTTGCCAATGAGACGATTGGCGATCATGGACGGAATCTTGCGCGTCACGAGCTTGTCCTGGCGATTGTGGCGCCAGCCTACGACGATATCGTAGCGGTTGCCTTCGCCATCGCCGGCACGTAACTTCTCGACCATGAAGGGGATGTCAGAAGGGTCGTTCTGAAGATCGCCGTCCATAGTGACGATGAGTTCGCCAACGGCGTTGTCGATACCGGCTGCCATGGCCGGTGTCTGACCGTAATTTCGACGGAAAGTGATGACCCTGAGGTATGGCGTGTTTGCAGCGATCTCGCTGGCCACCTCGAACGTTCTGTCTCGACTGCCATCATCCACGAAAATGATTTCGTAGCGACCTGCAAAGGGCTGCAGGGCTTCGTCTATCCTTTCGAACATCAGCCTGACATTGTCTTCCTCATTATACAGAGGTACGACGACGGAAAGTTCAATTGCCATAGGGTTCATCAATCCTTTACATGATCACGAGCCGTCGAACGACGTCTCTACTGCCCATACCAAGCGTAGACGAGTTTGAGGGCGCTGTGCATCCGTGAATACGCGGTCTCAGACAGTCTTCAGTGGCCCTGAAAATCAGGCACCAGAACGGGTCGACTACTCGAAACGGCGCTAGTGTACACGTGTTTTTGTGTGGAAAAGTCCTTCAAATGTAAAAGTTTGTCAAAACTCATCGAATCAGCGCATTTTTTGGTCGATGGGGACTGTTCTTTAAACTGGTATCAAGTTAGCGTATGCCACCTTCGCTGAGGCATGTCACGGAAGGCTGATCTCGCTGTGGTTACAATAAGTAGTGGCATGCGTGTTAATTGAGCAAAAAGAGTCGTTGGCATTAGCTTCAACGATGCTGGTAAAGGATGGATTCGGAAATGAATGAGCAAGTGACGGCAACAGATAGCAAACCGGGTGCTGCTGTTGAGCAAGGGTCTCTGCCGCCTCTCTGTGTCGATCTTGATGGTACGCTGATCAAGAGCGACCTGTTGATCGAGTCATTTCTGCGTTTCGTCAAGCTCAATCCACTGCACTTCTTCTGGGTACTGGTCTGGCTGTATCGGGGCAAGGCCCACCTGAAATACAAGCTGGCTGCCCAGAACTGGCTTTCGCCCGAACTCATTCCCTACAATCAGGAAGTCGTCACCTATCTGCGGGCGCAGAAAAAGGCCTGCCCAGAGCGTGCCATCATACTCTGTACTGCGAGTAATGAGCGCCTAGCGCGTCAGGTGGCAGAATACGTAGGCGTATTCGACGAAGTCATCGCGTCCAATGAGCACGACAATATCATGGGCTCCGCGAAGGCGAAGATCCTCACGGACCGGTTTGGGCACGGCGGCTTCGATTACATCGGCAACGACTGGAACGACTGGAAGGTCTGGTCCAATGCCAGACAGGTGCTGGTGGCGACACAGTCAGACCGCTTCCTGCGACAGACTCAGCAGCGTTTTACCATCGATCGGATTTTCCGCGAGCAGGCACCCTCCCCACGCGAGTACCTGAAGGCGCTGCGGGTTCATCAATGGACCAAGAACGCTCTGCTATTCATACCATTTCTGCTTGAGCAGCGTTTCGACGATGTCGGCGGCTGGATTACCCTGTTCTTCTGCTTCATTTCCTTCTCGTTGCTGGCTTCTGCCACCTATATATGGAATGACCTGCTGGATCTCGACAGCGATCGGGTCAACATCATCAAGAAGAAACGAGCCTTTGCGAGTGGGCGAATTCCGCTGTTGACCGGGATCAAGATGATGATTGGTCTGGTGGCTATCAGCGTCCTCATCTTTATGTTCCTGCCGCCCGCCTTTGCCGGCGTTGCGCTGCTGTATACCGTGATCACGCTGGCGTATTCATTCAAGCTCAAGAAAGTACCCATACTGGACGTCTGTCTGCTGGCTTCGCTATACACGCTGCGGATTATTGCCGGCATGCTCGCTGTCAGCGCTGCATGGTCGTTCTGGCTGTTGGCGTTTTCCATGTTCTTCTTCCTCAGTCTGGCGCTGGCCAAGCGTGTGTCGGAACTGAAAAACCTCGAAAAGCGCGAATTGAACCAGGCCAGTGGCCGCGGCTACGTCACCAGTGATCTCGATCTGCTGCAGATGTTGGGTGTGGTCTCGGGTTTCGTGTCAGTGCTCGTCGTGGCGCTGTACATCAACAGTGACAAAGTTGCTTCCATGTATGCGGTAAAAGAGGTGCTCTGGCTGCTCTGTCCGGTATTGCTGTTCTGGGTAGGCCGGATCTGGATGGTGACATCCAGGGGCAAGATGCATGAGGATCCCATCGTTTTTGCGATCCGTGACCGCGTGAGTCTGCAGACCATTCTTATCTGCGGCGTCATTGTGGCTGCAGCTATGTCGGCCAACTTTCTGTGAGTGAAGCCTATCGCAGCTGGGGGCTTGATCCGCAGACGCCGCAGAAGGCGCTGCGCTGGGGCTGGCGGGATGCACCTGCAACACAGATGGCAGGCCAGCAGAGTGTGCTGCCATTTGGTAACGGGCGC
Source organism: Allohahella marinimesophila (assembly GCF_039538005.1). Lineage (NCBI taxonomy): Bacteria > Pseudomonadati > Pseudomonadota > Gammaproteobacteria > Oceanospirillales > Hahellaceae > Allohahella > Allohahella marinimesophila. Next base: position 31,801 of record NZ_BAABBO010000023.1, read on the forward strand.
AGCTACGGCGACTCCTGTCTGAATACCGCCGGTACATTGATTGATGCCCGTGGGTTAGATCGATTTGTGGCGCTGGATACTGACACAGGTGTGTTAACGGCAGAAGCTGGTCTGACTTTCCAGAATATATTGCAGCACATTGTGCCCAGGGGCTGGTTTCTGCCCGTGACGCCGGGCACCCAGTTTCTGACCCTCGGTGGTGCCATAGCCAATGATGTGCATGGGAAGAACCATCATGTAGCTGGCACCATTGGTCGACACATCAAACAGTTTGAGCTCCTCCGTTCAGATGGCAGCCGCCTGGTCTGCTCCGCCACCCAGAACGCTGAGCTGTTTGCCGCTACCATTGGTGGGCTTGGTCTGACTGGTCTCATTCTGAGTGCGGAAATCCAGCTGATCAGAGTCGATTCAGCCTTTATGGATGTGGAGACCATCCCGTTCAACGGTCTTGAAGCGTTCCGCTCGATTTCGGCAGACTCGGCCAGTTTTGACTACACCGTCGCCTGGCTGGATTGCGTATCCGGTGGCGAAAATTTTGCGCGGGGTCTGTTCTATCGCGCCAGGCACGCGGCTGCGATTGAAGCGGATGAGTTGCTGCGGGAGAAGGAAACAGGGAAGGGCCGGGTGTCGATTCCGTTCAACTTCCCGGCCATGGCTCTGAACGGTCTCAGTATAAAGCTCTTCAACGAGCTGTATTACCGGAGTAACAGTAAGAAGGCCGCGCGGAGCGCTTTCAGCAGGGACCATTACCAGCCCTATTTCTATCCGCTCGACAGTATTGCCAACTGGAACCGAATCTACGGCAGCAAAGGCTTTTATCAGTGCCAGTTCGTGGTGCCGGCAGGCTCCGAATCGCTGGAGGCCATCCTTCGGGCGATCGTTGATTCCGGGATGGGTTCGTTTCTGGCCGTGCTCAAGGAGTTCGGGGATCTGGCTTCACCCGGCCTGCTGTCCTTTCCTCGCCCGGGCTTGTGCCTGGCACTTGATTTTTCAAACAGAGGTCTGAAGTCCAGAACCCTGATCGAGCGCATCGAGCAGCAGGTGGTAGAGGCTGGTGGCGCAATTTATCCCGCCAAGGACAGATTGATGAGCGCATCAGCGTTCCGAACTTTTTTTCCCGCGCACGATCAATTCAGCCGCTGGATCGACCCGGCCTTCAGTTCAGACTTCTGGCGGCGGGTCAGCATGGAGACACAGCTTTGAGTGAACAAGGAATGAGTAACACAATGAGGAATGGGGGCGAATCGGGCAGCAAGCCAATCGTTGTATTCGGTGCGACCTCCGATGTGGCGATAGCACTGTCCCGGCGCTATGCCCAAGAGGGCGCATCACTGATTCTGGTGGGGCGAAACGAATCGAGGCTGACGGCGGTGGCCGACGATCTTCGGGTACGGGGTGCGCTGCACGTACGCACACTGTTGCAGGATTCCCTGACATACGATGATCATCCGACCTTGGTAGAATCGTTGTTTACCGATCACGCTCCTGCAAAGTTTTACTTTTTCCAGGGCAGCCTGCCCGACCAGGCTGCCTGCGAAGCCAGCTTTGAGGTGACCAGGGAAGCTGTGGAAGTGAATTTCCTGTCTATCGTGTCATACCTGACCTGGCTGGCTTCAGCGCTTGAGCGTCGGCCAGGGGAGAAGGGGGCTGCAGGCGGAGCGAGTATCATTGTCGTCAGTTCGGTAGCCGGTGACCGTGGTCGTGGCAGCAATTATGTCTACGGCGCCAGCAAGGGCGGGCTTACGATATTTCTGCAGGGACTTCGGAACCGACTGCACAAGTCCAATCATGGCGTGTTGACCGTCAAACCAGGTTTCATAGACACCAAGATGACAGCTGATATAGAGAAGGGTGGTCCGCTATGGGCCAAGCCGGAAAAAGTCGCCGATGATATTCGCCTTGCAGCTGATGGCGGACGCATGGTGTTGTACACGCCTTGGTTCTGGCAGTTCATCATGCTGGTCATAAAATCGATACCGGAAGGCATTTTCAAGCGACTGAGCCTGTAAGGTTCAGGCAAAGCTAGTGGCGGTGACTATACTCAGTTCTTCCGCCCGCGGCAGGTAGCCGCCAAGACTCAAGATTTGTAACTCAGGCTCAGGCAGTATATGGCAAAGTACATTCCGCTCATCCTCTTTACGGTGCTCACGAACTTCGCATCGCAGATTCTGCTCAAGAAGGGCATGACCTCGCTGCCTGCTTTCGACATTTCCGCCGCAGGTATCAGGGGTGCTGCCTTTGATATTATCTTCAATTTCTACGTCATCACTGGTCTGTTCGTGATGGTAGTCAGTATGGCTTCGCATCTGGTTGTACTGTCGAAAGTGGATATCAGCTATGCCTACCCCTTTCTTGGTCTGTCGTTTGTGCTGGTGACCGCCTGGGGCTACTTCGTTCTGGCCGAGGGCGTGAATATGTGGCGCATCGTCGGCGTGCTTTTTATCTGTCTTGGCGTTTCGCTCGTCGCCAAGAGTTGAACCCTTTCCAAAACTTGTTGAATGACTACAGGGACAGCCTATGAAACATATCATTTTCGGTGGGGATGGATTTCTCGGTACCGAGTTGACCAAGAAGCTGACAGCCAAAGGCGAAAAGGTCGAAATCTTTGATTTGAAGCAGACACTTGCTTCCGGTATCTACGAAAATAAAGAGCTGGTCACTTACACCCGGTTCGATGTCACCGACAGCAAGCAGTTTGAAAAGGTGCAGGCCGAGCCAGGTGATGTGATCTATCACTTTGCCGCAAAACTGCTGGTGCCAATCGTGCCCAGAGCAGAGCGCAAGGAGTATTTCTGGACTTCACTCTACGTCGGCACGGAAAATGTGCTCGAGTGGATGGAGCGAAGCGGGCTGCGAAACCTGATCTATTACACGACCGACATGGTCTATGGTCATACGCGCTTTCATCCGCGGTTCGAAGATCATCCGCGAGAGCCCCTCGGCCCATATGGCGAAGCCAAATATCAGACTGAGCTGCTGTGCGAACGCTATCGCGAAAAAGGCTTCAATATCACTATTTTCCGGCCACGCCTCATTATTGGGCCCGGTCGTCTGGGTATACTGGAGAAGCTGTTCAAATTGGTTGATGCCAATTTGCCGGTACCCACGATTGGAAATGGTCGCAACTATTATCAGTTCATTTCGGTCAGTGACTGTGCGGAAGCCGTCATATGCGGCGTCAAGGCCGGCTTCCCAAATGAGGCCTACAATCTCGGCTCGCTCAATCCACCAACTGTGAATGAGCTCCTCAAACGGCTTATAAAAGAAGCCGGCAGTAAATCCTTTCTGGTGCCGACGCCTGCTGGTCTCGTGAAGATGACACTGGCAGCGCTGGATCGCATGGGCAAGCCGATCATGGACCCAGAGCAATATGAAATAGCGGATGAAACCTGTGTGCTCGACGTCTCCAAAGGTGAACGAGAGCTGGGCTGGGTGCCGAAGGATGACGATGTCAGCATGTTGATTGCGGCCTACCGGGATTACAGGAAGAATCGCAAAGCCTGAGAAGGAACATCAGCAGCAATAGGGAGTACAGTGTTTTGACAGCACAGGTAGCACACTACACCAATCTCGACGACCGAATCAGCATTTGGGACGGCTGGAGAGGGATGGCGATCCTGCTGGTTCTGATCGATCATTTCGCCAATATTCCGTTCCTCAAGGAGGGGCGGATGGGTGTAGATGTGTTCTTCGTGCTGTCTGGCATGCTGATGAGCAAGATCCTGTTTGAAAAGCGAACCTCGCTGTCGACCTTTTACGTACGCAGGTTCAGCCGTATCATACCGCTGTATTGGCTATTTCTCCTGGTGCTGTTTGGCGCAGCGGCCATGGTGGGGCTGCCGTTCTCTATGGGCGAAGTGGTCGCCAACGTATTTTTCCTGCGAACCTATTTCCCTGGAGAACCACACATGTGGAATTCGGCTATTCCAGCCGAGCACCTCTGGTCGCTCAACGTCGAAGAACATGCCTATGTTCTGATGAGTCTGGTGACACTGATCTTCGCCGGGCTGCTCAAGCCTGCGCTTGCACTATTGGCCCTGGCAGGACTCTCCCTGCTGGCGGTAATGGGCTTTTATTTCGGCACTGACTACCCGAGGGAAATCTACTTCATCCGTACCGAGACGGCGGTCTGTTTCGTCTTTCTTTCGGCTGCTTACAATCTGCTTAAAGCACATTACGGCATCAGGGTAAATCCCTGGGTGCCTGTCGTTACGCTCATGCTGGCGTTTGCCTGTTACAGCATGGATATTCCGAAGATCTTCAGACTCGCTGTAGCGCCTTTCCTGTTGGCGTTTACCATCAATCATCTGCAGGAAATCGCGCCTTTCGCACGTCGCCTGCTGACCTTTGCCTGGTTGCGCTATCTGGGGCTCTGGTCATTCTCGATATATATCTGGCAGCAGCCGTTCTATATTTACAAGGAGTCGATCATCAAGACGGCGGAGCAAATGACCTCGAGTGACTTCTCTGATCCGATCATCGCTCTGGTCTCTGTCAGCATCGCACTCATCACGGTGGCTGTTGGCATGGCGTCGTATTACTGGTACGAACAGCCCGTCAGAACCTGGATCAATACCCGTTATGCCCGCAAGCAGTCTGCATTGCCCAAGGACGATTTTTTCCGACAGGCTGCAAGTGATCGGACGCCTGAGCTGAAACCATGAATGTGGTCGAAAGTCGCATTCTTTCCAGTGCTGTCTACAGCACGATTGGTCTGCTTGCGCTGTTTGCACTCGTCTCCTTTGCCTTCTTTCCGGTAGATAGTCTCTGGGTGGACGAGACGAGTAGTTTGTTCTTTGCTTCGCAGCCATGGCCGACTTTCTGGTCAACGCTCTGGCTCAGCGAAGGCAATATGTCGCTGTATTATCTGGTCTTGAAGCTTTACCTCTACCTCGGCTTGAATTCGGAGTTCATGCTCCGCCTACCTTCCGCCGTGTTTGCACTGATCGGCGTGTTCTGGATTTACCGTTTTGTCCGAAAACAGGTGGGGCCGAACCATGCTTTTGCGGTGGCTGCACTGATCATCGTGAATCCGATGTTTATAAAGTATGCATGGGAAGCGCGCTCTTACAGCATGGTCTTCATGTTTGCCGCCTTCGCTATTCCCATGTTCTGGAACGCGGTCCGCAGCGGTTCAATGCACTACTTCGTCGGCTTTGGACTGTTGGCGGGCTTATCTCTGTATTCGCACATATTTCTGCTCTTGCTGTACGGCGCGCTCGGTCTATATCTGTTGCTCAACCTGATTCAGAAGGAAAACCGAACGGCGCGATTCAAGGGCGGTTTGCTAGCTTATATCCTGATGGTGCTGGTGGCTCTTCCCATCCTGGCCTTTTTCGGACTTCAGGCCAACAATGCTCCGAATGTGAACTGGATCGAACCCACGGGGCTCTCGGTCGTATTTGAATTCTATGTCGATCAGATCACTGGCCGCTATACCTACGATTGGTACGCCAGAACGGCTGCCCTGGTGATTCTGTTTCTGCTGGGAGCTTGTGCCGCTTACGCAGTTTTTCTGCTCTGGGGTTACAGCGGCCCGAACTCACGCCCTCACCATCCGGCGCTGCAGCTGGCACGGTATCGTATGATGCTATGTTTCTGTGCAGGACTTCCGGTAGTCATTCTCGCGATTGCGGCAAAGGTGAAGCCGCTTTTTGTAGACCGTTACCTCATCTTCACACTGGCTGCGTTTGCGCCGCTCGTGGTGACTTTGTTGAGCATGCTACCGCGCCGTCTGGGGCAGGGGCTCTATGTGCTTCTTTTCGCAATGGGACTATTGGGTCTGCATAACCAGGCAGGTCGGCCGCAGTTCGAGTTCCGTGATCTCTACACCAAGTTGGCCCAGCACTGCGCTCAGGGCGACTCGGTATTATTCCCCAATCCTAGTGTGTACACGACCTTTGTCTATTACCAGGCAAGGATTGAGGGGCTTGCTGACTGCAAACTCAAACAGCAACCTACGATACTGACAGTCGATAACTTCTACCGCCGTGTGCTTATCGAAGAAGTGCAGTGGCCCAGTGCGGATTCGGACAAGAACTTATGGGTAGTCTATTCGTCGGTAGGCAGTCCACTTCACTCAATCACAGGCCTGCTGCACGAGAAGGTCCGTCATGAGCACGGCGTTACCCTGATTCACGACTCCAGCTTCCCCCTGCGAACCAACCTGTTAGGCTTGCACGCCCGGCCGACTGAGGCGGTGGAAGCGAAGCAGTGAGCATGATCTCAGCGAAGGAATGGTGACGCGCCCTGCCTGATGCAGTTTCGTCAGCGCGTACCATCTCCCCGGCACTAGCCCCTCAGAAAGGCTAGTGCTCAATTGCAAGCGGCTGCAGATGGTTATGACTGCAGCCGCTGCACTATCCCCTTACGAGCTTTTGGCAGAAGCCGCCCTGGCATCTTCGAGATGCTTCTTCAGCTCTTCATTCTCCGGCTCGGCTTCTACAGCCTTTTCCAGGATCTCTATGGCTTTGGCTGTCTCATCAGTTTGCTGAAGCAGGACGAGCGCGTAGGTATCCGCAATTGCGCTGTTGTCAGGTCGCAGGCGATAAGCTTCAGCCGCCGCCTCCAGCGCACGTTCATCCTTGCGCTCGTAGTAGAGCCAGGCCAGGTTATTTAGAGCGACGGCATCAGCCGGACGGGATTGACGGATCTTCTCATACAGTTCGATGGCTTCATCATTCATGCCGGCTGCCTGATAGCCCATAGCCAGCAGAGTAGAGGCTTGCGGGCTGTCTGGATTGATTTCAAGCCATTGCTTCAGGGGTTCAAGCGACTTGACGGTCGAGTTTGCCTCACGCAGTGCCCGATGCATCTTGATGGCCAGGGTCTGGCTGGGCGCACGCAGCCAGGCCTTCTGATAGACGCCAACAGCTTTCTCAAAATTTTCCTTGCTGAAGTAGTAGTCGCCAAGAAACTCGAAGGCGATCGGCTGTTGGGGATACTTTCGATTGATTCTGCTCAACTGATCGAAGCCTGCTTTCTCATCACCGGCGCTCAATTCAACCTTGGCCCTGAGAAGCTGTGCTTCAGGCGAAGACGGAAAGCTTGAGCCGACCGAGTCGGCCAGTTTCCTTGCCTGATCCAGTCGCTTGGCCTGAATAAGCAAGGGAATTTCGGTTTCCGCCAGCAGCAACTCAAGTCCTTCAACGGCAGAAGGGTCGGCGCCGGATTCGCGTGCCCGGTTCAGGAAGCCACGGGCGTCCTTGAACTGGTTGGTCCGGCCATAATACTCCGCCAGCACAAGACTGGGTGCAGCAGCAGAATTCTGCTCAGCCACAGTCCGCAGGAATTCGATACCATCTTCCAGCTTTTCCTGCCGTGACGACAGATCGAGGTAGCTTCGAATCATCATCATGTTGGCCGGCATGTTCTGCACGCCAGCCCTGGCTTCTGCCAATGCCAGGGCATCCTCTTCCTGAGACAGATAGAGGCGTATCAAATTGAAGTAGGGCGTTGCCAGTTTTTCATTGGATTTTTTCGCTTTTTCAAAAGCTCTGATGGCGTCCTGTTTCTTGTCCTGTTGCATGAGGAGCGCACCTTCGGCATTGAAAGCGAGTGCACTATCAGGGCTGCGTCGCTTCCAGGCTGCTATTGCTTTCTCCGCCTTGGACCAGTCTTTCTGGCTCGCATGCACGGCCACGATCATCGAGCGAATCTTTTCCTGATTGGGCGCTCGAACAATAGCCTGTTCAAGGGCTTCAAGCGCTTCATCCGGTTTACCTTCCCTGAGCAAGGCCTTGGTCAGTTGCTCGAGGATCCCGACATTGCCCTCGTCCAGCGCCAGCGCCTTCTTCAACGCTTCGATACCGGCAGTGAGGTTGCCGGTGGCTATTTCTGCCATACCGAAAATTGAAAGATTGTCACTGGTCTCCTGGGGCAGGCCGCTCATCAGCGCTTTTGCCGCTTCAGGCTCTTTCATATGAAGCTTGGTTTCGGCCATGACACGTGATACGACGTCGTTGACGTTGTCACCACCATACTGACTGAGGTACATGTCGGCCATGGCCCACTCACCCTGCTGGAACTTCACGATGCCAAGCATGATGCCAGCCTGCTTATGCCCGGGTGCAGACTCCAGAATGCTCAGGAGCAAACCTTCGGCCTTATCCAGGTCATTGGCCTGAATGGCCTCGAGCGCCTGTTCGTAATTTGAGCGAATATTGCCCGGGCCTGACTTGTCCAGAATTTCCTGATAGGTAAAGGCTTCGGCGAATTTACTTTGCGCGCGTAACGCCTCGACGAGTTGAGAGATGGTCTGGAACTTCTGCATCGTCATGACATCGTACTGGCCGATTTTTTCCAGTGCCTTGATATAGGCTGTTTCGGCCTCGGCAAATCTGTTCTGCGCAGCAGCGAGTTGGGCTTTCCACAGCCAGAGCTCCGAAGATTCAGCCTGGATGGTTTCGGCCTTCGTTATAGCCTCATTGGCGGCGCCCATATCCTCCTTGATGAACGAGACCTTCGAAAGGCCAATATAGGCGTCGATGCTGGCCGCGTCCTGTTCCATGGCCTGGCGATAGAAGGCCTCGGCGTCCGTGAGTTCACGTCGGGCTAGCGCAAGATTACCGCGTAACACGAGCGCAGCGGCTTGTTGCTCGGCACTAGGCTCTTGCAGTTCGTCGAGCGCCTGCGTGGCTGCATTGATATCCCCCAGTAACATCTGGGTGCTGGCCATGCCTAGCCGGGCAGTGTTCATGTCTGCCTGAGTGGCCTCTATCTTCACCACACCGGGCTGAGCTTTGGCCTCATCGCTGCCAAGTATTTCCTGATAAACCTGAAGCGCCTGACGCGCATCGCCGGTCGTGAGCAGGGCATCGGCCATGAGCAGATATGGTTCAGGTTCGGCGGGCAGCAATTTTCGTGCATTCTGCGCTTCGAGCATCGCAGCCTTGAGCTGCCCCTGGTTCATGAAGAAACTGGCCTGGTCGATATGGCTCGAGAACTGAATCTGTGCGCGTTTCAGCGCTTTTTCTTCATTACTCTCACATCCTGCAAACACCAGAATCAAGAATGATGCGAGACAGACTTTCAGCGCTCTGCGACCGGCTGTATGGCCATATACCCTGGCCGTAAAATTCCTTTCGTCGTACTTGTGCTTCATAAATATACGCCCTGCGAGATGGCAGATCTCAGTTGGATTGGGTGTGGATGTTGTACTTATCCGTCATATTGTAAAGTGTTGGACGGGTCACGCCCAGTAAGCGCGAGGCCTGCGCCATGTTGTGTCCCGAGAGCTCCAGTGCGTGGACAATCGCGTTCTTTTCCGCAGTTTCCCGAACCTGGCGGAGATTCAGTGCATCGGTCGAGCCAGCTTCATGTTCGCTCAGCTCCAGATCCGAGGCCTGAATCTTCTTACCATCGGCCATGATGACTGCGCGCTTGATCTTGTTGATGAGTTCCCTGACGTTACCGGGCCATTTATGGTTCTGAATCGCGAGAACCGCTCCGCTCGAGAGCGTCATGTTGGGCTTGTCCATCGACTTGCAATATTGCTCAAGCAGGTATTTGGCAATGACGACCGCATCACCACTACGTTCCCGCAATGGCGGCGTACGCAGGGTAATTTCGCTCACACGATAGAACAGATCCTCCCGGAATCTGCCCTCACTGATCAGCGTCTGGATATTCTGGTGGGTGGCGCAGACCACTCTGACGTCGACAGGAATTTCCTTCATGCCACCGACGCGCTCAATGACGCGTTCTTGCAAAAATCGCAGTAATTTAGCCTGCAGTGGCATTGGCATGTCGCCAATCTCGTCGAGGAAGAGCGTGCCGCCATCGGCCTGTTCGACCTTGCCCTTTTTCTGCGCGCTGGCGCCGGTAAAAGCGCCTTTTTCGTAGCCGAACAACTCACTTTCCAGCAGGTTTTCCGGGATAGCTGCGCAGTTGATGGCCTGAAAGGTGTTGCCCGCGCGACTGCTGAGCTGATGGATGGCCTTGGCAAGGACCTCCTTGCCCGTACCCGTCTCGCCAAGGATGAGGGTAGTGACGTCTGCCGGCGCAATTTTTTCCACAGTTCGACAGATTTCCAGCATTTGCGGACTGGAGGCCACAATGCCCTTGAGACTGGACGCGCTATGGCGCTGCTGTTTCTCCTCGTGTTCGCGTTCGAGCGAATACAGGCGGAATGCTCGCTCGACAACAAAAGCCAGAATGTCGCCATCCAGCGGCTTCTGATAGAAATCACTGGCACCATTGGCAATGGCCGTAACAGCGTTTTCACGCTCCTCGCGTCCTGTCACCACAATGATGCGGGTAGAGGGGGCCAGTTGCAGAAGGTCATGCAGAAGCTGAAAGCCTACCGTGGAGCCACCGGGATCTGGCGGCAGCCCGAGATCGAGCGTAATGACCTGTGGCTCGTGCCGGCGTAGAGCAGCGATCGCAGTTTCGTGATCCTGGGCGAGAATGACCTCGACATCTTCCGCAAAGCACCAGCGCATCTGGCTCTGCAGTCCTGGATCGTCTTCAATGATCAGCAATTTTTTCTGCATTGGATTCTCTTTTCCTGATGTTCAGCAGCTTACAGCATAGTCAGAGTTGGAGGCCATGCTCAGATTGGGTCGACTGCCGGTAGTTTGAGCGTGAAACAACTGCCGACTCCAATCTCGCTGGTGACGTCGATTGCGCCCCCCAGTTTGCGAACATATTCCTTGCTCTGATATACGCCGATGCCCATGCCGGTAAGGCCTTTAGTGCTTTCGAAGGGCTTGAACAGCTGCGTCTTGATGAACTCGTCGCTCATCCCTGTGCCAGTATCCTGAATGAAAATAACGATCCAGCCGGGGCTTTGTTTGAGAGATACGATGATTTCGCCATTCTTGGCTGTCGCATCCTGTGCGTTGTGCAACAGATGAACGAAGACCGCCAGCAGCTTCTCCCGATCCGCCTGTATATACAGGCTGGTTTCGGGGCCATCGAGTTTGGGGTGCGGCTGCCGCCTGGAGACCTGTTCAATGGCCTGGGTGATCAGAGCGGCAACATCGATACGCACTACGGTATCCCTGCTGACAGGATTACGAATCTGTTGTAGCAGATTGTTCATCTTCCCCAACGCATGTTCGGACGTCTGAATCATGTCATCTATGAACTGTGGGTTATGACGATGTTTGGCGGCATTCTTCACCAGCAGAGAGAGCTGCGCGATGATGGTCTTCAGATCGTGGATGAGAAAGGCAGATGTCCGGTTCACAGCATCGAACTGCTTGGCTTCCGACAGATCATCCTGGGCTTCGAGCATGGCCAGATAACTGCCCGCCTGGCGAGCGACTGTCTTCAACAGGTCGTAATTCTCCCAGTTGAGGTCGACATGCATATCGGCCTTGAGTACCAGTACGAAGCCAAACAGTTGTTCTCTAACATAGAGTGGGACCACGAGCCAGCCCTTGGGATACTGCTCCAACGGGCTGGGGAGTTCCATCAGGTTGTACAGTGTGGGGTCATCACGGTATTCATTCAGGTTCACGATCCATTCGTTCTGGGTCATGTAATCGATGAGTTCCGAGGTCACATCGATCTGGTGGTGGCGGAGACGCTGACAGTTCCAGGCCGCCTGCTGCGCGTAGTGGTTGTGCTCATCCCTGAGCCAGAGCGCGCCAGCGCTGCTATGCACCAGTGAGCAGATGATTCTGACGACTGACTGACTGAGGTCCGGGTCCGAGTCGAAGGTCGTGAGGTCACGTGTTACCTTCAACCACTCTTCACGGTAGTCATATTTGTAGTTGAAAAAATGCCGTGTCACGAAGACCAGCAGGCGCGCGCGGATGCGATGAGAACTGCCGGCGATGATCAGCAGCAGGGTGAAGAAGAACAGCAGTGTGATCAGGACGGCCTTGGACCAGGTGCCGCCGAGGGCATTGATATAATAACCGCCAATCGCCATCAGCATGAGATAGAGGGCGGTGAAGACGATGACAGAGGTATGAAACACCATCTTGCGCGAAATACGCACGTCGAACTTGTTACGTCCTCTGGCGACCAGAGCCACCCCAAACAGTGGACTGCTCAGCAGGTTGACTGCGCCACGAGCCTTCCAGAGTGCCGGTGAAATGCGGCTGAACAGAATGGCGTCGGCGTAAAGGAAAAAGTCATAGGCGAAGATGGCGCCAGCGCCAATGCAGAGGTATTTGGTATGGTTCATCGCATTCTGGTCACTGTTACGCCAGAGCTGCTCAACAAGTACAAGTCCGCCAATCGCGACAAGAACCTGACCGACCGGTACCAGGGCGGTTGGAATGAGTTCCGGTGCTTCCGCCAGCCTCGCGATGGCATCGGCTCCCAGGGTGCCTAACAGTAACAGCAGCCCGAGCAGGAACCAGCTCAGAACGTTGGCACCACCTTTGCGGATATTTCGAACGCTTACGCCCAGGATAACTGACAGTAGCGCGATCCAGGCGCCATTGCGGATAATTTCAAGACCGTAGCGGTATTCGTAAGCAGGCTCGCCACTCACTGCCTGGGAGGTCAGCACCATCAGCCAGACACTATTGAACAGCAGGGCCAGAAGCAGCGCCTTGTCGGCTCTCGTAGAGAGAGGACGCGAGACCAGCAGCCCGAAAATAAAAAGATAGGCCATGGCGGCCATGGCCAAGGTGACGGAGGCGAAATCTATGGTCATGATGGCGTCACGCACGGCTGGCTCACGGCGCGTGGCCGTGGGGACTGAATCAATGCTTCACTGATCGATAATATCTGAATATTTCCTTCAGCGAGTACTTCGGCTCAAATCCGAAGGTCTGTTGAAAGTGCCGATGGTCAAGCACTACCGGGTACTTGAAGTAGTTTGCCAGATACGGTGGTAGCGGATTGCCGGGCAATAGCGCCAATAATTGGCGAGCCAGGAACGGCGGTATGGACGGGATCGGCATGCGCAGACAGCCGCAAGCATTTACGGCATCCTGAAAGCCTACCCAGTCCGGCGTAGCCACATTATAGATGCCTTTCCTGTTCTTGCGGTAGGCCAGGGTAATCGCCTCTGCCATATCATCGACGTGAATGAATTGCATCATAGGTGAGAAGCCGGTCAACACCGGACAGACCCGAGACGAGAGCAGGTTCGCAATGGTATTGCGGATGCCAGGGCCGACGATATTACAGGGTCGAAGAATCGTGACGTTCAGGGTGGGGCAACGCCACAGGTAGATGTGCGCGAGATTTTCCAGCTCCACAGAGTCGATCAGGTCCATGGTCAGTTCTGCCGCCTTCAGGGGCGCAGATTCGTCGAGCATTGCAGGGTTATAGGCATTCGCGCCGTACACATGAAAGGTCGAAAGAATGATGACCCTGTTGACCTTGTACTTCTCACACAATTTGAACAGCTTCGCCGTGCCCAGCACATTGGAGTTGTAACGCCGGTTTCGTGGCTCTTCACTACTCATGACCCGGCCCATGTGGATCACGCCAGCGATATCGTGCTTCCTGAACAGATCCTCGAAACGACGCTTGTTGATATCGATGCAGTAACTCTGGACGCCGCTGCAGTGATACACCTGTTCGCGGAAATCGACGGCCACGATTTCGTAGCGGGGCAACAGATTTTCAATCACCCGCTGTGCCAATGCGCCTGCAGCACCGGTGATCAGCACCACCGGCTTTCTGCGCGGCGCCTGCTGTCCTGTTTTGTCGCGACCTCGCGCTGAATCTGGCATGAATTCGAGCTCTCCGCTCAGAAGAAAATTGATTTACGGGCTATGAGTCCTTCGCGTAGCAGGGCTTCAATAGCATTTTTAACGGTCTGGGTCCTGGCGACCACTTCATTTTCATCGGCGTCGTCGTCAGCAAAATAGAGCGGTTCGCCGAAGTGGATTCGCACCTTGGCCGGCAGTACAGCCGGAAAGCAGACAGGAACGTACGGCAGACCGAGAACCCGAGCCAGTGGTCCGAGGCTGGTCAGTGACGGGATGGTTTCCTCACAGCCAACTACGCCGATCGGAATGATAGGCGCCTTGTACTTCATCGCGAGGTGAACGAAGCCTTCGCCAAAGTGCTGCAATTGGTAGCGCTTGCCCCAGGGCTTGCCTGAGCCTCGCACGCCTTCGGGGAATACGATAACCGCTTCTCCCTGGTCAAGCATAGACGCGCAATTGACCGGATCACCGAGAACGCCGCCCATCTGATTGAGAAGATTGCCCAGGAAAGGCACTGTTCCGAAGAAACGTTCGACCATGGCCCGCGGCAGGCGAGGGTTCACTGGTCTGGTGGCAATACTGTAGCCAATGAGAACGCCATCGATGGGAAGCTGTCCGCTGTGATTGGCCACCAGCAAAACCGGCCCTGTCGCTGGAACCCGCTCAATACCGGTAGTGTCGACGCGAAAATAATGTCTGAACAGAGGACTGAAAATGGCAGCCGCGATCTTGTTGGTGTCTCGATTGAAGCCCCAGGGATCATAGCCCATGGAGCCAACGGGTTTTTCTATGGCATCGAGCTGCTTGTCGAGCGCCTTCGAAACAAGCCGTTTTTTGAGCCAGGTACGGGTTTTCATTGCTTGCCTATCTGTCTGATAGCGAATTGGATAGTGAACGATCCATGAGCGTGGAGTGGCATGATATAACGCAGCCTCCTGCAAGTGTATGATGGGGTTCTAAAAAATACCTTACAGTTGCTGTTTCCACTTCTGCGTCGCGACCTGTTGTTTCGCGAAATCGAGAACATCATGTATGAGGCTCAGTAGTATGGTGTCCAGGGCATCCCAGCTGGCATCGCCCGTTCGGAGGCTGGCTCGCAGGCTATCCTCCTTGAGCAGCTCCGGAAACTCGTCGATGAGGCAGGCGATACTATCGATCACCACTTCAGCTACGGCTTCCTCCAGGGTATCGCTGAGTTGTTCGCCTATCATGGGGATGGTGCTGAGCCGCTTCAGTTCGGCGTTATTCTGCATGGCGGCGATCACGCTGGTTCTGAGCTTTTCCGAAAAAGGATGATCGACATCAGACTTCATGGCGCCTGCTATGCTTCCCGTGACCGCTTTTGCCGAAACCAGTAGTCTATCGAGCCTGGGCTTGACCAGTTCCTCGACCGCTCGCCGGGTCAGCGTCGCATCACTGCGGATATCTTCCTGAATGCCATTGATCACCTTGATGACCACGCGGTCACTCAATTCCTCCAGCAAGGCTTCGTAGTAGAACATGAGAAAGCGGTAGATGGCAGTTTGGCGCACATCGATGATGCGGTATTTCTGCAAGCGATGGATGATCGAAAACACTCGAAGGAAGCGCAGGAGGCGGGCACCACTCAGCGGAATGCAGCCGACTACATCGTACCAGTGGATGACCGGATAATAGAACCAGCGGGCGTAATCGCTGTTCTTCACCGATACCGCCCAACGGAGGCAGAATTCACTCAGAAAAATCGCTACAAAGCAGAGGTCGATGAAGAAGAAGTGCCGATTCAGATATTCCAGGCTGGGCGACAGAGCTGGTAGATAGGCCCCGACCAATTCGTCGGTGGCGCCAAGCCGATAGATCGAATCGACGATGATGAGAAACAGGTTGAGGGTCAGCAGGAGCAGCATGACAAGGTCTAGTGCAAACCAGAGGCCTTGCCTGCTCGACCTCAGATGTTCGATACTGAAATTCAGGAACCGCTTGTTCGACTGCACCGGGTCATCCGACTGAAATAAGAATGGACTATACTGACAGTTATTCGGTACGGTCAGCAACACCAACGCCAGCCGCTCAGGTAGCAGGAGATTACCATGTCTGAACAGGACCCGCTCAAACAGCTTTCAGGCCGAATAAAGGATTCTGCACAGCAGATCTGGTTAGCAGGTCTGGGTGCCTTCAATAAAGCCGAAGAAGATGCTGGCAAGGTGTTCGACAAGCTCGTTCAGGAAGGCGAAGAACTCGAGCGCAAGACGCGTGGCGCTGTTGAAAAGCAGATTCGAGTGGTCGAAGGCCGGGTTGAGGAAGTGAAAGATCGCGCTAACACCACCTGGGACAGGCTCGAATCCGTGTTTGACCAACGGGTGTCTAAAACGCTTGTCCGTCTCGGCATTCCTACACAAAAGGAAATCGACAGACTCCGCGTTGAAGTCTCCAAGTTGAGAGCTGCCGTCATCGCGCTGTCTCTGGCTGATAGCGATCATCACAGCGACGAACCATCTGACGATGATGACGCCAAAACGGCACCAAAACAGGCTAAGACCCGGAATGGTACCCGCTCGGGCCATCGCACGCCTCCAGGCCGGAGCTGACCGCATCAGATCGCTTACTCCTGAGCGTGAACATCGCGGTTTTGCATAGCTCCGGGGTCTGAATCCAGGTACTCCCGACTCAGCGCCAACACTTCCGCTCGTTCAGAAGCACGTAGATAAGGGGCCACCTGACTGATTGTCTGGGCAATGCCTCGGTTCAGGTCCATCTCCTGTGGCAGCTTTGCTGTCACCACGTCATAGCTTGGCCACCAGGTCAGCGTGAGCACCACATTATGCGCCAGGGCGGCTAGCTCGGCATCAGTCGCGTCAATGATATGCCGCTCTTTGAGGCGTTGTAGTACGCTTTGGGTAACAGCAAGCTTCCTGTTCAGTATCTTGCGAAATCGTGGCGCAATTCGTTCGTAGCGCTGCAGAATATTGACCAGGTCCTTGTAGAGAAATTGATACTCAGCGATACATTCGAACACAAGGTGTAGCACGATCCAGTAATCGTCGATCGACACCTCGGCATCAGGCGCACTGATCAGGCTGAGCATCTGCCGCTCGAAACGTCCGAACAGGTCGTTGAGAATTTCAGTCTTGTTCTTGAAGTGATAGTAAAGGTTGCCAGGACTGATGTTGAGTTCGTCGGCGATCTGCAGCGTTGTGACGTTCGGCTCGCCAAAATGATTGAACAGCGACAGGCTGGCCATCGCAATGCGTTCTCTCGTTTTCATACCTGCCATAGAATCAGTACCAGAAGTCGGCGAAAGCGGCCCTGCATACGCCGGTCATCGCTACAGTACCACCAGCAGCGGGCACGTGCACGAGACCAGCGGCGAACTCACGGCTTGCGATAGAAGTGGGTAATGGATACATCCCTGAATTTGCTGAAAAAGTCACTTTGATGGGTGATGTCGGAATACTCACCGGTTCTTTTGTTCAGTACCCGGATCTCACGATAGCCCTTGCCGATCTTGGAGAAGCGCGCCTTGAGCGTACAGTGAAGCACGCCGCGATGACCCGATCTGCCGTCTTCAGCCAGTTCGGCCTCCAGTGTCGCCGTCGTTGCTTTCAACGATTCAGCATCGGCATCATGCACGCTGCGGAGATGCTTCAGCCGACGCCTGTTGATGATGCGCTCGGACCATGATTCGGGGTTGGCACGTGCGAAGCGCCTGAACTGCTCCCAGAAATAGTTGTCCGTCAGATGGCGGAAATCCTGAATATTGGTCAGACACTCGTACACAAAGCTACACACCTCTTCATCTGCCATGACCTCATTGATGGCATGTTGCAAGACGAGATCGAATCCCTGCGAAGTCTTGTGACCATAAACCTTCCGATACATCTGATAACGGCTATAGACAAAATCCTCGAGTGCACCAAGACCGTTGCCGGTGACAGCGAAGCCCATCCACTCAGCCTCTGCATCCCAGCCGATATGAAGGTTCTTCAGCAGATGATCGATGTTGAAGCCACCAATCGTGACCGATGAATGGAAGCCGTCGCGGAGCATGTAGTCCGCCCGGTCGGCATCGAATTCGCCAGACACCACCAGGCGTAATGTGCCGATGAGGTAGTTGGCTGCTCGATCCAGGCTGTCGGCATCGCCAACTGCTTCGCCAGTCAGCACCGGCCAGAGTTCGGCGGTGGCTGTGCGGAAAGTCTGGCTCGGCTGGATGGAGGTCGTCTCCATCAGACATAGCACGTCATCCATGCTGAAGTCCGCCGAGGCGGGCAGTGCATCGTCGAATATCGCCATAGCGCAGCGCACCGAAAAGTGTTCATGCACGATCTTCGCCGGCGGCTCACCAAAGAGTCGGGTGGTGTCGATGCCCTGCCACAGTGTCTTTACCGCCATCCCATCAGTAAACAGCTTCTGGATTGAGTGAGCACGGGAAAACTGATGCGAGAAGCTGCTGTGGCCGCAATCATGAAGCAGGCAGGCCAGTCTCACGATCTGGGTGAAAAAGTGCAGGGCTGCGAGTTGGTGTTCACTCAGCTCATAGGCCTGGCCATGTTCCTTCACTCGGGCAGCCAGTGCATTCTCCACGAGTTGCTTGAAGATCCTGTGGCCAACATGCATCGTGCCAATGCTGTGCAGAAAACGCGAATGCGTGGCGCCTGGAAACACCAGTGACAGAATGTCGTTCTGACAGATGTAGCGGAGCCGCTGGAATAGCGGGTGGTCGATAATCGCCACCTCGATTTCGCTCAGGGCTATTCCGCCGTGAACGGGGTCCATGATCAGGCGATCTCGCAGACCGAGAAGTTCGAAACGGGGAGAAGAACGGGTATGCATCATAGTCAGTAGTGCTTATCGGTTGGAGTGAGGTCTTTTAGTATGATCACTCTAACTTTTTTACCTAGCCTCTGGTAATGGATTTGTATAACAAGGACAATGCCGGCTGCCGGGACTAACCTACACTGCACTCGTTGTTGCAGGAGGGTCTGGATGGAAGATAAATCTGTGGGTAGGAAAGCTATTGCATTCATCGTGACCTCGGACAAATCGTGATACACAGCAAAGAGCATTTACTGGTCATCGATGCGGATTCGACATCCTCAGCCTGGCTGGTCGAACACTTTGCCGCCCAGGGATTCGAAGTCACTGCTGCAGCCACACCCGAGTCGTGTGCGGAAATGCCAGCGAATCAACGGCCTGATGTCATCATTGGCGATCTCATGCCTGAAGGCGTGGCATGGTTGACCGACTTTCTCGAGCCTTTCGAACCGCGTCCGCCGGTTCTCGTTCTTACCAATCCCATCTCTACCGATCACATTCTGGAAACACTTCGCGCTGGTGCGGCTGATGTCGTGTCAAAGGTTGCTCTGGATATCTCGGCGCTCGACGAGGCTTTGCGAAGGCAGCTTGAACGTGTTCGTCTATTCAAACAGTCGAAGCGTTACCGCCAGGATCTCGAGCGAACAGTGTCCGAGTTCAAATACAATCTCGATGAGCTTCGGGCTGATCAGCGGGCCGGGCGACAGGTGCAGATGAAGATGCTGCCGGAGAAAGGCCTGCGCTTCGGCAACATCAGCATTGATCACTGTATCAAGCCCTCGTTGTATCTCAGCGGTGATTTTTTCGACTATTACCACATCGACCAGCATCGCGTCGGTTTCTACTTCGCCGATGTGTCCGGTCATGGCGCCTCATCGGCCTTTGTAACGGTGCTCCTCAAAAATCTCAGTAACCGACTGCAGCGCAATATTCGTCGCCAGTCGAGTGACGATATTCTGCACCCGGACCGCTTGCTCGCTCGAGTGAACAGCGAATTGCTCGAAACTGACCTCGGCAAGCATCTCACCATGTTTGCCGGCATTATCGACACTGAAAAGCGTATGCTGACCTATTCGGTCGGCGCACATTATCCAATGCCGGTGTTCTGTGAGGGTAAGGACTGTCAGTTCCTCGAGGGGCGTGGTGCGCCTGTAGGGTTGATGGCACAGGCCAATTACAAGATTTTCGAGAAGCCTCTACCGCCGGGCTTTTCCATTATTATCGTCTCGGACGGCCTGTTTGAAGTGCTGGATGCATCCTCGCTCGATGCCAAGGAAGCGTTGATGCTTGAAAGAGTGCGGGCATCGGGCCACACTATCGGTGAACTGGAGTCGGTTTTTCAGCTCGATGCCCTGTCAGAGATCCCTGACGACATCGCCATCGTCTCCATCACCGAAAGTCTGGTTTAAAGATGGTTCCAAACCCCGGTTTCAAGATTCTTCAGGCAGAGCGGCGTGGCGTCTACGTCATCAAGTTCGTTGGTGAGATTCGGCTGAACCTCTGTTCGACGCTCGATAGAGTGATTGAGCGCATGCAGGCTGATGACCACTTTGTTACCGTCATCGTGGACCTCACTGAGACGACTGTGGTCGACAGTACGACGCTCGGCCTCATTGCCAAGATCGGACTGTTTGCCCGAGAGCAGGACCGCATCCTGCCAACCATTATCTCCGTCAACGCTGATGTTACACGGCTGATCATGACGATGGGCCTCGACGATCTGTTTGTGATCGTCAGCAAGGCTGCCGTTCACGCCAGTGACCTGCTCGAGATTCCGATTCTGCAGGCCAGTGAAGACGAAGTTCGTGAAAAAGTGCTCGCAGCCCACCTGACCCTGATGGAAATCAACGACGCAAACAAGGAAACGTTCCGTGACCTCGTCGCCGCGTTGGAGTGTGACCAGGCTGAGAACGACAACCGATGGGCAACGCTCGGGCGCCATGGCTCCTGATACCGCATCGATTCCCCAGGTGTCGAAGGTATGTATCCTTGGTGGTGGAAGCTTTGGCACAGCGATGGCCAGCATAGCGGCCAACAATCCACAAGTGCTCGATACCGTACAGTGGATTCGAGATGGTGACGTCGTAGACGAAATCAATACCGCCCACACCAACCTCAAATACCTCCCCGATACTGCACTCCCGCTGAACCTGAAGGCCACGACCTCGCTTGAAGAGGCAGTGAGAAATGCTGAGCTGGTCATGGTGGCGATACCCAGCGAGCATTTTCGTTCAGTGTGTGAAGATGCCGCTGAATTCTCGCACAGTGGTCAGTTCTGGGTTTCGCTCACCAAGGGTATTGCCCAGCCGGGGTTCCAGTTCATGAGCGCTATTCTCGCCAGCGCCGTCCCCGGCTGTGTGACCGGTGTGCTCAGTGGTCCAAACCTGGCCCGTGAAGTGGCGGCCCAGGTGCCGACTGCAACCGTTATAGCCAGCGAAAGTGCCGAGCTTCGCGCAGTGACTCAGCTGACGCTTGGTTGCGATTCTTTCCGCGTCTATGAGAACAGCGATGTTTTCGGTGTCGAGCTCGCCGGTGCGCTGAAAAACATCTATGCGATCATCGCAGGAATGGCGGCTGCCATGAATCTTGGCGAAAATAGCAAGGCCATGCTTATCACCCGTAGCCTTGCCGAAATGAGTCGCTTTGCCGAACGTATGGGGGCCAATCCGATGACTTTCCTCGGACTCGCCGGCGTAGGTGATCTCGTTGTGACCTGTTCTTCGCCACTGAGCCGTAACTACAGGGTGGGGTATTCGCTTGGCCAGCATGAGTCGGTAGAGTCGATCGTCTCGTCCTTGGGCCAGGTAGCCGAAGGCGTCAATACGACACGTCTTGTCGCCGAGCGGGCCCGGGAGTTGGGCATCGACATGCCCTTGGCGTTCGGACTCTACGCCATCCTCTACCAGCAGGTGTCTGTCGACAAGGTGCTTCGAAGCCTGATGTCGAGAGGACAGAACAGCGACGTCGAATTTATTCTGCCGAGAAGCGGCCCTGAGGCGCCCTCGAGCAGCTGAGATCAATCTGAGAATGATCTGACAGGAGTCCAGTTTGGCAGTTCGAGAATTTTTATTGATGCGTCATGGCCAGGCCGAGGCCTACGGTATTACCGATGAGGAGCGTGAACTCACTTCGCGAGGTGCCCGGCAGGCGGAACGTCAGGGCAAGGCGCTGGACGCCTTCTTTCGCGATGAGCCTGGTCCTGCGCCGAGCTACCGGGTTATCCCGAGTAGCTACCTGAGAGCCCGTGAAACGGCTGAATTGGTGATGCAGCAGGCTGACTGCGTGAGCAGGGATGCGTTGACCATCGAGGGCATTACGCCGGAAGATTCGCTGCAGGACGCTATCGACAGCCTTTCGGCAGTGTTTGCCAAGTTCCCTGACCAGCATTTTCTGGTGGTGTGTCATATGCCTGTTGTTGCCTTGCTCGATGGGCACTGTCTTGCAGGCGCAAAGCGGGATGGGCGTGCTTTTGCCACTGCTGAAATTCGGCGTTATCGCTTCCCTGATGCGGAGACCTACCAGCATTTGGCTGCGGGTTGCGCAGAAGCGCCGGCTCACTTCCTGAAGGCGGATGAATGAGCGAGAATCCTGATATTGACATCAAAAGGCTTCTGGCCGAGCAGGCGCAACAGGCAGGTGATGACGCCCCCGCTGAACTCGACCCCTACCCGGTGGAGCGCTGGCATCCCGAGCGTGTCTATGACCTGCCGCTCGCAATCACTGCGGAGAACATTTGGCAGTACCAGGGCTCGCCACTGACCCGAGAGCCTACCCGCCAGGTATTTGCCCGAATCATGTCCTGTGAAGACGGACAGCATTATTTGACCACCCCGGTTGAAAAGGCTCGTATCGAAGTTGCGGATGCGCCTTTTCAGGTGCTGACTTTTCACAAACTGACCGACAAAGGTACCGAGTATCTCGCGCTTCAGCCGGACTATGCGCCAGCTGTGGTGCTTGATGCTGCCAATACCTTCGAGCTTCGCGATGGCGTGCCCTACCTGGGTATGCATCGAGGCCTCAGAGCCCGTCTGAGTCGGGCAGTGTTCTACCAGCTCATAGAGCTGTCGACGGTCGAAGACATTGATGGGCGAGCATGCGCTGTGATTCAGAGCGGCGGGCGACCGCACGTGCTCGGACCGGTAGAGGACTGAGCGCAGAGCGTCTGGTTGGCGAATCACAGATATGAAAAAGGCCCCGTTACATCGCTGTACACGGGGCCTTTTCATATGGGCTTGAAACCGCCCTTACATGTTGGGATAGTTCGGACCACCACCGCCTTCAGGCGTTACCCAGGTGATATTCTGGGTCGGATCCTTGATATCGCAGGTCTTGCAGTGCACGCAGTTCTGCGCATTGATCTGGAAGCGCTTGCTACCGTCGTCCTGTGCGACCACTTCATACACGCCAGCAGGGCAGTATCGCTGCGCCGGTTCGTTGTACTTCGGCAGGTTGTACTCAATCGGCACTGAAGGATCTTTCAGCTTCAGGTGCACAGGCTGCTCTTCTTCATGGTTGGTATTCGAGATGAATACCGATGTCAGCTTGTCGAAGGTCAGCTTGTTATCCGGCTTCGGATATTCCATGCGCTTGGAGCTTTCTGCCGGGCGCAGGGTTTCGTGGTCCGGCGTCATATCGCGAATGGTCAGCGGCAGGCTGCGATGCAGGATATTCTGCTCGAAGAAGGCCAGGGCGCCACCCATGAAATTGCCGAATTTGTGCATCGCCGGGCCAAAGTTGCGCTCGTCGTAGAGCTCCTTGTAGAGCCAGGAGTTCTTGAAGTTCTCAGTGTAGGCCACGAGATCCTTGCCGCCGACATCTTCCTTGGTCAGCGCATCGACGAGCGTGTCAGCGGCAATGATGCCCGACTTCATCGCGCAGTGAGCGCCCTTGATCTTGGAAGAGTTGAGCGTTCCCGCATCGCAACCAATAAGGAGGCCGCCCGGGAAGGTCATCTTGGGCAGGGCATTGAAGCCGCCTTTGGTGAGTGCTCTGGCACCATAGGAGACACGCTTGCCACCTTCGATATGTTTTCTGATTTCGGGATGCAGCTTGAGACGCTGGAACTCGTCAAACGGTGAAACATGCGGGTTGAAATAGCTCAGATCCGTGATCAGTCCGACGTACACCTGACCATTTTCGAGGTGATAGAGAAATGAACCGCCAGTCGAGCCGCTTTCGGTAAGTGGCCAGCCAGTGGTATGAATCACAAGACCCGGTTTGTGCTGCTCAGCCGGAACGTCCCATAACTCCTTTATACCAATGCCGTAATGCTGCGGATCCTTACCTTCGTTGAGATTGAACTTTTGCATCAGGCGCTTGCCAAGATGGCCGCGTGACCCTTCAGAGAATATCGTGTATTTCGCGTGCAGTTCCATACCGGGGGTAAAACTATCCGTCGGCTCACCATCACGTCCGATACCCATGTCGCCAGTAAGGACACCTTTGACGCTACCGTCGTCGTTGTAGAGAATATCGGCAGCCGGGAAGCCGGGATACACTTCAGCTCCCAACTCCTCGGCACGCTCTGCCAGCCAACGACACAGATTACCGAGGCTGATGATGTAGTTGCCTTCATTATGCATGCTTTTCGGCACGATCATGTTAGGAAACTGGAAGGCTGACTCCTGACTGCGCAGGTAGAAAATTTCGTCGTGGTCGACTGGCGTATTCAGCGGTGCGCCAAGCTCTTTCCAGTCAGGAAACAGTTCGTTCAGGGCTGTCGGTTCGAAGACGGTACCTGCCATGATGTGTGCGCCGACTTCAGAGCCTTTCTCGACGACACAGACCGTCAGCTCTTTTCCAGCTTTCTTGGCCTGCTGCAGTAATCTGCAGGCCGTGGAAAGTCCGGCTGGACCAGCACCGACAATGAGTACGTCGAACTCCATTGACTCACGTTCCACAAGCAATCTCCTCTAGAAAATTCGGGGTCATGATAGCGGAATTCGAAATTCAAACAAACGTTTGTTTGAATTCTGCTGCCATTTGAATTTAAATACGGCCAGTATAGACGCTGCGGCCATGGCAGATCACGAGCTGATTGTGCGCCGGAGCGTATCAGGCATCGTCTGCAGGTATGTCGCCGAGCTATGCGTCGTCTTATTAGGGTATAATGCTCGTTTATTCCACCTCAAACCAACGAGGAATCTATGAAGGTTCTTGTCGCTGTCAAACGTGTCATCGATTACAACGTAAAAGTACGAGTCAAGTCTGATCACTCTGGTGTCGATCTGGCCAACGTCAAAATGGCCATGAATCCGTTCTGTGAGATCGCCATTGAAGAAGCCGTTCGCCTGAAGGAAAAAGGTGTCGCCACTGAAGTCGTGGTCGTATCGATCGGCCCGAAAGCCTGCCAGGAGCAGATTCGTACCGCGCTCGCGCTGGGCGCTGACCGTGGCATTCATGTGGAGACCGATGAGGAAATCCAGTCGCTCGCCGCCGCCAAGCTGCTGAAGGCTATTGTCGAGAAAGAAGAGCCGAAACTCATTATTCTGGGCAAGCAGTCCATCGACACTGATAACAACCAGACTGGTCAGATGCTGGCCGCGCTCTGTGGCTACGGTCAGGGCACTTTCGCTTCTGAAGTCAAGGTAGAAGGCGACAAGGTAGAAGTCACTCGTGAAATTGACGGTGGTCTTGTTACAGTGTCACTGAGCCTGCCTGCGGTCGTGACGACCGACCTGCGTCTCAACGAGCCACGCTATGCTTCGCTGCCGAACATCATGAAGGCGAAGAAGAAGCCGCTCGAAGTCATGAGCCCGGCTGATCTCGGTGCTGAAGTTGCGCCACGCATCTCAGTGGTAAAGGTCGAGCCACCTGCGCAGCGATCTGCTGGTGTGAAGGTTGCGAGCGTCGCCGAACTGGTCGACAAACTCAAGAATGAAGCGAAGGTACTTTAATCATGAGCGTACTAGTCATTGCGGAACACGATAACAGTTCCCTCAAGTCAGCGACACTGAACGTGATCGCAGCTGCCCAGCAAATCGGCGGCGACATTACTGTTCTAATAGCAGGCAAGGATTGTTCTGGCGCTGCTGAAGAGGCAGCCAAGGCACAAGGCGTTTCCAAGGTCCTCAAGGCCGATGCAGATGTCTACGGTCATCAGCTGGGTGAAAACCTGGCCGCGCTGGTTGTTGAGCTGGGCAAGGATTACGCTGCAATCCTTACGTCTGCCGGGACAACTGGCAAGGACTTCATGCCACGCGTAGCCGCGCTGCTGGATGTTGCGCAGATCTCCGACATCATTCGCGTCGAAGCAGCTGATACCTTCGTTCGTCCGATTTATGCCGGTAATGCCATCGCTACCGTCAAGACTTCCGATGCGATCAAGGTCATTACCGTTCGCCCGACAGGTTTCGACCCTGTGTCTGGTGAAGGTGGCTCTGCAGCGATAGAAGACTGCAGTGTCGTCAAGGATGCTGGCGTGTCTTCATTTGTGAGAGAAGAGCTTGCGAAGTCTGATCGTCCGGATCTGAGCGGCGCACAGATCGTTGTTTCTGGCGGTCGTGGTATGCAGAACGGTGAAAACTTCGAAATGCTGTACAAGCTTGCAGACAAGCTTGGCGCTGCTGTTGGTGCTTCACGCGCCGCAGTCGATGCTGGTTTTGTGCCTAACGATATGCAGGTCGGTCAGACCGGCAAGATCGTTGCCCCACAGCTGTATATTGCCGTTGGTATTTCCGGCGCGATTCAGCATCTGGCTGGTATGTCCGAGTCGAAGGTCATCGTTGCGATCAACAAGGACGAAGAAGCTCCGATTTTCCAGGTGGCTGATTACGGCCTGGTGGCGGACCTCTTCGAAGCTGTGCCACAACTGGAATCTGCAGTCTGAGCATCTAGCTCAGTCTGATCGATCAAAGCCGCACTTCGTGCGGCTTTTTTGTTATTGAGGAGAGCAATTGAGTGACCAGGATGCACTTTAAAGGCGCTATCGTAGGGTTTTTCGTTTTCAGTTCAGTATTATCGGGCCTTCTGTTGGCGGGCGGTAGAGTAATGGCTCACGGTGTTACCGAGGCAGGACTCACCATCACGCATGCCTGGACACGCTCGGTGCCCGTGGCCGGGCTCAACGGAGCTGGCTACGTCACCATCAGCAATAGTTCCGATCAGTCATATCGGCTCGTGGCCGTAGAAACTGAGGCGGCCGCTCAGACTTCGCTGCACGAATCTGTCATGTCTGATGAGGGCATGATGTCGATGGCGGCACTCCCTGAGGGCGTATCGATTCCCGCCGGGCAAACCGTAGCATTAGCACCCGGCGGTATCCATATCATGCTGATGAAGCTGGTATCGCCAACTACAGCGGGTGAACAATTGCCTGCGACCTTCATTTTCGAAGCAGCCGATGCTGCGAAGCCGGATTCTATTCGTCTAAAATCCTGGTTTGCCGTACAGCCTGTCAGCGGTGAGAGTCACGTCCACCACTGAACCTGAAACGCCTCAGATGATGTGCTCGGCTTATCGGTAGGCAGCGACGCCCTGCCGACCCTTTCCAGGCTCACCTGCTACGCCTTCGGGTTCCAGATCCAACGCAAAACGGAGTATTGCGCGGGTATCGGCCGGATCAATGATGCCGTCATCCCAGAGCCTGGCTGAGGCGTAGACGGTATCTGATTGACGCTCGAATTGTCGGCGAACGGGTTCTTCGAGTGCAGCCTTCGCTTCAGCATCGAAGGGCAAGCCTTTCTTCGCCAGCGCTTCGGCCTTTACGGTAGAGAGTACGCCGGCAGCCTGATCACCGCCCATGACGGAAATCTTGGCACTGGGCCAGGTCCAGAGAAAGCGCGGATTATAGCCCCGACCACACATGCCGTAGTTTCCGGCGCCAAAGCTGCCGCCAATAATGATGGTGTATTTCGCTACGGTGGCGCAGGCCACGGCCATCACCATCTTGGCGCCGTGCTTGGCAATGCCTCCCTGCTCATGATCGAGTCCAATCATGAAGCCGGTAATGTTCTGCAGGAAGATCAAGGGGGTATTTCGCTGCTCACAGAGCTGGATGAAGTGGGTGCCCTTGAGTGCGGACTCGCTGAAGAGCACGCCGTTATTGGCAAGGATACCTACGCGGTGCCCCCCGATCTCGGCAAATGTACACACGAGCGTGGGACCGTACAGCGGCTTGAACTCGTCATGTTCCGAGCCATCGACGATCCTTTCGATAACCTCTCTGACATCGAAAGGGGTTCTGAAGTCTTTTGGCACGATGCCTCGTAGCTCTTCAGGGGCGTACAGGGGCTCGGCAATCGAAGCTGGCAGAGCGACCTGCCGCTTTCGGGGCAAGCCTGCATGGGTCAGTATTCGCCGTGCAAGTTGCAGGGCTTCAGTATCGCTGGCAGCGAGATGGTCGGCCACACCAGATATTTCGGCATGCATGCGCGCGCCGCCAAGTGCTTCCCCATCGACCTCCGCGCCTGTAGCGGCTTTGACCAGAGCTGGACCAGCGAGAAAGAGGGAGCTCTGACGTTCCACCATGACACACTCATCTGCCATGGCCGGTACGTAAGCGCCGCCGGCAGTGCAGAAGCCCATCACTACGGCGATCTGCGGAATGCCCTGGGCTGAGAGTCGGGCCTGCTTGTAAAAGATATGACCGAAGTCTTCCTTGTCTGGAAACACCTCGTCCTGCAGGGGCAGGTGGGCGCCACCGGAGTCCACGAGATAGATACAGGGCAGCCGAAAGTCTTCGGCGATGGTCTGGGCTCTGATGTGCTTCTTGACCGTGAGTGGGTAGTAAGTCCCTCCTTTGACGCTGGCATCGTTGGCGACAATCATGCAGGCAAAGCCGGATACGTAGCCAATGCCGGCGACGACACCTGCTGCTGGCACTTCGTGGTCGTAGACCTCATGGGCCGCCAGCAGGCCGATCTCGAGGAAGGGCGAATCGTGATCAAGCAGGAGGCTGATGCGTTCCCGGCAAAGCAGTTTGCCCTTGTCTCGCTGCTTCGCCTGCGCCTCGGGCCCACCTCCTTCGCGTATTCTGGTTTCGAGCGCTTTGATGTGCGCCAGGCGCTGGTTCATCTGCTCGAGACGAGCCGCTGCCGCCGATGCAGTTGATTCTGCCTTTCCATGCTCTGTCATGCTGCCTCCTCAGGCGGTCTCGTTGAACAACTCACGGCCTATGAGCATTCGTCGGACCTCAGAGGTGCCGGCACCAATTTCGTACAGCTTGGCATCGCGTAGCAGGCGTCCGGCAGCGTAATCATTGGTGTAACCATTCCCCCCGAGTATCTGTATGGCATCCAGCGCCATACGCGTAGCATTTTCAGCGCAGAACAGTATGACGCCAGCGGCATCCTTCCGTGATGCTTCGCCGCGATCACAGGCCTGAGCAGTGGCATAGAGATAGGCGCGGCTGGCGTTGAGCTGGCTATACATATCGGCAAGTTTTCCCTGAATCAGCTGAAAATTGCCAATGGCCTCGCCGAACTGAACCCGTTCATGAACGTAGGGCAGTACGATATCCATGCAGGCCTGCATGATGCCGAGGGGGCCCGCTGCCAGAAGTACGCGTTCGAAATCAAGGCCGCTCATGAGCACCTTCGCGCCACGGTTCAATTCGCCGAGTATATTTGCTGCCGGCACGTCGCAATTATCGAACACCAGCTCGCAGGTGTTCGATCCCCGCATACCGAGCTTGTCCAGTTTTGGCGAGCTCGAAAACCCCGCCATCCCGCGCTCGATGATAAATGCCGTAATACCTTTGGATCCTGCCTCAGGGGCTGTTTTGGCATAGACCACCAGCACATCGGCATCCGGGCCATTGGTGATCCACATTTTTGTACCATTCAAACGGAAACCATCACCATGTTTCTCGGCCCTGAGCCTCATACTGACCACGTCACTGCCAGCCAGGGCTTCACTCATGGCGAGTGCGCCGACATGTTCGCCGCTGACCAGCTTGGGCAGATAACGCAAGCGTTGCTCTATCGAGCCATTCTTGTCTATCTGATTCACGCAGAGGTTCGAGTGGGCGCCGTAACTCAAAGCGACACTGGCGGAACAGCGTGAGATTTCTTCGAGCGCCAGGCAGTGCGCGAAGTATCCCATGTTGGCACCACCAACATCTTCGCCGGCGGTTATGCCAAGCAGGCCGACCTCGCCAAGCGCCTTCCAGAGTGCATTGGGAAAGGCATTGCTTCGGTCGATTTCAGCGGCGATTGGCGCTATGCGTTCCCGGGCGAAGCGTCGGGCAAGTGTCTGTAGCTGGGCCTCATCCTCAGTCATGGGAAATCGAAGAGTAGGGTAGTCGGCTTGTTGGGTCATTGTTATGGTCTGCTCCTGCGACTTCGCGCTAGTTGGCTGTAGATCCGGGCATGGCGTTTCGAACACGCTGCTCGGCCAAGTCGAGTTCCTGCTCCAGAACGGCAATATCCTGCTTCTGCCGTTGTAGCTGTCGACGATGTAATTCGATGAGTTCAAGGAAGCGCTGAAGCTGTTCGGTGTTGTCTGAATCGGCATTGTAGAGCTCGATCAGCGATTTGGATTCCGCAAGGCTGAAACCAAGGCGCTTGCCACGAAGAATAAGCTTGAGTCGAACACGTTCGCGTTCGCCATAATGTCGCGTACCGTGCGATTCACGGGATTCAGGCTGCAGCAGTTGTTCCGACTCATAAAACCGGATGGTTCGGGGTGTGATGTCGAATTCGCTGGCCAGATCACTGATCGTGTAAAGCCGGGCTTGATCCTTTCTGGTCATGACGTATCCAGGCAAAGACGCTGTGGCACAAGTTGACGTTAACGTAAACTGTAATCTGAGGGCAAAAAGAGGTCAAGCATTGACGTCGATTGTTGAGCGGAGGGCCACAGGACACGCGAAATGATGGAAGGATCGCTCTGACGGATCTGATCACGCAGGCATTTTTAACAAGACAGCTAGAAAGAGATCCCGGCTGCCAGCTCTCTGGAGCTGAGGCGCTCTGCAGTATGTCGTGCGCCTCGGTCTCGCTGGTGAACTTTGCGCTCGAGCAGCGGGCTCGGCCATTCTTCACCAAGTTGAATTGGTTGAGTCTGAAAATTACGCTGACTCGCCTGGCGTGCTGAAATTTCAAATGTCAGCGTAGCCAGCACGATCAGGACGCTGAACAGGCTCAGGACTAGGGATATCTTGATACGGCGGTGGGGGAACATCAGAATCCACACTACAAACTGGTTTAAGCGAGTATATCCAGCTGAAGGGAGGATCACTTTATAAGAATGGTGAAGCTATGTTACAGATCGTAGGCTACAGGCAATGCCTTACTGAGCCTGGGACCGAATGGTTTCTCGCATTTTCTGCAGTCGGTCGCGAATTTCAGCCCTGCGGGCTTCCTCGAGCTCGCTGACAGCTTCAGTAGCCGGTACCGGCTCTGCCGGAATGCCTTCAGGAGGCTCATAGCCAGCGGCATCGAACTGCTCGCCCGGTATTGCAGAGCCTTCATCAGGGGTGACTTCAGGGGCATATTCATTAAGCTCCTGAACTTCAGGCTGGTAAACGGGAACATCTCCGGACTGGTCATAGCCTGAGTCCTGGTAGTCCTGCTCGTAAGTCTGGTTATAACTGTCGTTCGAGGGCGAATAAGCTTCGACATTACTGCCGCTGCCGAGCTCTTCAGGAAAGAAAAGGTTTTCCAGTTGACCGCTTCTGTCGATGACGACGCGATTAGCGTAGACCGAGTGCAGACTGGCATTGCCGGGCATGCTTTCGCCAACTCTGAAGAAATCGGTGATACGGTCGGGCCCTTCGATGAGGGCGCCACCAACGTCTGTTTCACCGGAGGATGAAATGCCGCGCAAGGTCAGTTGCAGGTTGGTCTCGGGCAGTTCCTCGGTCGTCTGCACAGGTGCGGGCGCGCTGGCAGTCGGACTGCCGAACAGATTGAGCCCCAGCAACTGTCGCACGGGCCGCTGTACCACGGCGTTACCGCTCTGTGCACTGACCGCAACCGGCGGCCGCTTGAGCTGCTGATAGTCGCGCCACAGTGCGAGTGAGTGTGATGTCAGGTAGACTGCTGCGCAGACGACGATTATTGTCGTGAGCAGCCAGGGCAGCCATTGTTGTAGTCTTGAAGGCATCAAGCCCGCCTGAATTTAAGGGTTTACGAAAATTTTAAGACTGTGACGCAGAACATCGAACGCGCCTCAGCTATGATTAGTATACTCTAGCCGTCGAAATAGCTTACACAAAACTATGCCAAACAACAGCCAGTCACAAGCCTTAGCAACGCCGGAACGGGAAGCGGTTAACATCTATCGCCTGCCTTTTAACTTTGCCAAGCGTCATGGAATCTTTATTTCGCAGCCGGATGAACAGACTGGGCGTCAGCTCATTCAGTTCAGGCCGCCGCTCAATCCACAGGTTTTCGCTGAGGTAAACCGGTTTTCCGGTGGCCAGTGCGAGTTCAAGGCTGTCGGAGCGAACGAGTTCGACGAAGCACTCGGACGCGCCTATCAGAACGATAGTGCCGAAGCCATGCAGATGGTGGAGGGCCTCGGTGACGACATGGATCTCGCGAGTCTTGCGGATTCAGTGCCGGAAACCGAGGATCTGCTCGAGCAGGAAGATGATGCGCCGATCATACGGCTCATCAATGCGATCCTGACCGAGGCCGTCAAGTCGAGCGCCTCGGATATTCACATCGAGACCTATGAGAAGGACCTGATAGTCCGCTTCCGGGTCGACGGTGTGCTGCGTGAGATCGTGAAGCCCAAACGAGCCCTCGCGCCGCTGCTGGTCTCGCGTATCAAGGTCATGGCAAGACTGGATATTGCTGAAAAGCGTGTTCCGCAAGACGGCCGTATCTCACTGCGGGTTGGTGGCAAGGAAGTTGATATTCGAGTGTCGACCATGCCCTCGAGCAATGGGGAGCGCATTGTGCTTCGATTGCTCGACAAGCAGGCCGGTCGCCTGCAGCTAGAGCGCATCGGCATGACCGAGCGCGATCTCAAACTCATGAGAAAGACCGTCTATCGGCCACACGGTATCATGCTGGTGACTGGTCCTACCGGTTCTGGTAAGACCACGACACTGTATGCTGCGCTGAGCGAAATCAATGATCGCTCCCGCAACATTCTCACCGTCGAAGATCCAATAGAATACAATCTGCCCGGCGTTGGTCAAACCCAGGTCAATACCAAGGTCGACATGACTTTTGCGAGGGGGCTCAGGGCCATCCTGCGTCAGGATCCTGACGTGGTGATGATCGGTGAGATTCGAGACCTTGAAACTGCAGAAATTGCAGTGCAGGCCAGTTTGACCGGTCACCTTGTATTGTCCACTCTGCACACCAACAGTGCGGTGGGTGCGGTCACGCGCTTGATGGATATGGGTGTTGAACCGTTTCTCATCTCGTCCTCGTTCGTCGGCGTCATGGCGCAGCGACTGGTCAGAACGCTTTGCGAACACTGCAAGGAGCCTTATACGCCGGATGCTGAAGTCTGCGAATTCCTCAGTGCCGATCCTGCCAGTCCGCCTCAGATCTTCCGCCCGACCGGGTGCCCCGAGTGTAATCATCTCGGCTATCGAGGCCGACTGGGTATCTATGAAGTGATCGAAGTCGATGAAGGCATGCGACAACTGATCCATAAACAGGCTGGCGAGATGGAAATGGAAAAATATGCCCGTGAACGTGGGCCGAGCATTCACGCCGACGGTGTGCTGAAGATTCTGCAGGGGATTACCTCCGTAGAAGAAGTGCTCCGCGTGACGCACCGCGAATAATGGCAGCTTTCGATTACAAGGCACTCGATGCCAAAGGCAAGAACCAGAAAGGTACCCTCGAAGGCGATAGCGCCAGGCAGGTTCGGCAGCTGCTGCGCGACAAGGGCTGGATGCCGGTATCGGTGGAGCAATCCAGCGACGCTCAGGGCAAGAGCAAGACCAAGGGTAGCGTAAGGACGCGGGGCAACTCGCTGAATACGCCGGACCTGGCCTTGTTGACCCGCCAGTTGGCAACGCTGATCCAGTCAGGTATTCCAGTGGAGGAATCGCTGAGCGCGGTGGCCTCGCAGAGCGAAAAGCCGAAGGTCAAGAGCATGATGCTGGCAGTTCGCTCGCGAGTGCTCGAGGGCTATTCGCTTGCCGATAGCCTGAGTGAGTTCCCCAAGGCGTTCCCTGACCTCTACCGTTCCACCGTAGCTGCTGGCGAGCATGCTGGGCATCTCGAGCTGGTGCTCATGCGCTTGGCAGATTACACCGAGCAACAGCAGATTTCGCGGCAGAAGATCAAGCTCGCGGCCATCTATCCGATAATACTGTCCATAGTCGCTGTCGGTATCGTTGGCTTTTTGCTGGCCTTCGTCGTGCCCGATATCGTCAAGGTCTTCGTCAACAGTGGGCAGGAGTTGCCGACGCTGACACAGATCATTCTGACGCTGAGTGACTGGACGGTAGCCTATGGGCTGTACTTCCTCATTTTCGTGGCCTTGCTGGCCTTCGGGTTTACAGCCATGATGAAGAAACCTGATTTCAGGTTGAAGGTTCACCGAACCATATTGCATGTGCCGGGGCTGGCCAAGATGGTGCGCGGGCTGAATACTGCACGATTTGCCAGTACGCTCAGTATTCTCAACAGCAGTGGTGTGCCCTTGGTGGATGCCATGCGGATTTCTGGCGAAGTCCTCGACAATCAGTGGCTTAAGAAACTGGTGGCCGAGGCCTCTCAGAAGGTCAGGGAAGGTGGTAGTCTGCACCGCTCTCTGGATCAGACCGGCTACTTCCCCCCGATGATGATCCACATGATTGCCAGCGGCGAAGCCAGTGGTCAGCTCGGGGATATGCTGGAGCGGACGGCAGCCAACCAGGAGAACGATCTCCAGGGCAAGATGGCTACCTTGATAGGCATGTTCGAGCCTTTCATGCTGCTCTTCATGGGCGCAGTGGTACTCGTGATCGTCATGGCCATCATGCTGCCGATATTAAGCATGAGTAATCTCGTCGGATAGTCTTCCGACATATAATCCAATCAAAAGGAAACGCGGCAATGACACGTCATCATCTCCCGGTGTCTACCAGACATCGTCAAAATTCACTGCCACAGAAGCGTCAGCAGGGTTTTACGCTGATCGAGATCATGGTGGTCCTGATCATACTCGGTCTGTTGGTGGCAGCGGTTGCACCACAGATTCTCGGCCGGACCGACCAGGCAAAAGTCACTGTGGCTGGCCAGGATATACGAACGCTCGAACAGGCCTTCGATATGTACAAGCTGGACAATCACACTTATCCAAGTACTGACCAGGGACTGCAGGCGCTGGTGTCCAAGCCTTCTGGTTTCCCTGAAGCCAGAAACTGGAATCCAGAAGGGTATATCAAGGCCCTGCCGAAGGACCCCTGGGGTAATGACTACGAGTATGTTTCTCCCGGTCTGAACGGTCCCTACGATGTGTTTTCCTACGGTGCCGATGGTCAGGAAGGTGGCGAAGGCTATAACGCCGACATCGGTAACTGGAACAACAAGTAGTTCTGGTGCTGGGTCATCGTCACAGGCTCTACCGCCGGGCCACCACGAGTGAGGGTGGTTTCACGCTCATCGAGCTGCTGGTGGTCATGCTCCTTATTTCGCTCGTCATAGGGGCCGTGACCCTGGTGCCAGACGGCAACAGTCAGCGGCGCGAGCTCGATCAGGCAGCCAGACAGCTGCTCGCCACAATGCAGTTGAGCCGTGAAGAAGCCGTGTTCCAGAATATGGAGATCGGCCTCGAAATTGGTGAGGCTGGCTTCAGTTTTCGAGGGTACTCCGAAAAGGAACAGAAGTGGGTCGAACTGCCCCAGGCGTTCATGCAACCCAAGCCTTTTCCAGAATGGCTTGAAGCGGAATTCAAGGACGCCAAGTCCTACTTCGAGCTGAAGCCACCGGAGCAGGATGAAGTGCGCATGTTCGGCGATGAAGAGAAGGATCTGTTCCTGCCCCAGATCCTGTTTCTCTCCAGCGGCGAAATCACACCCTTCACGCTGACACTGAGGATCAGCGGCAGTGTCGACGTCCAGACTGTATTGAGGACCGACGGGCTCGCGCCTATCGAGATCGTCAGCGATACGGATGAAGAAGACTGATGAAGCAGGCTGTCCAGGGTTTCACGCTTATTGAAGTGTTGGTGGCGCTGCTGATCTTTGCAGTGACTTCGGCTGCTATCGTCAAGGGCACTGCGGTTCCCCTCAAGGCACAGGAACGGCTCGAGCAGAAAACGCTGGCGAGCTGGGTGGCCCGTAACGAGCTTGTCATGCTGGGCACGGAAGAGCAGCTGCCGCCCGCCGGGGTCGTGAAAAAGGAAGTCGCTTTTGCCGATCGCCAGTGGCGCGTGACCAGAACCGTGAAGATACCTGCTGAGAAGCGCCTCCGCGAAGTCACCATGGATATCGCATTCCTCGCCGGAGGAGGGCTCAACGACGTGCCGGTCTTCACTCTGGTCGGCTTCCTCGGAGAGCCATGATCATGTTTCAGGCACACGCACGCGGCTTTACGCTGCTAGAGATTCTGATCGCCATCACGGTCACGGCCATCATTGGCGTGGGCACTGTCACGCTGTTGAGCCAGACCATCCGTGTCAACGATGTGCTCGAGCTCCGTGGCGGCCAGTTGCGTAGTCTCCAGCTTGCCGATTCTGTCATCAGCCGCGACTACGAGCAGATCATTGCCCGTCCTGTACGTGACGGCTTTGGCGATCTTCAGCCGGCCGTCAGAACGACGGATACAACTTATGATATTCAGTTCACTCGCACAGGTTGGCGTGATCCTCGTCAGCTGCTGCAGAACCTCAAGGATATGGACCAGATTCCCATTCGGAGCGAACTGCAGCGCGTGGCCTATGCCATCGAAGAAGAGGAACTGATTCGCTACTACTGGCCGGTGCTTGATCAGCCGCAGGAGTCTGAGCCGGTGAGGCAGGTGCTGCTGAGCGAAGTCAGTGACTTCTCGATTCGCCTGCTTGATGAGAATAATGAATGGCAGACGGACTGGCCTACCGCTGCGCAGCTTGGCTCTGGCAAGGTTGATATCAATACCGCAATACCACGCATCATCGAAGTGAATTTCACCCATCGTGTATATGGCAGGCTACAGAGATTGTTCGCCCTGGCTGGCTACGAGCAGCCCATCATGCCACCGAATGCCGGTCAGCCGGCTGCGGGGCAACCAGGCGGTGGCGCTAACAATCCAGATGGCACTGACGGTCAGAATCCTGGTCAGCAGGGCGGGCAGACCGATGGTGGCCAGGTGCCCATCGACGGCAGCCAGTCGGGAGGTGGCTTTCAGCCTGAAGGTGAGGGCGGCGCCGGACAGGTTCCAATCGACTCGGGCGGGTTCCAGTGATGATGTCATTGCAGCAGGTTCCGGCGAGGAAGCAACGAGGCATCGCACTGATCATGGTGCTTCTGGTGGTTGCCCTGGCTACGGCCATGGTCACTGCCTTGCGCAACAGTGCTGAAATCAGCTTTGCCCGCACGGCCAATGTGCTGATGCAGCAACAGTCGGTAGAATTTGCGCTGGCCGGGGAGACCTATGCTCGGCTCCTGCTGAAAAAAGACCTCGAGGAAGACAAGAAAACCGGCGAACTGGTGGACTACGATGTCGAGAGCAAGTCTGATCCCCTGAACGAAGTGTGGGGTGTGAGGGCTGTTCAGATTCCGATTTCACTCACCTCAGGAATAGAAGGGCAGATTGACGACCTTCAGGGTCGTTTCAACATGAACAGTCTCCTCAAGGTCACTGGGGGGCGCGACGCCAGCGGTGCCTTGCGAACTACGGTAAATGCCTTGGCGTTGGACAAGCTCAATCGACTTCTCGACAGCCTGTATGACGAAGAGGGCTCGATTCAGCGACCGCCCGAACTGCATCGTGAGCACTTCGTCGACTGGCTGGACGATAACCAGGATTCACTGAATTTCAAGGGCGCGGAAGACTACGAATATCTCGGCAAGGACCCGCCATATCGAACCGGCGGCACCTGGTTCAGGGACATGACAGAACTCTGGCTCATTGAGGCCATGACGCCCGAAGTCTATCGCGCATTACAGCCTCACGTGGCGTTCTTGCCGTGGTGGGTCACGCAGGTCAATGTGAATACGGCCACTGTCCCTGTTCTGATGGCGACCCTCAATATTCCGCGGCAGAACGCCGAAGAAATTGTCGCCGAAAGGATCAAGATTGGCGGATTCAAGGACCTGGCGAAAGACTTCATGCAGCTGCCCGCTCTGGCCGGTAAGGGAACTGCGTCACAGGACCTGACGTTGGCGAGCAGTTACTTTCAGGCTACTATAAGGTCTATCAACGATGACAGTATCGTTCGCCTGCTTTCAACGCTGTATCGTGATCCGAATGATGGCTCGACACTTGTGCTGCAACGTGATTACGGCAAGAAATTCGATCTCACCAAACAAATTGCAATTCTGGACCAGTAGCCGATATGAGCATCCAACTATTTGTAAGACCTGTTGATCCCTATCGGGACCAGCTCGCACCCGTTACGCCGAAGGCGGACGCTGAACAGGTCTACGAGTGGGCGCTGGTCGATTTCAGCGGCCATGAGCTATCTGCGGGTGTGGATACTTTTGAAGGCATCATGCAACTCAGTGAGCAGCAGAACCTCGACGATGCCTTGCTCTCGTTTATCATGCCCTCCCAGCATTTCGGCTATGTTCTTGCCAAGCTTACGCCCAAACAGGCGCGTTACATGCAGCAGGCTCTGCCCTTTGCGGTAGAGGAGTTGATAGCAGAGGATATCGAGTCAGTTCATCTGGTGGCCGATGCACGGGTCAAGCTTGGTGACGAGAGTGGTTTTCCGACCTGGGTCTGCCGACGCAATCTGTTCGAAAGCTTTTATAACGAAGCCATGCTGAAACCGGTGCCGCTGGACTCTATCAGTTGTGAAGCGGCGATCGTGATCGCGGCTCACGACAGCATCGTGAAGGCCGCTGGCGACGATCCCGAGAAGGGCCAGCACATCCACCTGTTTTTCGATCAGCTCGGCGCGTCGGTGGGCGACGATGGCTTCGCCAACAGTCTGCCAGTCAATACACTGATCTGTGCGCCCGGTCGTCTGGCCACTTCAGTGCCAGCCGAGTCGGTGGAACTTGTTATCGACTCTCTCAATACCTTTGGGCAGCCTGAGAGCAGCCAGTCAGCCGGATTGTCTGCAACGGTGGAACAGAGCCTGCAGGATGCGGAGCCCGATGAACTTGGCCTCTCGGCTTCAGGCAGCGACGTTACGCTGCATATCACGATTTCCGATGCCATGGCCGAGCGCTACGCGTTGCTGCTGACCTCACTGGAAAGCCACCCTGGTTTCACGGTAAAGATGCACCGACATCAGGCTTCACCATTCACGGTGCTCTGCGATTATGCCACCCGTTTCTCCGTTGCCAACTTCTGTAGCGGTCCCTATAAGGCGCAGGCCGACGGCCGCAGCACTGGTCTGAGTCAGTGGAAGCCAGTCGCCATGGCGGCCGGTCTTGTCTTTCTTGTGCTACTCGGATTCAACGGCGTCCGCGGTTTTTTCTACGAGCAGCAGGCCCAGCAGCTCCAGCAGGAATCGCTGGCCTTATACAAATCCATCTTCCCGGCAGATCGCCGAGTGTCCAATCCCAGGCGACAGATGGAAGGCCGACTCAGGTCTGCGAATACCAGCTCGGCCGCCACCGATTTCCTGCAGATGCTCGGCGAGGCGGGCTTCAGGCTCAGTACCCAGCCCAATAGCAGCAGCATGAGCTTCAGCAACCTCCAATATAACGCTCAGCGAGGCGAGCTGGCAGTCGAGGTCCGTGCGGCCGCACTTGGCCAGATAGATCAGTACAAAACCGCGCTGGACCAGGCGGGTTACCAGGTCGACATTGGATCGGCCATCAAGGAAGCCAATGGTGTCAGAGGCAAGATAACGCTGCGTGGAGCACCCGGGGCATGATGAACAGAATTCTCGACAAGAGCCCGGCGCTGCGGTCGGCCAGAGCCAATTACCTCAATCTGTCGCGGCGTGACCAGCTTGCGGTGCAGCTGCTGGCTATTGCAGTGGCGGGTTTTCTTGTGTATGCACTCATCTGGCGCCCGATAGCGGACTACGCCGACACAGCCGAAGCAGCCGCCCTCCAGGAAAAGGCGGCCCTGGTCTGGATGAAAGAGAATGAAGCGAAGGCGCGTTCTATTGCGTCCACGCTGGGTGGCGGCGACACCAGTGCAGGGCTGCCACAAGGACAGTCGCTGATTTCCGTGATCGGCAATTCCGCCCGAAATTTTGACCTTGAACTGCAGCGCTTCGAGCCCAGGGGAGAAGATCAGGTCAACGTCTGGCTCGACAAGATCGAGTTCAATCAGATGATGCTCTGGCTCGAGACTTTGCGTGAGCAGAGCGGTATTGTAGTCTCTCAGATCAACGTCGACCGAACAGATGTCAGTGGACAGATCAGTGCTCGGATTTCACTCACGCTCTAGATCCGGTGAATTGAACAGTAGCCTCGCGGGTCGACTCTGATTTATGGTTGTCCATTCACCTAGTCAGCCGAATAACAGGTAGGGTACATTCATGGCGGATTTCCTGGACGTGGAAACCGAAGCACAGTTTGACGAAAAGCTCGAGGCTGTCGCTCAGCAGGAGCCGACTATCGTCAGGCTGCATAATAGTGCGATCCCCGAAGTCAAATCGTTGCTGTATCACGCGTATCGTCACGAGCCGACCTTCAAGTATCTTTTCGAGGCCTCGCGCCCAGGTTACGAGCAGCGGGTGAGGGCAACCCTGCGAGAGGGTCTGAAGCTGCATTTTGAGCATCAGCAGGATGCCATCGGGCTGCTTGACCACGACGTGCTGGCCGCCGTCGCCCTCATTGGTGCACCGGAACATCGATTCAATCTGGCAGATCAGCTGAGCTGGCGCATGCGTATGATGATGACTGCGGGTATCTCATCGACCAAGCGCTATCTCGATTATCATAGCCAGATCAGGCGTTGCTTCCCTGACGATCTCTACCACCATCTGCCATTTATTGGCGTGCATCCCAAATATCAGAGCCGCGGCTATGGCCGCTTGCTCATGCAGACCATCGAGGGTTTCTGCGCTGAATCACCGCGCAGCTCCGGTATCGGTCTCGATACCGGAAACGCCCGCTATCTGAGGTTTTATGAAAGTCTTGGTTATGAACGTATTGGCGAAGTCCGCTTCGATAACATTACAGAGACGGTTCTGTTCAAGCGAGTCTTATGATGTATGACCTCTTTGTCATAGGGGCGGGGTCCGGCGGTGTGCGCGCAGCTCGAACAGCCGCTGCGCTTGGTGCAAAAGTCGCTATCGCTGAAGACCGCTTCTATGGCGGCACCTGCGTCAACGTTGGCTGTGTACCGAAGAAGCTCTTCATGTACGCCTCCCATTATGGTGAGGATTTTGGTGATTCGGCGGGCTATGGCTGGTCGGTGTCGCAGACCAGCTTCGACTGGCCGACCCTGGTGGCCAATAAGGACACTGAGATCAACCGTCTCAAAGGCATTTATCGCAACATGCTATTGCAGGCCGGTGTGGATGTGATTGATGGTCGGGCTCGCTTCGAGTCGAATAACGAAGTCAGTATCGACGGCCAGCGTTATCAGGCGAAGAACTTCCTGATTGCCAGCGGTAGCCGCTCGTTTCTCCCGCATTTTCCGGGCTCAGAGTTTGTCAGTCTCAGCGATGATCTGTTTTCTTTGCCAAGCCTGCCCAAGCGTGCCGTTGTGGTGGGAGGCGGCTACATTGCCGTCGAGTTTGCTGGCATTCTGAACGGCCTTGGCGTTGAGGTGACACTACTGCACCGGGGGCCTCAATTGCTGCGGCGCTTCGATATCGATATTCGCCAGGAGCTGCACAGGGAGCTGGCCGGGAAAGGCATCCGTCTCCTGCTCGAACGTCAGGTCCATGAAATTACTGAAGTTGTCGATGCTGAAGATCAGGGCGGCAGGCTGAAGCTCGATCTTGGTCATGACGAAGCCGAATTTACCGATCATGTCTTCTATGCCACGGGCCGTGTGCCTAATAGTGATGCCCTGGGGCTCGAGAATACAGAAGTCGAGACCGGTGCCCGGGGCGAGGTGCTCGTCGATGAGCACTATCGCACAGCCGCTGCTGGCATCTATGCGGTCGGAGACGTGATCGACCGCGTTCAGTTAACGCCAGTGGCCTTGGCCGAAGGCATGTTCGTAGCGCGCGATCTGTTCGGAGGCGAAGCCAATCTGCCCCGGCCCATCGATTATACCCAGATTGCCTCAGCCGTATTCTCTCAACCGAGCGCGGCGAGTATTGGACCGTCAGAAGAAGAGGCGCGGATGAAATATGCCGATGTCAGCATCTTCCGCAGCAGCTTTCGGCGGCTGAAGAACACACTGAGCGGCAATCCTGAGCGTACGCTCATGAAGCTGATCGTCGACAAGGCTACTGACAAGGTGCTGGCAGCCCATATGGTAGGGCCTGACGCAGGCGAAATCATTCAGGGTCTGGCTGTGGCCATCAAGGCGGGTGCAACCAAGGACGACTTCGACAGTACAATCGGCATTCACCCCACGAGTGCAGAAGAATTCGTGACCATGAGGACGCCGGTCGAACCGACATGAAAGCCGGAGTTTGTGCTTGACACCATGGTGCAAAACGGTAGAATTACGCGCTCTGAAACGTTGCAGGCTTATCCTCTTGTAAGAGGCCACCACAGGCTTGAAGCGATCAGAAAAGTTTAGCGGGAATAGCTCAGTGGTAGAGCACAACCTTGCCAAGGTTGGGGTCGCGAGTTCGAATCTCGTTTCCCGCTCCAGATTTTGCTGAACCCCGAGTCTCTCGGGGTTTTTAGTTTTAGGCGCGGTGGCAGAGTGGTCATGCAGCGGACTGCAACTCCGTGTACGCCGGTTCGATTCCGACCCGCGCCTCCATTCATTACGTTATACTGAACTAACAGGTCCAAGCCTGTGTCCTTCCAGCCCGGATGGCGAAACTGGTAGACGCAAGGGACTTAAAATCCTTTTCAATTTAGGGGTAAGTTTCTGTAATTATAGTAGTTTTTTGGTATTTCTAAAGTGAGCATGCAACGGTCATGCAACGGGAGATATATAAAAACCATTCGCGAGAGTGGTGAAATCGGTAGACACACAAGACTTAAAATCTTGCGCTCGAAAGAGCATGCGGGTTCGATTCCCGCCTCTCGCACCACAACTACTTCTTATTAGCAGATTGCGCTGTAGAAATCCGCTCTTTTAGAATCTCAGCTAGATCACTTTCCCTCTGCTCTGCTTTTGCCAGAGACTCTCGTAGAACTCGCTCAGATGACTCGAGACCACTCACCCGCAACAATAGAGTGGCCCGCTCGCTGTCCGCCTGGTCAACCTTTGCGCGTAGCGCTGCAATCTCTTTAGACTGTTCTTCCACTGTTTCCTCTGCCGCTGCGCGGAGTGTATCCAGGTCATCTAGATGGGCTGCTAGGCTTGCTGTTTCTTCGTCAAATCCCGAGCAAATTTCTTCGAGTTCTAATCTGGCAAGGTCCTTTGCTGCTCGCCATATTGCCACCTCCAGTTGATGGACTCGATCGGAAATCGAGGATGGGCAGCTTGCTTCTTCGAGAGCTCGATCCTGGTCTTTTTTCTTTTGCCAGGCCTTTAGCACAAGCTGAATAGTCGAGTTGCTACCGGCTCCAAGATGTTCTCGGACAGCTCGGTATGTCGGCTGGATTCTGTTCGAGTTTAGGAATTCAATCGACTCGAGTATCTGTTTTTCGCTGATCGACATTCACGCTCCAAGGGCTGTAACGCGCTACAAGAGTGTAACGTGCTACAACTATAGCGAGTAGATTCTAGCTGCCCACTTTTTCTTCTCAAGCTGGTCTGGCCCGGCCAGTGACAAAGTACGCACGAGTACGCAGCTCATGCGTACGTACGCATAAAACAGCGTTTTCTGCGTACTTTGGCTAACTAATAGACTGCTGACTTTAGTTTGGACGCGAGACAGGAGAGGCTTAGAATAGACAGAAAGGTGTCACTGAATTTTGCTAATCAAATCCGGTACCAGAGATGACTAAACTACACATCACGGTTAGGGCAGAAGATCCCGATAGTGGGTTTAATCGCTTCGTTGACGCCTGGTCCGCAGCAGAGCGAGGCGGGCAGGTAAGTAAAGAAACTCACATCAACTTCGAGGATCTGAATACGCTTCTTTCTGTGATAAACACGCGCCGGTTAGACGTGTTAAAGATGATCAGGCAGCAAGGCCCCTTATGCGATCAGGCCCTGGCAACAGCTCTGCATCGCAACTATAGAAATGTCCAAACAGACACCCGAGTGCTTGAAGGGGCAGGGTTACTGACCAGGTCGGGCTCTGGAGACCTGCAGGTATTGTATGATGTTATCGATGCACGCTTAGATTTGGACTAGAAGGATGCTACTCAAACGGCCCGCGAAGCGATCCCGGATTATAAGGCAGGCCATTAGCGGAGGTGTCTTCAAGATACCCATTCTTCCAAAGTTTGACTTCTGCGTTATCGCGATTAAATACAACTTTAAAGCTGGCGACCTCGCCTGGATCCCAACTTCCATCATTCAACCTACCGGATACTCTCCATCTCTCGGAATAGAAGAAGGTGAACATCTTGACCTTCCGGCCGCCACCTGGCTCGCTCTCATTGTCGTCAAACCGCTTACATACTTCTTCAGCGAAACTCTGGGTCGGCGGAATCATGCCTGCAGCTGGAAACTTATTTATAGCTCGCTTGAGATTGTCGACAGATCCAGATTCCATTTGTATTTCCAGCCTAGTCGAAGCTACACGTATATAACCCGTGCTTGTCTCTGATTCACAAACCAACTCTTTTTGATCGCGCAGTTGCAATTCCAGCTCTTCTTGTAGTAGTTGAAAATCCTCGCCAACGACCTTCAGCTTTTCACGCAGATGAA
The DNA here is from genome assembly GCF_039538005.1 of Allohahella marinimesophila. Classification (NCBI taxonomy): domain Bacteria; kingdom Pseudomonadati; phylum Pseudomonadota; class Gammaproteobacteria; order Oceanospirillales; family Hahellaceae; genus Allohahella; species Allohahella marinimesophila. Next base: position 76,070 of record NZ_BAABBO010000023.1, read on the forward strand.
TAAATATGCCGAACAGCTCTGCTAGTCTAGTCATCAGTTAATTCCTCTATCGAAATGGAAAATGTAGGCTACGCAAGCTGAGAGTGATGTATATTTAATAGCTCATTGACCACATAATCTGTGTGCCCACCATCCTTCACAAAATCAGCGGGCGATTTACCGGCGAAGACAGGTGTGGGAGTATCAAGCCACCGCCGCGCTCTTTCCTCGCTTCTTAATGCCACGATAGCTTTATTCATCAAGTCACCTGGAATAACTGAGTCGCTACCTATCGTCTCTGCAATTGCTTCGTCGCTGTCGGGTATTTCATCCGTGATCGCTCTCATTAATCTGCCAACGATATTTCTTCGAGCCGCTTTTTCGCTATCATTTAGATCCAGCAAGTCCAAGCTGTTATACCAAAGCTCTACTTGTTGTGCTGCTTGCTGTAGTAACCGCAAGTTCTCTTCCGCATTTACCTCTCTGCTCCCTTTATTTTTAGCCATTTTTGCTGCTCTCTCGCGAAAATTGGGGTCTACACCACATCAAATCACCAAATATTTAGCACAGAGCGCTGAAAACCGCAACTAATTGATTTATATAATATTTAGTTAAATAAATGACGTGAAAACGGCGCTTTTCTAAGACGAAGACAAAGACACGCGTATATTTACAGAGGCAAAATTAATGCCTATATATTTGTAGGTACATAAAGGTAAAATATTGCGCAATATGGAGATATTCTAGCAAATTAGACCTGTATAAAAATTAAGCAAATGGTGCTACATATTTGTGAGTTTAGTTCAATTTCCTGCTCAGTTCGCGGGGGAGTTGTTACAGGGAAATCGCTCTACATGGTTGATTAATATACAGAATACGTTCAGGATGCTCGATCACCTCTTCAGCCAGCTCTCACGGATGATTTATGAGCAATGTCATCTCCTCGGGCGTTACAGATTTCTTCGCCTCTCTTGATGATCCGAGACGTCAAACTCGCAACACGCGGCACAACTTTCACGACATCCTGACCATAGCATTATGCGGCATGATCTGCAGCGCAGACGACTGGACCTCGATTGCCAATTTTGGAGAGGCGAAGCGTGAATGGTTTGAGACCTTTCTCGAGCTGCCAAACGGCATTCCCTCGCACGATACCTTCAATGATGTCTTTGCTAAACTCGATCCTCAGCAGTTCCAGGAATGCTTCATCGAGTGGGCCGCATCACTGGCAAAAATGTTGCCAGACGACGTCGTCGCTATCGATGGAAAAACCTTGCGCCGATCGTTCGACAAAGCCAGCTCAAAGCCCGCCATACATATGGTCAGCGCCTGGTGCACGGCCAACGAGATCTGCCTTGGACAGGTGAAGACCGAGGCTAAATCGAACGAAATCACCGCTATCCCGCAACTCCTGAAAATGCTCGATCTCGAAGGTGCTTTAGTCACGATCGATGCCATGGGCTGTCAGCGATCGATTGCCCGGGATATCCGCAATAAGAATGCTGATTATCTGCTCGGCGTCAAAGAGAATCAGCTGTCTTTGCACGATGCTATCCACGACCAATATCTTGTTGCTGAAGAGACAGGTTTTAGCACAGATTTTAGTGATCTGGCTGTTCCCTCCACGAAGCCTCGGCATGGGGTCGCGGTACGATGCCGGGTCACGCAAAAGTTAAGCACGCTCGGTCCTCTAACGGAGAAATGGGCGGACATCAAAAGCTTAGTCGTGATTGAAGTTGAGCTGGATGAGAATGGTAAAAAAGGCCTCGAACGACGCTTTTACATCTCGAGCCGGTCAGAAAACGCTCAATATTTTCTCGAATCTACTCGGAAACATTGGCAAATCGAGAACAAGTTGCACTGGGTTTTGGATGTCGCTTTCAGAGAGGACGACTCGAGACATCGGATCGGTCACAGCGCTGAAAATTTGGCCACCATTCGTCGTATAGCATTGAATGTATTGAAGAATGATAAAAGTATAAAACTGGGCATTAAGAACAAAAGGCTCAAAGCGGGATGGACCAACGACTATCTTTTGAAGCTGATTCAAGACCTCGGAAGATAGAGCGATTGCCCTGGGAGTTGTTACCCCCAAGTTGTATAAAGTTTCGAGCCCTTTTTACTCTCTAGCATAACCTTAAAGCCTGTATTAACAGAAGCTTACACGTATCTCTAGCACTCCCTGGTTGACCCCAATCTAAGATATTTTGACAGCAAATAACACCTCAAACCACCACCACATTTACCCGCCATTTAGCTTTATTATCAACGTAATTAAATTGCGCAAAAGCTTGATTTATTGGTTTTTAATTGCTATCATATATTTAGAGATCAAATATCTCTCGGTGTTTCGTCAACATCGTGACAATATCCCGCCTCACTATTGTTTGTTGTTATTGGCCCCTGTTCTCAGGGGCTTTCTCGTTTCTGTTGTTTCGTTGACCTCAACCACCTTTTTTGCATCCAAACCACCGCGCCAAACCGCCCAGTATTATGCTGGGAGCTGGATCTGGTGCTTACCTTTTGACGCCAATTCGGTTGAGGTCAAATGGGTTGTGGTCAAAGAAGGGGGTTTGGAATAGAGTCACGAAATACAATAGGAGGATTCATCATGGCCCACACTACAGTGCTGCATATTGATGTAGATGACAGACTTAAGTCTGATGAGGCTGAAAAGCTCGCAAGCTTAGATCTGACTGCTGATCAAGAGGCACATGACGCCTGGTTCCGCGCTAAAGTTGAAGAAGCTATGGCTGACGATAGAGCTACTGTGCCTCAACGACAGCTCATGGACGAGGCGCAAGCATTGATCGACAGGAAACGCCGTGGGTAGGTGAGGGCAGTAGAGCCCAGACCGATATGGCCTGGGCGTGGGGCTTTAGAAGACGAGCTCGGTATCTTCGCTGTTTACGTAATCCTCGACCGATGCGGCGATGCACTCAATCGGACAACACTGTTTTCGTCGATCACCATTTCAGCGTCTGTGTATGCATCTTCGCGGAGGTGTAGTCCGAGTCCAGTCGCCAGGTCTTCTGACTGCTTGCAAACCATCGGTCGAGGTCCGCC
>NZ_BAABBO010000024.1:0-82414 GCF_039538005.1 Allohahella marinimesophila
GGGCTTAACTGACTGGCATTAGCTCTACAAGGAGCCGCTTTTTTTTACCTGATGATATCACTCGCTGTGTTAGCGCTTCGCATCTCGACGCACAGCTGAGGTGGAGAAGTCCTGCTCTTTCAGTCGCGGTTCGAAATCTCTAGGTCGCTCCTTGTTGTCCAGGCCCTCCACGAAGTATCTGCCGCTGTCCAGATCGTAAGTGACCTCTGCGGTGGTCCAGGGTACTGGTACGGTGTAATAATTGATCATATGGCCTTCGGCGAAGCGGGTAAGCTCCCCATCGTCGTTATGGCCTTCTTCCAGTACAACCTGCCAGGAGTCTTCATCGAAGTATAAAGTTCGCTTGGCAAACGCATGTTGTATGCCAGTCCGGCGCTCACCTTCAACTACCCAGACCCGGTGCAACTCGTAGCGCGTAAGGTCCTGATTGATATGACCCTTGCGGATAATGTCGCTTTCTCCGACATTACCTGAGTGCAGCTTATAAGCGTTGTAGGGAATCAAGATTTCCTTTTTGCCAACGAGACTCCATTCGTACTGGTCTGGAGCTCCGTTGTACATATCTATCTGGTCTATGAATTTGAGACCCTGGCTATTGGGAAACTCAGCGTCGTAGGCGAGATAGGGTGAGCGACGCAGACGACGCTCGCCGGCAACATACCGCCAGGCCTTGCGCGGTGAAGCGACCAGGTCGACGGATTCATGGATGAGGTTGATGGTGCCAGCCAGTTTCGCAGGAGCCAGCACTTCTGTCTTCAGCATGAACAGGTTGTTATCAATCTCGCGAATAGTCGCGCCTTCCGTGCTGTAGTTGAACAGGTATTCCTGCGAATACAGGATGGTGTTTGCAGCGCCATCCGGGCCGACTGTCGAAAACCCCGTTCGCATCGCGACTTCTTCTCCGCGAAAGCGCAGAACATGGTTCCAGACAATTTCTACAGCTTCCTGCGGAATCGGAAAGGGCGAAGTGGTGACAGCCTTGCGAACACCTGTGCCTCGCGGCATCAGCTCTGCCGTCGTGGCGTTCTTCTTCAGCGCATCGTAGACAAACTCCGGGTAGCTGGCCGAACGACGCGTAGGGTAGACGGGCATGGTATAAGTCGGATGCTTCTCGAACATGGCCTTGTGGCCTTTGGAGAGCATCGCCGCGTATTTGTCGACATTGTCAGCAGTGACCACAAAGCGCGTGCCGTCCTCTGCGTAGGGGTCGGCTTCGTGCTCGCCTTCTACATAGTTGGCAGGGGGGCTCGTAATCCCGCCTGTCCATGGAGGAATCACGCCATCTTTCGTCCCGCTCATTTCAGCACCGACTGGCGTCAGCGATGTGCCGAGCTTCTTGGCCTGCTCAGCGGACACCTTGGCCTGAACACCAACACTCGATAGGCAAAGCGCCGTCGCCGACAGCATTGCCAGGACAGCACCTTTACGTAACAGCAGCTTCGGCGAATGCGCACCGGCTTTCAAAGCGATCGAACTCATAGCATGTCCTTTCCGATTCATAGTCTGCACCTGCGAGAGGTGTAATGGCTTATCACAGAGTATAGGCAAAGAAAATCATCTTGCTATGAACGGGCAGCGTGAAGATTTTGATATACTTCAACGCAGGCAGGCTTGGCCGTAGCCCACCAATAGAGGATGTTCAGATGGCAGCACCAACCCTTACAGAGTGGCAATCGTTCATCAGCGCAAATATCTTCGGCGCAGAGCAGATGCAATTGCAGCAGCAAAAGGTCGACTCCCGGGCGCTACAGGACATTCATGAACGTGCCGCCTTGTTGTTTTTGCAGATGGCCTGGACCGGGCTGCTGCAATCGCTCGCCCGCCAGCAGGGTCTTCAGCTTGAGCGGCCCTCTCTCGATGCGCTAGAGCAGGAAATTGGACATGGCACTGCCGAAACGGGCGTATTGCGAAACCTGTTGGCAGAGCGGGATTCATGGCTGACGCTGATGCTCGAGGCTATAGCAGAGGTCAGTAGTGCTCATGCCGGCCAGGGCGCATCGAGAGAAAATGGCGTATCATCAGATGAAGAGGGGGGCGATGGTCTCATCGCCATGGTTGATCTTGGCGCGTCGTCGAGAGATCTCGCACGCTGGTCTGGAAGCCTGCGTGCCCTCGTATATCAACTGGAGAGTTCCAGCCTTGAATGCTGAAAATCAGCCCTCATAATGTGTCTACACATGTAGGAGATGACTATGCCTTCAGCACTATTTGAAATCATTCAGCTGTCGAATGGTAGCTTTGCACTTCAACAGATCGGTTCCTCCGGTGAACCCTTGCTGAAAATTGAATTCAGTGATGAAGCCAAGGCATTTCTGGAGAATCAGGACGCTCAGGTTGCTCGCGCCATGATTGGTGCTGCAATTCGGACCGTGGGGCAAATGCGGAGCTATGAGGTCACAGAGGAAACATTGTCTGCTGCGGACCTCGCCAGCAGCGTAGAAGGGTCAGATATCGATCCTGACGACGACACGGCTGTTCGGCGCGAAGCCTTCCGAAGAAAATTGGCCAGCCAGAAGGGTAGTGCGCAAAAGGATGGCAAATCGGATTATCGTCAGGTGAAGCCAGAGTCCCACTGGCTTCATTGATCTTCCGGCCTCCAGCGGACGCCGGAGGTCTGCCTAGATCGTGGTGCGTAACACGCCGATCACTTCGCCTTCAATTTCTGCGGAGCGGCTCGACAGGTCTATGCGCATTGTTTCGAAATCGCTGTTCGCTGGCTCGAGATAGAGGATATTATTTTCCTGCCGGATAGTCTTTACGGTCACTTCGTCATCAATTCGTACTACACCGATCGAGCCATTGCGAATCTCTGATGTCTTTTTGATGGCGAGAAGATCACCCTCCAGTATGCCCACGTCTTTCATGCTCAAGCCCCGTACGCGTAGCAGGAAATCTGGCAGTTGCGAGAACAGTCCTTTGTGGATATCAATGCGTTGTTCGATATTTTCAGTAGCAAGAATCGGGAATCCGGCAGCGACCGATCCAACAACTGGGACGCCGGGCTCCGGCTCATCGAGCAGTCGGATACCTCTGGAAGCCCCTGGTATCATCTCGATGGCACCTTTGCGGGCAAGCGCCTTGAGATGCTCTTCCGCTGCGTTGGCAGACTTGAAACCAATGATACCTGAGATTTCCGCACGGGTAGGCGGACGACCCTCCTCGAGAATATAAGTGCGGATCAGTTCAAGAATCTGGGCCTGGCGTCTGGTCAATCCTGTCATGAGAGATGTCCGTATACTGGTTATATAATCAATACTGTTAATGTATACACATCTCGCATGCATGTAAATACCTGAATATCAACCGGAAGCGGCCCCAAAGCCACTGGCCGTGCGCCTTGAATCCGTATCAACGCTCCTCATCTGGATCTGGATAACCAATGACCTTTCAGCAATTCGAATCCCTCAGCCTGTACGTTCTGGTTGGAGGGCTCATCATTTTCATGGGCTTCATCGTCTGGGACCTCGCCAAAAAGTCCAAGGCGGGGCGTTTTGGCACAGCGATTCTCTTTATCGCGTTGTTTCTGGGCGTGGTCGGCTTTGTGGTAAAGACCGTCCTAGTGGAGATCTTTAATGTCGGGGCTGGCTGATAGCGCAGACCCAACGCTTAGTCCCGCTGCGGAGCACGTTCACCAGGATAAAGCGACTCCGCCAGGCTTGCTGGCTGGGCATCATCGGCAGATTTGGACAGCCACTCTCCCGTGAAGTTGATGATCCTGACTTGCAGCTCGGCAGCTCTCGAATCGGCCGATCCTGTCGGACTGCCAAAACAGTGCTGCTGGAGGGTGGCAAGCTCGGCCTTGATCTTACCCAGCACCTGTTCACTACGCGCAACATTTGAGCGGCTGGTCTGCTTCTGGAGCCAGCTGGAATACACGCTGGCAAAGCTGCAGGGTGTCATGGCTTCGAACGCTGGTCGCTCCCTGCGCGCCCACTGCTGTTGAACGGATAGGCCTTCACGGGTTCCGGGTGCCTTTTCGTGGGGTGCCTGAAGCGCGCGTTGTCTGTAGTGCCAGGCCAGCCAGCCGAGTCCAAGGCACAATATCGCCAGAATCAGGCTGAGCAGTGGCCAGAACCTGCTGTACTCTCCAGCGGCAGTGGCTTCGCCAGGCGTAGCAGAATCAGGAGCCGTCACAGTCTGTCGCTCGGCGTCAGATTCGGCGCTATCTGATATCGGAGGTGGTGCGAGCGCAGCTTCGCCTGAACCACTTCCGCTCACCTCAAGTACGCGCTCAGGAAGAATGGCGACACGTTGCTCATCGTTCACCACGTCCCACCAGGGGATTCTGATTTCCGGCAATACGAAACGGCCTGGTCGTGTAGCGATCAGCGCATATTCCTGAGTTCGGACCCCGGTGATGCCGGCGGCATGCACTTCCTCGCTCGTTTCGGACTGGCCTGGATAAAGTCGCACCCCATCCGGGGTATCTACGTCGATGGGGGGCAGCGTAGCACTTTCAAGCCCGAGTCCCTGCAAGGTAATCGTCCGGGTAACCGACTCGCCGACCTGCAGCTTCGCGGTATCCGGCTCATAGGACTCCGAGACACTGAACCCCATGGCTGGAAGCCAGGTGCTGCCGCTGAATCTGGCTGGAGGATCCTTGATATCCACCGACACAGGTGGACTAGTCACCGTTTCGTAGTTGCCCCGCCCAAAGCGACGATTGACGAACCGGCCTGAAAACTTCACCGCCGGAATAGTCAGTTCACCACTGTCTTCTGCAAAAACAGCGTATTGTCGCTCCACGACCTCAAACCGTTTCCCCGCGCGCGTCTGGTTGTACTCCTTCTGCTTCTCGAGCTGCCGGAACAGCGCCCCTTTCACATTGGGGTGGGCCAGTTGTCCATCCACGAGTTCATTGCTGTAGAGCAGTTTGACGGTGAGGAGCATCTGCTCGCCAACGTAAGCGCTCTCCTTGTCTATCGTCATTTCGACCATCAGGTCACTGTCGGCCGGGTTCTTCGGCGCATCGCTGACCTTGAGCTCTATCGGATCGGTCGACTCGTCTTCAAGGCTCAGAGCGGGAATGGTGATATCGCCAGCTCGCTTCGGGCTCAGTGTATACGTCCAGGCGACCAGCGAATTGTTCACATTATTCTCAAACTGGACGCGATAGTTCTGCTGGCGATCAAGTATCTCGAAATCTTCTTCGAGCACACTGACTTCTGGGGAATCGATGTCCAGGGTATTGAGGTTGAACAGGCTGATGCCCAGCGAGGCATCGAGCTTGCTCGAAATTGTAAGCTGCACTGTTTCTCCCAGCGCCAGCTCGTTTCGATCCACCGAAGCCGTGAGCCCATCCGCAGCCATTGACGGGCTGCCGATCAGCATCAGACAGGACAGCCACAGCATAAGCAAGCCTCGGTGACGGCGGTTCAGGGCACGGTCTGATGTCGAGTAGCCATGACTGCTGCTGTTTCGATAATGCATTCTGTTCATTTCCCGATTCATTTCGCTGGTTGTCTCCCCGTTACCAGGGGTTGCTGCTTGCTGTGCCAGGTGAGGTCCGGGTTGCTGGTGCACCTGCCTCGTCCTGTCCGGATCCCGGTGCTCGCTGATCATATCGGCTGTCAGGGTTGCGGTATTGGTACAGGAACTTTCGTTGCAGCAACTCCCCGGGATCATCCGGAATCCGGCGTAGCCACTGCTCCTGCTGCTGCTCACTGAGATCATAAGTCGAGGCCTCTGCGCTAGCTGCAGCAGCATCGGGTAATTCCTCGCCGTCTCCACCTGACTGCTCGGCGGCGGCCTGTTTTGATTCGTCCTTGCCAGCCTGATCATCCGCCTGCTGCTGCCCTTCGGCCGGTGTCTGTTCGGTCTCATTGTCCTGCTGACCTGGGTCCTGGCTGGCGCTCTGGTCCCCGGGCTTGCCACCCTTCGATGAGTCCTGTTGTGTCCCGCCATCCTGTCCCTGACCGTCCTCTGAGGGCTCACCATCCGGCTTCTGCTCACCCTGGCCGCCTTCCTGCTCGGAATCCTCCTCGCCATCCTGCTGGTTCTTTTGCTGTTGTTGTTGCTGCTGCTTTTGTTGCTGCTGCTGTTGTTTCAGAAGCTCTTCGATCATGGCCCGATTTTCTCTGGCCACGTTCATGTCAGGGTCGAGTTCGAGGGCGGCATCATACGCGGCTATGGCCAGCTCGAGTTCACCAGCATAGGCGTGGGCGTTACCCTGGTTAAAGCGAGTAACCGGGTCAGGCGCCGCACTGGCAAGGGTTTCGGCAGCGGCACCGAAGGCCTTCATCTGATATTGGGCTGCGCCCCGCCTTGCAGCCTCACTATACAGCGCTGCAGCGGTAGCGAATTCGCCGGCCTGGTAAGCTTCGTCCGCGAGCTGGTCCTGACGCTGCCAGAGGCGTTCCCAGAACGATGGCATATTGGGCTGAACCTGTGCTTCGGTATCCGCTGGATTGTCATTCGTGTCCTCCGCTGCAGCATCAGTCGACGACAGTACCAGCACCGACGATGCCAGCCAGAGGCCGCCTGGCACCAGCAGCATTGGTCCGATGGCTGCGAGCAGAGCGCCGCGCCGGTGAAAGATCAGCCCCAGAATTGCCATGAGCGGCAACAGCCAGAAACCCTGGTCGATCCGCTGCTCTATGGTCTGATCACTGTCGGCCGCTTGGGTGGCAGCGGAAGCAGCGTTCAGCTCAGGCACGAGCCGGCGTAGATCACTGTCGTCGAACCGCGCCTCGGCCACACGATCGACGGACTGTGTCGAGACCAGCTTCTTTGCCGCCGCCAGGTCGGCTCGCGCAATGATGACTTCGCCACCGCGCTTGAGAAAGCCCTGATCCGGCAGGGAGATCGGCCCGCCAGACTCGGTGCCGAACGAGAGTACGGAGACGGCTACGCCTTGAGGCAAATCGGTACGAAGCGAGATCAGCGCCTCGAGATTCTCTGCTTCGATGCTGTCGGTCAGCAGCAGAATCCTGCCGCTTTCGAGTCCCGCCTGCCTGATCAGGTTGCTGGCCTCGAGCAGACCGAGACCGGGATTCGCGCCAGGGTCCGGCATGATGGCAGGATCCAGAGCCGGTAACATGGCTCTGAGCGTCTCGCGGTCGTCGGTCAGTGGTGCCACCACGTGGGCAGAACCTGCAAATACCACCAGGCCGGTCAGGCCATCCTGGCGCAGGGCGAGCAGGTCATAGATCTTCTGTTTCGCTCTGGCCAGGCGACTGGGCGATTGGTCTTCAGCGTACATCGACAATGACAGATCGAGCACCACGACCACAGCATCCTTTTTCTGCACGGCAGGCACTGCCTGCTTGATGAAGCTGGGACCTGCAAGGGCCACGATCATGAGCATCAGCAGCAACTGGGCTGGCCACCAGGGTCTTGTAGTACGCTTTCCAGCGTCCGGCGCCTTGAGCAGGCGTTCAATGACAGCAGCGGGCAGATACCGATGCCACTGTGACACTTCGAAGCGACGGCGTCGCAGCAGGGACAGAAATAATACCGGCAGCAGGCACCAGAGCCAGTTCGGGCGCAGAAACATGAAATCTATACTGGTGTCGATCATACGGCTTTTGCCCTCCGCTGCTTGCGAATCGTCGCGAAGGTCATGCGAAGCCAGGCTGGAACAGGTAACAGCGCAATGAGCAGAAGCAAGCACGCGACGATCAACGCAATCCAGTAGTACTCGGTGACAGGACGGAAGATTCGACCATCCTGTACTACCGGCTCCAGCTGGTTGATGGCCTCGTACACGAGTTCGAGTTCGGAAGTCGATCGGGCACGATAGAATTCCCCACCTGTCGACTGCGCAATATATCGTAACAGACTCTCGTCCAGGTCGGCGGAAGGGTTGTATCGTTGACGACCAAACAGCCCTGCTCGGTAAGCTTCATCTGCACCCAGGCCGATGGTGTAAATTCGCAGGCCTGCTTCTTTGGCGAGTTCGGCAGCCTTGATGGGATCGACTTCACTCCCAAGTTCGGCGCCGTCGGTCAGGAGCACCATGACTCGCGCGTCCGCTGGACGCTCCCGCAAGCGCTTGATGCCCAGCCCAATGGCGTCGCCGATGGCAGTCGCATTGCCGGCGAGGCCGATCTGCGATTCATAGAGCAACTGTTCCACAGTCGCGAGGTCGAAGGTCAGTGGAGCCTGTATATAAGGCTTCGCGCCAAACAGTATCAGCCCCACCCGGTCACCGTCCCGCTGTTTGAGAAAGTCGCTCACCACTTGTTTGAGTGCGGTCAGTCTGTCGGTCTGATAACCACGCAGCACCATATCCGGCTCTTGCATGCTTGGTGAAATGTCTACTGTCAGCATCATGTCCCTGGCCGTTGTGTCCAGCGGTACTGGTTCGCCCTGCCACTGAGGCCGGGTAAGCGCGACGCAAAGCATGCACCAGCTGGCAGCCAGCAGCCAGAGTCGCCAGGGCGGTGTGCGGTGCTGGGCCTGGCCAAATCCACGTGATTCCATCACTTGCCTCACAGCAGCAAACTGGGGCATGACCAGCGCAGGCGCTGCTGAGGTCTCGGCGGCGCTTTGTCCAGAGGGGCCTGAGCCAGCACGGCCTTTCAAGAACTGTAAAACAAAGGGCAGGGGCAGTAACAAGAGCGCCAGTGGCCAGGCAAACTGCAGCGCATCTGACAGCGGCAATATGCTATCCATTGACGATACCCCGTTTCTCTGCCAATCCTGAGCTTCCGGGTGATAGCCGTCGGGCCAGCAGCAGAATGGCTCTGGCGAATGCCTTGTCGCTCGGCCCACCGTCGACGTGCGAAGCGGGCGGGCGGTAACTGGCGCTACCGAGTGGGGCCAGTGCATCGGCCTCTGCAGGCTGTAGCTGGGCTTGTGCACTCAGGTAATTCAGCCAGGCTTGCCCCGTCAGCGTTTTACACTCTGTATGGCCCAGGCTCAGCAGGTGGGCCTTGAGAATTCTGTTGATCGACGTCGCTGCCTCCGAGCCGCGGTCACGAAGCAGTGGCAGTATTTCCTGCCGAAGTCGCTTTTTCTGCCGCTGTAGCCGCAGAGCTGGCTGAAGGTAACGACGATAGCCGATGAACCAGAGCAGTAGTCCGGTGACGATGACAAGCAGCACCAGCATCCACCAGCCAAGGGCTGGCGGCCACCACGACACGGGAGACGGATCGATCAAGGGGTTGAGCGGTAACTGTCTGACCGCTTCTACAAGCTGTTGATTCATTCCTTAACGCGCACCGCTTCGACTGCTAATGCTCCGAAGCACCTCAGCTGGATCCTCAGCCGTGGATATAGGCACCACGATGCATTTGAGGGCTTCGAGCTTGCGAATCTTGGCTTCATGACGTTCCCGTAGTGCTAGGTTGATGTCGTCCAGCGCAGCCTGCCGCTCGGGCAAGGTGAGCCGGTCCCCGGAACTGTTGCAGATTTCAAGCGAAGGGCCTGGCAAAGCCAGTTCAAGAGGGTCATACACAAGAAAGGCGAAAATCTGGTTGTGTCTGCGTAATCTGAACAGTATTTGTTCGCAGCTCAGAGCAGGCCGACTGACAGGCTGATCGGCGACGTGACCATCGGCCGGCAGCTCATCCAGCAGGCCTTCAAAATCGGAAATCAGGAGACACAGCGTACCTGGGCGTGACAGGCGGGTGAGCTCATCCAGGGCGCTGTTGAGACTCGAAGCCGCCACCGTCCTGCTTGACGAGGCCTCGTCACAGAGTCTGGCATTGAACCGATCGATGACGTCAAATATGCGTACCGTCTGACGTTTGTGCTGAGCCGGTTTGACATGTTGATGGCTCACATCATCGAAGACCAGGCCGCCAACACGGTCGTTATTTGCCAGCCCCGCCCAAGTGAGGAGTGCGGAGAGCTCGGCGGCGACGACCGACTTGAATGTCTTGTTGCTGCCGAAATACATATTAGAACGCTGGTCGACGAGGAGCTGCACCGGCTGCTGAGTCTCCTCCTGAAACACCTTGCTGTAGGTGTGCTGGCTACGTGCGCTGACCCGCCAGTCGATATGGCGTATATCGTCCCCCGCCTGATACGGTCGGTGTTCGGCGAAGGTCATGCCACGGCCAAGGAGGTGGCTGCGATGGCTGCCAGTCAGCCCCGGCACTTTCCTCGGATCGAGTTTGAGCGTGAGACTGCGAGCTTCCGGCTGCAGGCCAAGCATGGTCAGCAGATCTATGCGATCACGAAGCTGTGTGCTCAAGGCACAGGCACCACATCGAGCAGGCGGGCGAGAATGGCGTCACGGCTCATCCCTTCGGCTTCAGCGCGGAAGCTTGGAATGATACGGTGCCGGAGCACATCGTGCGCTACCTTGCGAACATCGTCGGGAGAGACATAATCATTACCGGCAAGCCACGCAGCCGCTCTGGCACAGCGATCGATTGCGATCGTCGCACGCGGGCTCGCCCCATAATCCAGCCAGCTGGCAATAGTCTTGTCATACAGTCCAGGGTCGCGGGTCGCCTGGATGATCCGGACAATATAGTGCTCGACATTCTCATTCATGAAGACGTCCAGTACGGCCATGCGTGCCGTAAATATATCTTCATGACTCAACTGCACTTCAGCGTCGCCATTTGCTACTGTCCTTTCGGGCGCTGCTGGTTCTGGCTGAAGCACGCTTGCACTGGCAGGCGCCGTCTGGAGCTGACGGCGCGCCTCGTCACGCGTAAGCTGAAGGATCTGCTGCTCGGACTCGACATTGGGATAGTCAACGATGACATGCAGCAGGAACCGGTCGAGCTGGGCTTCCGGCAGCGGATAAGTGCCTTCCTGTTCGATAGGGTTCTGTGTCGCCATCACCAGGAACACGCCCGGCAGGGGATAGGTCTTGTTGCCGACTGTGACCTGTCGTTCTGCCATGGCCTCCAGCAATGCGCTCTGCACTTTTGCAGGCGCCCGGTTGATTTCGTCAGCCAGAATGAGACTGTGGAAAATTGGGCCGGGCTGGAAGTCGAAACTCTGGGTCTCGGGGCGAAAGATGTCGGAGCCGGTGATGTCGGCTGGCAACAGATCAGGCGTGAACTGAATACGCTGAAAACTGCCACTGATGCAGTTTGACAGTGCTTTGATGGCTCGGGTCTTGGCGAGGCCGGGCGCACCCTCGACGAGCATGTGGCCATCTGCCAGAAGGGCTACGAGCATCTGCTCGACCAAAGCTGGCTGACCGATGATCTGAGTGCGCAGGTATTCCGAAACGTTCTGGAAATGTTGCAGAGAGCTCATTGTTGTTGGTTCTTTTGTTGGTTCAAAGATCAGGCAGCGACTACGGGTACCGTACGCCAGACCGTGCCTGACTGGCCCCACAGTGTCCATGCTTATGCGTATATAAAGAGTTGTCGCTCACAATTGACTGGCAAGTTTGCTATAAATTGTGTGTGGAGCCAATTACGGAAGCGTAAGCCCAATATTGACTGACAAGAACATACCCGACCAGATTGACTCATTAATGAACTAAAACAAATAAAGGCGAGTGATGAAGCAGGTCAACGTGGACAACAAAGCACAGTTTCTGGACATGCTCGATGAAGCGTTCAACCAGAAGCTCAGCGCCCAGCAAGCCAGACGTCTCAGCGAGTTTGCAAGACTCTATCTCGAAAATCTACCACTTGAAGAAGTGAATGGGCGCCGGCTCAGCGATATTTACGGCGCGGTCATTTCAAGCTGGCATTTCGTTCAACAGCGAGCAAAAGACGAATTCAAGGTGGCGGTTTTCAACCCGGAACTCGAGGCTCATGGTTGGCAGTCTACCCACACTGTGCTTGGCGTTCTGCATCAAAATGTTCCTTTCATCATGGATTCCATCCGGATGTGCCTGAACCGGCTGAATTTCGATATCCATTCGATTCAGCACGCCGTCTTGTACATCAGACGTGACAAGAACGGCCGGTTCAAGGAGTTGTTGCAGCGTTCTGGGCATCCAGACCGGTCGCTGGCAGAGTCGACAGTCTATATCGAGATAGACCGGCATAACGACCCACAGGTGCTGTCTACCATCCGCGACGAAATCAGCACCGTGCTGCGTCATGTCAGTACCGCTGTGGCCGACTATGAGCCCATGCGGGAACATGCCCAGGTATTGGCAGCGAGTCTGCGTGAAGGCCGGCCAGGCCAGAGTCACGAAGCCACTAATGAAGCGGCAGATTTCATGGGTTGGCTCATCGCAGACCATTTCACCTTTCTTGGCTACGACGAATATGAGTTCGATCGCTCGAAGAAGGAGGTCATGGTCAGACAGGTGCCGGGCTCGGCGCTCGGCATCATGAAGCAATATGATGAGCGGCCGACCGACACACCCTTCAAGAAGCTTCCGTTGAAAACGCGACAGCATCTGCTGAAGCCGGAACTGCTGATATTCGCCCGCTCTTCGAGGCGCAGCCGGATACACCGACCGGCGTACCCTGACTATATCGCGGTGCAAAGGTTCAACGAGCAAGGTGAGGTGGTTGGTGAGCAGCGCTTCCTGGGCCTGTTTACCTCAGCGGTGTACCGGGATCGCCCTCAGGATATTCCAGTGGTTCGCAAGAAAGTCGAGTACGTGATGGAGCGCTCGGGTTTCTACGCGCGTGACTATGCCGGCAAGGAACTTGATCAGATCCTGTCGGTGTATCCTCGTGGCGAAATGCTGCAGGTGGACAGAGAAGTCCTCTTCCGCAACGCGATGTCGATTCTGTATATCCAGGAGCGACGCAAGATTCGCCTCTTCATCCGGGAGGGCGTCTACGGTGAGTTTGTGACAGCGCTGGTGTATGTACCACGAGACGTTTACAACACCACGCTGCGTATACAGATGTCGGACATCCTCGTTGAGGCCACCAACGCTGAAGACGTTGAATTCATCACGTACTTTTCGGAGTCCGTTCTGGCGCGTGTGCAGTTTATTCTCAGAGTGTCGCCGCTCGAAGTACGACACCTGGATTGCGAAGAGCTGGAAGCCAAGATTATCGCGGCTGCACAGTCATGGCAGGATGGCCTTGCCGAATCGCTGATTGAAAGTAACGGAGAGGAACGCGGCAATAGCCTTTACCACAATTATGCCGATGGCTTCAGTGCGGCTTATCAGGAAGCTTTTTCTCCTCGCAGGGCAGTACCCGATATCGATCATATGGAGAGCATCACGGCAGAGCGTCCCATTGCGATGAGCTTTTACCGCGCCATTGAAGAGCCAGAAAGTACTGTGCATTTCAAGCTCTTTCATGCCGCCTCCCAGGTGCCCTTGTCAGACGTGCTGCCCATGTTTGAAAATCTCGGGCTGAAAGTGCTGGGGGAGCATCCCTTCGAGGTGACCAGTCGGGATGGTGACGATTTCTGGATTCATGATTTTGCCCTGCAGAACCCGCTCGGTGATCCCATCCATATTCAGAAAATTCGTGACAATTTCGAAACGCTTTTCACGCGCATCTGGAGCAATGAAGCAGAGAATGATCTGTTCAACAGGCTGGCACTGGTTGCACTTCTGGACTGGCGACAAATTGCGATGTTCCGGTCGTATTCACGCTACATGCGACAGATCCGCTTCGGGTACAGTCAGAATTTCATTGCCAGTACCCTGGTCAATCATACTGGCATTACCTCGCTGATCTGGGAGCTGTTCACGACGCGCTTCGACCCATTCAGCGATCAGAGCGATGTTCAGCGAGGCGCTTCTGAGGAACGCATCGTGCTGGACATCAATCAGGCGCTGGAAGGTGTTGAAAACCTCACAGAAGATCGCGTCCTGCGTCGTTTCGTAGAGCTCATTCAGGCCACTGTGCGGACCAACTACTTCCAGACTGAAGGTGGCGAGCCCAAGCAATACATCTCTCTCAAGATGTCGCCAGCTGCAATTTCGGAAATGCCGTTGCCGCTGCCAATGTTCGAAATCTTCGTCTATAGCCCTCGTGTTGAGGGCGTTCACCTTCGTGGTGGCAAGGTGGCTCGGGGTGGCTTACGGTGGTCTGATCGATTCGAGGACTATCGCACGGAAGTCCTCGGTCTCGTCAAGGCCCAGCAGGTGAAGAACTCGGTTATCGTGCCCGTGGGTGCCAAGGGTGGCTTTGTTGCGAAGCGCCTGCCCGATGGCGACCGGGAGGCCATGCAGAAGGAGGGTATTGCCTGTTACAAGACCTTTATACGCGGCCTGCTCGATCTCACTGACAACCTGGTCGAGGGCAACAAGGTGCCACCACCAGATCTGGTAAGACATGATCCGGAGGATCACTACCTCGTTGTTGCCGCAGACAAGGGTACCGCGACCTTTTCCGATATCGCCAACGCCATAGCCGCGGATTACAATTTCTGGCTTGGCGATGCCTTTGCGTCTGGTGGCAGCCAGGGCTACGATCACAAGAAAATGGGTATCACCGCCAAAGGCGCCTGGGTGTCTGTAGAACGGCACTTCAGAGAACTTGGGCTCAATACTGCCACAGAAGACTTCAGCGTCATCGGCATCGGCGATATGTCCGGGGACGTCTTCGGCAACGGCATGCTGCTGTCGAAGCATATTCGCATGCTGGCTGCCTTCAACCATCTGCACATCTTTGTGGATCCGGACCCGGATCCTGTCCTCAGCTTCGAAGAGCGTAGCCGTTTGTTCAATCTCCCACGCTCCAACTGGACAGATTACAACAGCAAGCTCATCAGTAAGGGCGGCGGCGTATTCCTGCGGTCTGCCAAATCCATCCCGATCAGTGATGAGATGAAGCGTGCTTTCGATATCAAGCAGGATCGCTTGCCACCCAATATGCTCATTAGCGCTCTGCTCAAAGCCAAAGCGGATCTGCTATGGATCGGCGGTATCGGGACTTACGTCAAGAGTTCGGCCGAGACTCATATCGATGTTGGTGACAAGGCTAACGACGGGTTGCGTATCGATGGTCGCGAGCTCAGGGTCCGCGTTATCGGTGAGGGCGGCAACCTTGGCATGACTCACCTTGGACGAGTGCAATACGCCGCGACGGGTGGAAAGTGCAACACCGATTTCATCGACAACGCTGGCGGTGTCGACTGCTCTGACCATGAGGTCAACATCAAGATTCTGCTCAATGGCATTGTGCAGGCTGGTGATATGACGCCGAAGCAGCGCAATACACTGTTGGCTCAGATGACCGATGAAGTGGCTGCGCTGGTACTCATGAATAATTACCGCCAGACCCAGGCCTTGTCGATCGCCACCCACGAATCAGCCGCCAGGGTAGAAGAATACCGTCGCCTGATGAACTACCTCGAGTCGATCGGCAAGCTCAACCGGCAGATCGAATTCATGCCCGATGATGAGGCCATCAGGGAGCGCAAGTCCGAGAATCGTGGCCTTTTCCGGCCAGAACTCTGCACACTGATCTCATACGTCAAGGGGCACCTGAAAGAGGTATTGTCAGCTTCGGATATGCTGGATGACGAATATTATATGGCAGAGCTGCAGTCCGAATTCCCCGCCAGTCTGGTGCGAAAGTTCGAAGACCAGCTCTGGCATCACCGCCTGCGTAAGGAGATCATCGCTACCCAGGTAGCCAACGATATGGTGAACCTCATGGGTATCACCTTCGTCGATCGGCTACGTCAGTCCACCGGAGCCACCATCCCGGCAATCGCGCAGGCCTACGTCATTTCGCGAGACGTGTTCGGCCTCAAGCAATATTGGCGGGCGATAGAGGATCTGGACAACAAGGTACCGGCAGACACCCAGATTTCGATGATGCTGGAACTGATCCGGCTCATTCGACGTTCCAGTCGATGGTTTCTGCGCAATCGTCGGGCTGAGCTCAAGGTCCTCGACAACATGGAGCGTTTCTCGACAGGCATTGGCAATATCAGTGCTGACTTCGATTCGCTGCTGGTAGACCAGCAACACAAGGCGTTCTCTCGCAGCAAGGCCGTGTACGAAGATGTCGGCGTACCATCCGAATTGGCGGCCATCGCGTCGGGAGCCAGTCATCTGTATTCATGCCTGGGTATCATCGAGGCTCAGTCGATTACCGAAGAGCCTCTGGAAACAGTAGCGAGAATGTTCTTCGCCATCGGCTCGTCGCTTGATCTGATCTGGTTCAATCGGCAGATCAACGAGGCGAAGCCGGCGACACATTGGCAAGCGCTCGCCCGGGAGAGTTTCCGTGAAGACCTCGACTGGCAGCAGCGCTCACTGACGGTCGGTATTCTCAAGACGACTGACCCCGAGCGTTCGATAGAGCAGCGTATCCAGCAATGGGCCGAGAAGGAATCGGATATGGTTGAACGGTGGCGCCTGATGCTGACTGAGCTGAAAGCCACGAAGGATCCGGAGTTTCCGATGTACTCGGTGGCTTTGCGGGAGCTGCTTGATCTTGCGCAGACAACGACTCACAAGATCATGCCGCAGGAATGCCAACTCTAGTTCTCGATCTGTCGATCTCGCCTGACGAGTTCCTCAGGGTGTATCAGGGCCATGCAAAGGCTGTGTCAGCGCAGTCGATCGATGGCCGTCGGGTGCAATTCCCGGCGGCTGTGCTTCGTCCGTTCCTGTTACATGACGGTATACAGGGCCGCTTCGAGATTCACTTCGACGGTGATCATAAATTCGCAGGTATCCGCAGGCTGACCTGACTCAGGCGTCAGCCGCTTTCACTGGCGGTCATCAGATTTCGAGTGCCTCGGCTGCTCTGATCATCTGTGCAGCATAGCCCCATTCGTTGTCATACCAGACCATCACCTTGACGAGGTCGTCTGCCACCACCTTGGTCTGGCCCAGGTCCACAATGCCCGCGTGCGGATCCTGCACGATATCTGCAGACACTATCGGGTCGTCAGTGACGCTGATGATCGCCTGATAGCGGTCCGAAGCCTGTTCCTCACGCAAAATGCTGTTGACCTCATCAACGGAGGTGCTGCGCTTCGCAACGAAGGTAATGTCGGCGATTGATCCCACCAGTACAGGCACCCGCACAGCCAGCCCGTCAAAGCGGTCTTTCAGTTGGGGCAGTATTTGCGTAGCTGCCTTGGCTGCGCCTGTACTGGTCGGCACCATGTTCATTGCGCCAGCACGGCCGCGCTCGGGTTTTTTCGCAGGCGCATCGACCATGGATTGCGAACTCGTGTAGGCATGAATGGTATTGAGGACTGCCTTGGCAATACCTATTCGCCGGTCGAGAATCTCCATGACCGGTGCGATGCAATTGGTGGTGCAACTGGCAGCTGAGAAAGCTGCGTCTTCACTACTGTTGATACCGGCTACCACCAGCTCCAGCGGCGTCTCGTCCTTGCCTTTGGGAGGTGCGGACATAATGGCACGTGTGGCTCCCGCCTTCAGATGTTGTTCGATGCCGGAGCGCGTATTGAACGCACCAGTGCATTCGAACACGACATCGATCTTCAGCTCGTCCCACGGCAACTGGCTCGGTTCCTTTTCCTGAAAGCAACGAATCCGCTGCTGCCCAATGAGAAGGTCGGCATTCTCGGTAGAGATCGTTTCGGCAAACCTTCCATAGGCCGTGTCGTACTGCAGGAGGTAGCGCAGGTCCTTGGGTGTCTGCAGATCGTTGACTGCGACAATCTCAAGATCTGGATGCTTGAGTGCCTGTTTCAGAACCGCTCGTCCGATACGGCCAAGCCCATTGATCGCTATTCGAATCATCAGTTCCTCTCCCTGAAATGAAAAGACAGTGTCATCAAGCTGTTATACGAAATCATTTCGGCATTTCCTCAGTCAGGCTAACGATTGGCCCTCCGTTTTACAAAAATCTGGTAAGCCTTTCCGACCGTTCTCGCTTGGTGTTCCACCCGAAAGGCCGGCAAGCCCCGCGTGAGCGGGGTCCAGTCACTTCGCTCTCTGGCGGCACAGGATTTGCAAAAGTCATCGCTAGTCAGCAACCCAAGAGGAAACAAAAAACCATGCATGACAACAGGCTTACTACGGCCGCATTGGCCTTCACCTTGCTAGCCACGCCAGCAGCTTTCGCTGAGCAGAATCAGGAGGCGAAAGCCCAGCCATCTGCTATGTCGGAATCGACGGAACGGACTAGTCCTGTGCCGAGTCTTCCCGACCTGCAAGGGCATCCAAGTCTTCAGAGTGGCACCAGCCGGGTCACCACACAAGAGATTTTCCAGCGTCTCGATACAGATGGGGACGGGAATCTTACAGAGGAGGAGTTGAGCATCTACGGCAGTCCGGCCGCCGGGCAGGGCGATGCGCCAAAAGATCCAGCGACCGCGCAGCAGCTGCTGGAGACTTATGATACCAATCAGGATGGCCAGGTGATCTTTCAGGAAGTCGAAGATGTGCATAACACTTTCGAACGGCAGAGAAACAACCAGTAAGCCGAACAGGAACGAAAAAAGCCGCCAGTGTCCCTTGTGACAATGGCGGCTTCTGTATGCCTGCGCTTTACTTCAACCGCACTTGCTGTCGCCGCAGTTGAGGCAGGTCAGGCAGCCGTCAAGCATGACGACCGACTTCTGCATGCACTTCTTGCAGCTGATGGCGCTGGGTGGAAAGCTGCCTTCAGCTCCACCTGACTCGCCATGAACCGCTTCATAAGCCGCACGTTTCTCCTCTACCAACTTGCGCTGCTCAGGGCTGAGCTTGTCCGACTTGATGATGCCGAGGAACATCAGGTGCTTCTCAATCACTGAACCGATCTCGGCAACGAGTGAAGGCACGAAGATGCCACCCTTCTTGTAATACCCGCCATTCGGATCGTAGACCGACAGCAGCTCTTCAAGCAGGAAAGTGATATCCCCACCTTTCCTGAACACTGCTGAGATAACCCGTGTCAGCGCAATGACCCACTGGAAATGTTCCATCGACTTTGAATTGATGAAGATTTCATAGGGCTGGCGGCTCTCATGATCGGTGCCTTCGTTCAACAGAATATCGTTGATCGTGATGTAGAAAGCGTGCTCCGAAACCGGCGGCTTGATCTTGTAGGTGCTGCCCAGAAGAAACTCAGGCCGCTCTATGGTTTCGTTCATCTCCACCGGCTGCTTCGCGGCGTGAGCCGCTGCTTCTGCGACCACTTCACTCTCGGGCCGCGGCTTGTGCACGGCGTAGCTGACGATTTTCTTTTCTATCTTCACCGGCTTCATTGGCTTCGTAGACATGTTCACGTCCTCCTGCGCTTTAGTACTTTCCATAGGTGCCTTCCTTCAGCGCATCAAACAGATTTGCCGCGGTATGCACTTCGCCGTCATATTCGACGCGCTCATTACCTTTCAGCGTCACCTTCGTGCCGTCGTCCAGCATGAATTCATACAGCGTCTTCTCGAGATCCGACTCTTTCACAAGTACGCCCTGGAATGCTTCGGGGTTGAAACGGAATGTAGTGCATCCCTTCAGCCCCTTGTCGTAGGCATACATGTAGATGTCCTTGAAGCTGTCGTAGGCGAAATCGGTTGGCACGTTAGCTGTTTTCGAGATCGATGAATCCACCCACTTCTGTGCCGCAGCCTGAATGTCGACATGCTGGGTCGGCGTGACTTCATCGCTCACAGTGAAGTAATCGGGCAGCGTCGCTTCTGGATCTTCCGCATAGGGCATGGCCTTGGGGTTAACCAGGTGTCGATAAGCCAGGAGCTCGTAAGAGAAGACGTCGACCTTCTCCTTGGTCTTCTTGCCCTCACGAATGATATTGCGCGAATAGTGGTGCGCAAAGCTCGGCTCGATGCCGTTGCTCGCATTGTTCGCCAGCGACAGCGAAATCGTTCCCGTTGGCGCGATGGACGTGTGGTGGGTAAACCGTGCGCCTTCCTTCGCCAGCGACTCCACAAGCTCGGCATCGACTTCAGCTACACGCTGCATATAACGGCTGTACTTGGCGAGCAGGACCTTGCCCAGCACCTTGTCGCCGACCTTGAAGCCGTCCTTCTTCATTTCGGGACGCTGCAGCAACATCTCCTTCGTGACTTTGAAGGTCTCGTTCATGATGGGCGCAGGACCCTTTTCCCGAGCGAGCTCCAGACCCTGGCGCCAGCCTTCGAGCGCCATTTCGCGGTTAACCACCTCGGTAAACTCGACCGACTCAGGTGAACCGTAAGGCATTCTCAGCATGGCCAGTGTGGAGCCGAGCCCCAGAATGCCCATGCCGTGCCGACGCTTCGAGGTGATCTCGTCGCGCTGGCCTTCTAGGGGCAGACCATTGATTTCAACAACGTTATCGAGCATGCGAGTGAATACACCCACCACCTTGCGGTATCTCTCAAAGTTGAATCGGGCGTGTTCAGTGAAGGGCAGCTCGACAAACTGCGTCAGGTTTACGGAGCCCAACAGACAGCTGCCATATGGCGGCAAGGGTTGTTCGCCACAGGGGTTGGTAGCCCTGATATTCTCGCAGAACCAGTTGTTGTTCATCTCGTTGACCTTGTCGATCAGGATGAACCCTGGCTCGGCAAAGTCATAGGTCGATGACATGATGGCATCCCAGATGGCCCGTGCCTTGACGGTCTGGTAGATGCGGCAGGCTACACGTCCGGTTTCGTCGGCGATGAAGCCTTCCTTGATCGGGAAGCTGCGGTAGAGGAAGTTATCCTTGTCGCTGAGGTCAAGGCCGTCAGCTTCAGCTTCCTTGCGTGTGACAGGGAAGGACAGTTTCCAGTCAGTATCGTTCTTCACTGCCAGGATGAAGTCTTCGGTGACCAGCAGCGACAGGTTGAACTGACGCAGACGGCCGTCTTCTCGTTTGGCGCGGATGAACTCGAACACGTCAGGATGATGCACGTCGAATGTCGCCATCTGAGCACCGCGACGCCCACCAGCTGAAGACACCGTAAAGCACATCTTGTCGAAGATATCCATGAAGGACAGGGGCCCGGAAGTCTTGGCACCCGCACCAGCCACGTAAGCGCCGCGCGGTCGCAGGGTGGAGAATTCATAGCCAATACCGCAGCCAGCCTTCAGTGTCAGGCCTGCTTCATGGTTCTTCAGCAGAATGTCATCCATGGAGTCATGGATGGAGCCTGAAACGGTGCAATTGATCGTCGAAGTCGCTGGCTTGTGTGCTTCCGCACCGGCATTCGAAATAATGCGTCCAGCCGGAATGGCGCCGTTCTGCAGTGCCCAGACAAAACTCTTGAACACTTCGGGACGGATCTTCGCGTCTTCGACGCTGGCGAGTGACTGCGCCACTCGCTGATAGGTGTCCTGGATGCTTGCATCGACAGGCTCACCGGCTTTGGTTCTGAGCTGGTATTTCGTGCTCCAGATGTCTGCGGAAGCGGCTTGCATTTCTATTGGAGAAACGAGTTGTTGAACTTTGGCGTTCATTGATACCCCTCAGGCTGATCTTATTGGTATGTCCACCACGCGGGGCTGATCCACGGCGTCGGCGGTGCAAACAATGCGCTTGGTAATGACCTAAACAGCAGGCAAAAGCAGGCCGAAGCCGGTGCTCACGCTAATGAGCTGACCGGCTTAACTAACTAGATATGGGTCATTGGTGGGAAGTATAACACTATATAGTGTGATGAAAAGCGATTTCAGGCGTTTTTTTCAGCGCCTATCCCAGGCTGCGATACTTCGTCATTCCGACTGCGAAAACCGTCTGCAACTCGCTGTTTTACCTTGTCCTGTTCGACGAGCCAGGCGATACAGGCCTTCAGGGTCTGCTGGGCAGAGCGCGGCTGAAATCCAAAAGTAGCATAGGTTCGGCTCGTGTCGTACCACGCATAGCGTTCCACGACTTCGTGAACCAGATCCTGAGTAAAAGGCGGCGTAAGATGCAACAGACGGCAGATCATTTCAATAGCCTTGGCAGCCACCAGCGTCAGCTTTCTGCCGGTAGGCAAGTGTAAGGGCCTGTTACCGGTCAGCGTCTTGAGCATCCGGCCCAATTCGATGACCTCGATGTTCTCGCCCCCTACTATATAACGACTGCCTGGCTCGCCCTTCGTCAATGCTTCGACGTGAGCTCTGGCAACGTCACGAACATCCACGATATTCATGCCGCCTTTATAGGTCTGGCCGCGTCCATTGAGAAGGTCCATCACCAGACCGTTCGAAGGCGTGATCCGGTAATCGCCAGGGCCGAGCACGATGGCGGGGCAGAGCACGATGAGTTCAACGCCGCTTTCGGCTGCCAGTTTCTGCGCCTGACGCTCACTCTGCGTCTTGGCAACGTAGTAAGGATTCTGCGCATCGTCATTCCAGTCATCCGCCGTACGCATCTCGTCAGGACTATAACCGAAGCCGATCGATGCCACAGAGCTCGTGTACACCACCCGTTTGATAGCAAGTTCCGCTGCGACCTCAAGAACGTTTCGGGCACCGGTGACGGCTGGTTCGACGATTTCCTCGGCGGTTTTCGCAATCGTCTTGTAGACCGCTGCCAGATGAATGATGGCCTCACAGCCCTCTGCGGCCTTTTTCACCGCCGACTTGTCCTTGATGTCGCCGTGAATGATTTCGATTTCGCTGGCCCGTACGCCACGAAGATCCGAGCTCTTCCTGGCCAGCGCACGAACGCCGTGGTTAATGTTCAGTAACTGATCGACAACGTGACCACCAATATGGCCGCTGGCACCTGTAACGAGTACTTTCATTTCGGTCGAAGCTCCCTGACCCAAGAATTTTGAATGCGCAATCATACGGCCTTATGCTCGCTATCAAAAGGAAGGTTTTGATCTAGACTTGGGAGACAGTTGCCGGAAATCCCGGTCCAGGTATTCGAATGGTAGCGTCCTATGTCCAGCATCCTCGACTCAGTTGATCAACGTACCAAACTGGTGGGCGAGAACCGCCTCGAGCTCCTGCTCTTCAAACTCGGAGCCAATCAGATTTTCGCCCTGAACGTGTTCAAGGTCCAGGAAGTCCAGAAGCTTCCGAATCTCACGCAGATGCCGAAGCGGCATCCGTCGGTCATCGGCGTCAGCACCATTCGCCAGCAGACCGTGCCGGTCATCGACCTGTCCCTGGCCATCGGGCTTGGCCCGACGCCGCGCTCGAAGGATGCGACTATCATCGTTACTGAATACAATCGATCGGTCCAGGCCTTCCTGGTAGCGAGTGTCGACCGCATCGTCAACATGACCTGGCAGGAGATCATGTCTCCGCCGAAGAATGCTGGCTCTGCGCACTACGTTACGGCAATCACCAAACATAATGACAAGCTGGTCGAGATCATCGATGTCGAACGGGTTCTGGCCGACATCCTGCCCTACGACACGGAAATCAAGGATCAGCAGCTCACCACCGAGGTGAAGGCGCAGGCAGGAGGCAGGGAAGTGCTGCTGGTAGATGATTCCCCGGTCGCGATAGCACAGGCAAAATCCACGCTGTCACAGGTTGGTCTCGTCGTGCATACGGCTGTCAACGGGCTACTGGCCCTGCAAAAGCTGCAGGCGTGGGCAGATGAGGGCATCGATCTCAATGAGAAGCTGCTCATGGTCATCACTGATGCTGAAATGCCGGCTATGGACGGCTATCGCCTGACGACGGAAATACGCAATGACAGCCGCATGAAGGATCTCTATATTGTGCTGCATACTTCGCTCAGCGGTAACTTCAACAAGGCCATGGTGGCCAAGGTTGGCTGCAACGCTTTCCTGAGTAAATTCCAGCCGGACGAGTTGGCCAGGGCGGTCAAGGCGAGGCTGGACTCAGAGGCGCAGTGATGACCAGGAGGTCTGTTCTTCTCAATGCCTACGATTCAGTCACTCCACTGGTATCCGGTCAAATCCTGTGCCGGACTCAGTGTGGAGCAGCTTCGCTTCGGTAAATCCGGTCCCTGCCACGACCGTAGCTGGATGCTCGTCGATGACGACGCACGCTATCTCACAGCTCGAACACTGCCTCACATGCTCAGGTTGCTACCAGTCGTCAGGGATGGTCTGCTCCTGTTGCGTGTTCCGGTCGAGGGCAGTGCCCCCGAGCTCCTCGAGCTCGCAGCTCTGGACACTGATGCGCCTGCCAACCCCGTCCTGCTGGAGCCGCGCTCCCTGAGCAAGCAGCGGCTGGAGGTCAGCATATGGGGTGATAGCTGTGCAGCAGTCGTGGCTGACGACACGGTCAACACGATTCTCAGCAACTTTCTCGGTACCAGCGTCAGGCTGGTCTTCATGGCGGCAGACACAGTACGCCCGGTCGAGCAGGACTACATCGACCGTACAGCTTTGGCAGGCCAGACCTTTCAGGTCGGCTTTGCAGACGCCTATCAGGCACTTGTCATCGGCCAGGCTTCACTCGACATCCTGAATCAGAAAATGGCGCAGGCCTTACCGATGTCCAGGTTCAGGCCCAATATAGTGGTTAGCGGATCGGAGCCTTTTGCCGAAGACAGTTGGCACCGCATCGAGTCGGACGGTGTTGTACTGTATGGCGTCAAGAAATGCAGCCGCTGCGCCATTACCACCGTCGATCCGGACACAGGCTCCCGTGGCAAGGAGCCGCTGAAAACACTGGCCACTTTCCGCCGGGGCGAGCGCGGCATCATGTTCGGACAGAACCTCGTCTACTCAACGCCATATGAAGACGGGCGCACGCAAACACTGGTGTGCGGTGCCGAGCTCAACGTGGTGTCGCATCTGCCAGATTCGGGCGAGGGATATTGAATGGAGTGGTTCATCATCGCCTTTGCCCTGCTGGGGCCGATCGGCGCGCTTTACTGGCTGAAGCCCTCTCCAGCCAGGCGCATTCTGGAGCGCACCCGGGTGCTGGCTCAGCAGAAAGGCTTCCAGGTAAGGCTATTGCGAAAAGATGAAATCAGCAAGCGCTTCGACGTCGAACCTGACAGGCCGATCGTCGAATATACCTGGCGTGTTCGCGCGACAGATCCGGGAGGTGCCAATGCGCGGCAGGCAAAAACAGAGCCTGTACTGGTAAGCTTCATTAGGAAAGAGAGCGATACTGATCGGACGGCCATGCCAGACATTCTGTCCCAGTACGAGGTGGAGCGGGCGGTCTATGCCTTCACCCTCACGCCCACCAGAGCGGTGCTCATCTGGACGGAGCAGGTCACGCGCGAAAGAGCCGAGCCATTTCTGGACGAGCTCATTTCGCTGGTGAAACGGTCAGCCTCAGCTGGTCTTTGACAGGCTTTCCAGCAGACCGTTCAACTTCTCGACAATCTTGTTCGAGTAGAGGTTGACTACGTACGACACATTGTTTTCGTTGTAGTTGATGTATGAACCTTTGATGAAGAACCAGCTGCTTTCGATCGACTTCAGCGCTTTGGTCGCTTCTGCATTGTTGCCGAGCGCAGCCTTGATGGCGTTCAGCTGTTTGTCGAAATTGACCGCCTGAACATCGATGGGCTCGTCCGTCTGCGCCCCCTGGAAAACCTGGGAAACGGTTGAGGCTGACCGGGCAGAGTATTTGGTCATCATACTTTCCATGAGCAGCGTGGCTTCACGGAGTTGCTCGACCATCACATCCGGCTGATAGCTGGCAGCATCCATGGCACTGCGCTTGGCTGTCTCGGCAGCAGTGAGAAGATTCTGGTTCACCTGCGCCATATCGGCCACGAGACGTATATCGGAATACTGTCGCTCGATAAGATCTGCGATGTTGTCCTTCAGCAGTGCAGCATACTGTCCCTGTATCTCCGGAATGCGCAAGAGTTGCTCGCGTAGCTGGCCTTCCTCCAGGGTAGTGGCCATTTCATTGATCCTGCCCGTAGAACTGGCGAGGGCTTCGGCTCGCTCACTGACTAAGAGACGCTCATCCTTGTCGCCAGGAGCGATGCTGAAATTGTAATAGCTATTCATGACGAGGTTGCCATTGGAACGAACCTTGAATAGTGCGGATAGCAGCTCGGCGGCCTGCGCCTGATCCAGCGCGTGTGCTGGCAAGCTCGACAGCAGACCCACGACCAGTCCGTAGGCTAGCGCTCGCGGCAGAAGGCGGGCGGAGCGGAGCAGGCCGACAGGTCGCTTGTTTGATACGTCTATTGTGATGCTTGAGCTCGGCACAGTCTTCACCAGCATTCGTTTACACTCCCGTCTCTTCGTAAGGCGCTTGAATTCTATTTATTGCGATTTTGAACGATGTCAATTCAGTATAGCTGCTTTCCCAAACAGCACTAGCGCGGCCTGTAGCGGCTCGGACGACTTGATTAGTCGAGGCGACGGGGGCCGCTCCAGAAGCGCGAGCCATTCAGGGATCCTTC
Organism: Allohahella marinimesophila; assembly: GCF_039538005.1. Classification (NCBI taxonomy): domain Bacteria; kingdom Pseudomonadati; phylum Pseudomonadota; class Gammaproteobacteria; order Oceanospirillales; family Hahellaceae; genus Allohahella; species Allohahella marinimesophila. Next base: position 25,986 of record NZ_BAABBO010000024.1, read on the forward strand.
TGAAAGGTAAATAGATTCAGAGTCTTAGTCAAAGGGCTTAAGCCGAATGACTTGGTATTCGAGATGGGCGTCGCGACTCAAGGCCAAGGAGAGTTGACTTTCCAGCCGATTTTATCCATCTTAGCGCCCACCTAATTCAAACAAGCGTATGAATTAGCGCTGGGTCGGGCACCACGTCCGATTCGAATTAAAAGCTGCTACGAGTCCCGATAACGGTATACTTCGGGACGTATACGTACTTCGCGTAGGTACCTTGGTCCTCCCTTCATCTAATGGATAGACAAAAGGGGCGCCGCTGGGCCATTAACCCGTGCTCAACAAAGCTTGGAGAAGAGTTGATGATTTACGAAGGTAAAGCCATCACGGTAAAACTGATCGATGACGGAATAGCTGTCCTGACATTTGATTTACAGGGTGAATCGGTAAACAAGTTCAACCGGTTGACCATTGAAGAACTCGGCGAGGCGGCTGCCAAGCTTGGTAACGCCAATGACGTCAAGGGTCTTATCGTCACAAGTGCCAAGGATGTATTCATCGTTGGTGCCGACATTACAGAATTCAAGGAACTCTTCAAAGGGTCCGAAGAAGAGCTGGTGGCCAACAATCTCAAGGCCAACAGCGTATTCAGCGCGATCGAAGATCTGCCTTTTCCAACGCTGACGATCATCAACGGTATCGCGCTTGGCGGCGGTTTTGAAATGTGTCTGGCTACTGACTATCGCATCATGTCTTCGAAGGCGAAAGTTGGATTGCCTGAAGTCAAGCTCGGCATATTTCCTGGCTTTGGTGGCACGGTTCGTCTGTCACGTGTCATTGGTGCAGACAATGCCATCGAATGGATCTGTGCTGGCGGCGAGAAGCGGCCTGAACAGGCTTTGAAGGATAAGGCTGTCGATGCGGTGATTGCACCTGATGCCCTCATGGATGCGGCCAAGACTACTATGAAGCGTCTCATCGACGGTTCACTGGATTACAAAGAGCGCCGAGAAGAGAAGAAAGGCAAGCTGCAGCTCAATGCCATGGAAAGCATGATGACCTTCGAAACTGCGAAGGGCTTCGTGGCAGGCCAGGCTGGCCGCAACTATCCGGCGCCAGTGGAAGCCATCAAGGTCATGCAGAAGCATGCCGGCATGACTCGCGACAAGGCGATCGAAGTTGAAGCCAAGGGTTTTGCCAAAATGGCGAAAACACCCGTTGCCGCAGCACTCGTTGGCCTGTTCCTGAACGATCAGGAACTGAAGAAGAAAGCCAAGGCATATGACAAGCAGGCACTGCCTGTCAATCGTGCCGCAGTGCTCGGTGCTGGCATCATGGGCGGCGGTGTTGCATTCCAGTCTGCACTGAAAGGCACGCCAATCGTCATGAAAGACATCGCTCAGGCGGGTCTGGATCTTGGTCTGAAAGAAGCCAAGGGCCTGCTCACCAAGCGCGTTTCTCGTGGCAAGATGACTGCCGAGCAGATGGCTGACGTTCTCAACAAGATCAACCCTGCGCTTGGCTACGGTGACTTCAAGAGCGTCGACCTCGTTGTCGAAGCCGTTGTAGAGAACCCGAAGGTCAAGGATGCGGTACTACGTGAAGTAGAGGACGTCGTTCGTGAAGATACGATCCTGACTTCTAATACGTCTACGATCTCGATTACCCGTCTGGCGCAGAACCTGAAGCGTCCTGAAAACTTCTGCGGCATGCACTTCTTCAACCCGGTGCACATGATGCCGCTGGTCGAAGTCATCCGTGGCGAGAAGACCAGCGAGCAGGCAATTGCCACTACCGTGGCGTACGCCAAGGCCATGGGCAAGAATCCGATCGTGGTCAACGACTGCCCGGGCTTCCTGGTCAACCGTATCCTGTTCCCTTACTTCGGTGGCTTCAACCTGCTGGTTCGTGACGGCGCTGACTACAAGCAGTGCGACAAGGTCATGGAGCGTTTCGGTTGGCCAATGGGCCCTGCCTACCTGCTCGACGTAGTCGGCATGGACACTGCCAAGCACGCTGGTGATGTCATGGCTGAAGGCTTCCCTGATCGTATGCAGTACAGCGAAAAGACTGCTGTAGAGCTGATGTTCGAAAACGACCGTCTCGGTCAGAAGAACGACAAGGGCTTCTACAAGTACTCGCTCGACAAGAAGGGCAAGAAGCAGAAGGCTGTTGACGAGAAAGTTGAGCAGATGCTCGGCGATGTCGTGCACAAGAAGGGCGAGTTCACCGACGAAGAGATCATCGAGCGCATGATGGTGCCACTGTGCATCGAAACCGTTCGCTGTCTTGAAGATGGAATCGTTGAGACTGCTGCCGAGGCGGATATGGGCCTGGTGTACGGTATCGGTTTCCCTCCGTTCCGTGGCGGCGCGCTGTTCTACATCGACACCATTGGTGTTGAAGAGTTCTGCAGGATCGCTGACAAGTACGAATCACTCGGCAAGCTTTATCATCCTACTGATGGCCTGCGTGAAATGGCTAAGTCAGGCAAGAAATTCTACGGCTGATTGCCGCAATACAGATTAGGACGGAGATAAGATATGAGTCTGAATCCAAGAGATGTCGTCGTTGTCGATTGCGTGCGGTCGCCAATGGGACGTGCCAAGAACGGCATATTCAAGCATACCCGAGCGGAAGATATTTCTGCTCGCCTGATCAACGCGCTGTTCGAGCGCAATGACGTCAATCCAGCTGAGGTCGAGGACCTGATCTGGGGCTGCGTCAACCAGACCAAGGAGCAGGGTTTTAACGTTGCTCGCCAGATCTCGCTGATGAGCGTGATCCCACACACTAGTTCAGCGCAGACCGTGAACAGACTGTGTGGCTCAGCCATGACTGCGATCCACACTGCAGCACAGGCTATCATGACCAACAACGGCGAAGTCTTCGTGGTTGGTGGTGTCGAGCACATGGGCCACGTACCCATGACAGAGGGTTTCGATCATAACCCGGCTGCCAGCAAGTACAGCGCCAAGGCGTCGAACATGATGGGTCTCACTGCTGAAATGCTCGCCAAGATGCACGGCATCAACCGCCAGCAGCAGGATGAGTTCGCTGTTCGTTCACATCAGCGTGCTCACGAAGCGACTGTCGAAGGCCGCTTCAAGAACGAAATCGTTGTCATGGAAGGTCATGACGACGACGGCGTTCCGATGCTGTGCACCGAAGACGAGACTATCCGTCCGGAAACCACGCTCGAGAGCCTTGGTCAGCTGCGTCCAGCCTTCGATCCGAAGTCTGGTACCGTGACTGCAGGTACTTCATCACAGCTCACTGACGGCGCTGCCGCCATGCTGCTGATGTCTGCCGAGCGCGCACAGGCGCTGGGTCTGAAGCCAATGGCGAAGATCCGTGCAATGGCCACTGCCGGTGTTGATGCTGCGATCATGGGCTACGGCCCGGTTCCGGCTACCAAGAAGGCGCTGAAGCGTGCTGGTCTTGAGATTTCCGACATTGATTTCTGGGAACTGAACGAAGCCTTCGCGGCGCAGTCACTGCCAGTCATCAAGGATCTGAAGCTGATGGACGTGATGAACGACAAAGTAAACCTGAACGGCGGCGCGATCGCGCTGGGCCACCCGCTGGGTTGCTCTGGTGCACGTATCTCCACCACGCTGCTGAACATTATGGAAGCGAAGGGCGGTACCTTTGGTGTGTCCACGATGTGTATCGGTCTGGGACAGGGTATCTCTACTGTCTGGGAACGTCTTTAGGTCAAGCTGGGCGGTCTAAAGCCGCCCATTGGTCTATGAAGTGAGTGAAGCCGGCCATTTGCGCCGGCTTTTTCATGCCTGGTATCCTGCCGATGGCATGCTCATTCAATATCGAGTTCGTCGTCGTCGGCCTCTGGCTTAGTGTTGCTCGTAGTCGAACTCTGCGTGCTCTCGGCAGCTTTTATCTGGTCAGTGAGCCGTCGAACGGCTTCATTTTTCTCGGTAGTGCCAAGTGAGCTGCGTTTGTAAACGTCCCGTGCTTTTTTCAATTGGCCGATAGCCTCGCGTCGCTTGTCGGCCTGCAGCAGTTGGTCAGCGTGATATTCATGCGAGCGAATCTGAACCGTCAGCTTGAGCTGCTCCAGGTGCTCGAGCTGTTGTTGATATGCTTCGGCCGACAGGCGCGCTCTGAGCTTGAGTCTCAGAAGCTTGTTCCCAAGCGTTCGCAGACCCTCCAGGGCTGCTCTCATCTGGCCATCGCTGTGCATCACCCGCTCGCCGGATGGTCTGAGTCTGCCTTCCTCCAGAGCGTGGAGCTGGCCTTTCAGGTCTTCCAGTTGCTGCAGTGCCCCTGGAAGACCCAGTGATATCAGCTCTTTCTGAATCTCGATCAGGGCGATAGTCATGGCCACGGCAATATCAGCCCGATCATCGACCTGCAGAATAAGCGCAACGGCATTTTCATAGTCCTGACGTCGCTGCAGCAGGGCCTTGATTTTTGCCGCTCTGTGCTGCGCAGCCTGTTGTCTTGCATACAGAACAGCGCTCACAACTACAGAAACGAACATGATGCCGAGGAGTACAACAACGAGTGTAGTCATAAGAAAGAGGCACGAAAAACAAGCAATTGAGGTAACTGAAGCTTAGCCTCGATTCCGCGGGTATGCTTGATTATTGTAGGCCAACACCTTATATATGACGCCAAATCGAATTAAGAGACCAGTTTCTGAATGGCCAAATCACTCGTCATCGTAGAGTCGCCTGCAAAAGCCAAAACCATAAACAAGTACCTTGGGCCAGACTTTATCGTCAAGTCCAGCGTCGGCCACGTCCGGGATTTGCCGACGGGCGCGAGCAAGACTGACAGGAAGGCGGCAGGTAAGAAAAAGCCTGTGGCCACCAAATCCCTGTCGGATTCGGAGAAGAAGGCCAAGGCCAAGCGGCAGCTCTTTACCAGGATGGGTGTCGACCCGGAACATGACTGGGAAGCTGAGTATGAGGTCCTCCCCGGCAAGGAAAAAGTGGTTGAAGAGCTCAGGCGGCTAGCCAAGACGGCAGACCATATCTATCTCGCAACGGATCTCGATCGCGAAGGGGAGGCCATAGCGTGGCACCTGAGGGAGCTGATCGGTGGCGATGATGAGCGATTCCGGCGCGTCGTCTTCAACGAGATTACCAAGAACGCGATCTCGGATGCTTTCAAGGAGCCTGGCACGCTCAACATTGATCGGGTCAATGCGCAGCAGGCCAGGCGTTTTCTGGATCGGGTAGTCGGCTTCATGGTATCGCCGCTGCTATGGTCGAAAATCGCACGTGGTCTTTCAGCTGGTAGGGTGCAGTCTGTCGCCGTCAAACTGATCGTTGAGCGTGAGCGGGAAATTCGTGCCTTCGTGCCTGAAGAATACTGGCAGATGCACGCCGACCTCGCTGGCGAAGTCACCGACACGCTTGCAGGCGAAGGCAAGCGCACGCGGGCCCAGGCTCAGTTTGAAGTCACTCGAGTAGATGGCAAAGCCTATCGGCCGCAAAACCGCGCGGAGTCCGAAGCGTTCCAGGCTCAGCTCGAAAAAGCCGGCTACAAGATCGCCAAGCGTGAAGACAAGCCGACACAGTCGAAGCCATCCGCACCTTTTATTACCTCGACGCTGCAGCAGGGCGCCAGTAACCGGCTCGGCTTCAGCGTGAGCAAGACCATGCGTCTGGCCCAGAAGCTCTACGAAGCGGGTTATATCACCTACATGCGTACCGATTCGACCAATCTGTCTGCTGATGCCGTGTCGACAGTGCGGGATTACATCGTCGATCAGTATGGCAAGGCCTATTGTCCAGAGAAGCCCAGAGTCTACAGCAGCAAGGAAGGCGCTCAGGAGGCTCACGAGGCGATTCGGCCGACAGACGTAAACGTGAGCGGGGAGCAGCTGCAAAGCCTTGAGCGCGACGCTGAGCGCCTTTACACCCTCATCTGGAAGCAGTTTGTAGCTTGTCAGATGGAAAATGCCCGATTCCAGAGCACCACACTTGTGGTCGAGGCCGGTCAGTTCGAGCTGCGAACCCGTGGTCGGGTCATGGAATTCCCGGGTTTCCTCAAGGTGCTGCCGCTGGTTGTCAAGAAAGACGAAGACGCTCAGCTGCCGCCGTTCAAGCAGGGCGATGTGCTCGACCTCGAGGCACTGAAGCCTACGCAGCATTTTACCAAACCGACAGCGCGTTTCACCGAAGCAACCCTGGTCAAGGAGCTCGAGAAGCAGGGGATAGGGCGACCATCGACCTACGCCTCCATCATTTCCACGATACAGGACCGCGGCTACGTTCGACTCGAGAACAAACGCTTTTTCGCGGAGAAGATGGGCGATATCGTCACCGACCGGCTAACGGAGTCCTTCAAGGATTTGATGAGCTATGGCTTTACGGCGAGTATGGAAGAGCGCCTTGATGCTATTGCTACCGGCAAACTGAGCTGGAAAACGGTGCTCGACGAATTCTATTCGCAGTTCAGCCAGAATCTTGAGCATGCGGAGTCTACAGAATCCGGTATGCGTGCGAATGAAGCTGTACCTACCAGTATTGCCTGCCCGACGTGCGCAAGACCCATGCAGATCCGGACGGCGAGTACTGGGGTGTTTCTTGGCTGTTCAGGCTACAGTCTGCCCCCCAAGGAGCGCTGCAAGACGACCCTGAACCTTACGCCGGGTGACGAAGCCATCGCGGCTGATGATGATGAAGCCGAGGCCCAGGCGCAGCGTGAGAAGCGGCGTTGCCCGGTCTGTTCGACTGCCATGGATAACTACCTGATTGATGAGCACCGCAAGCTGCATGTCTGTGGCAACAATCCGGATTGTCCAGGGCACGAAGTCGAAGAAGGCCATTACAAGATCAAGGGTTACGAAGGTCCGCGTCTCGAGTGCGACAAATGTGGCGCAGAAATGCAGTTGAAGAATGGTCGCTTCGGCAAGTATTTCGGCTGTACCGCCGAAGACTGTAAAAATACCCGCAAGCTGCTGCGCAATGGTGACCCTGCGCCGCCGAAGATGGATCCTGTACAGATGCCTGAGCTGAAGTGCACCAAGGTGGATGATCACTACGTGCTGCGCGATGGCGCCTCAGGGCTCTTTCTGGCCGCCAGTCAGTTTCCGAAGAACAGGGAAACCCGTGCGCCACTGGTGACCGAGCTGTTGCCGCACAAGAACGAAATAGATCCGAAATACGCCTATCTCATGAAGGCGCCAACCAAGGATCCAGAAGGCCGCCCGGCTGTCATCCGCTTCAGTCGCAAGACCAAGGAGCAGTATGTAATGTCAGAAAAGGATGACGGTAAACCCAGTGGCTGGGCAGCGTACTACTCAGGTAGCAAGTGGACAGTCAAAAGCTGAAGACAGGCCAGGGTCGGCGCTGACCAGTCTGGGTCAGCGCCTGATCGCCTCAGTCTTTCCGGCTTGAAAATCTGCTCAGTAGACTTGAAGTATCCCAGCGGCCACCGCCTAGCTGCTGAACCTCACCATAAAACTGATCCACCAGTGCTGCTACCGGCAAGTGTGCGCCATTACGACGCGCTTCATCGAGGCAAATTGCCAGATCCTTCCGCATCAGATCAACCGCGAAGCCGTGCTCGTAGTCGCCGCGGATCATACTGTCATGTCGGTTTTCCATCTGCCAGGACTGGGCTGCCCCTTTGGATATCACCTCAATCACAGCATGTTCATCCAGTCCCGCGACCGTCGCGAAGTGAATGGACTCTGCCAGGCTTTCTATCAGGCCCGCTATCGCAATCTGATTGGCCATCTTGGTCAGCTGGCCGGAGCCTGCCGGGCCCAGAAGACGTGCCATCTTCGCGTAATGTTCGATAATCGCCTGGGCTTGTCTGAAATGAGGTTCCTGGCCACCGCACATGACGGTGAGCGCACCATTGATGGCGCCCTGCTGGCCACCGGAGACGGGAGCATCAATGAACCCGATGCCGCGTGCTTCGGCAGCTGAATTCAGTTGGCGGGCGATATCGGCAGAGGCAGTCGTATGATCGATAACGAGCGCACCGGCCGGAAGATGCGCCAGCAGACCCTCGTCGCCCAGATAAATATCTGAAAGGTCCTGGTCGTTGCCGACACAGGAAATGATGGTGCTCATCTTGCGAGCATCCCGGAGCTCGACAATACTGTGCCCCGGATGCGCCCTCAGCCAGGCTTCCGCTTTGCCCCGGCTGCGATTGTAGACGGCGACCTGCAGGCCGGCTGTCGCCAGGTGACCTGCCATAGGTGCGCCCATCACGCCTAATCCTATGAAGCAGACCTGCCTGCGATCCTCGTTCTGCAGATCGGTGTCAGCCATCAGCTATCAGCCAGGGTAGTCACGCTTGGTGTGCCCGGTGTACAGCTGTCGTGGTCGGCCGATTCTATAGTCGGTGCTCACCATCTCGTTCCAGTGAGAATACCAGCCGACGGTGCGTGCCATGGCAAAGATAACCGTGAACATGGATACTGGAATGCCGATCGCACGGAGAATGATACCTGAATAGAAGTCGACGTTCGGGTACAGCTTGCGCTCTACGAAGTATGGATCTTCCAGGGCAATCTGCTCGAGGCGACGGGCGATCTTGAAGAGCGGATCGTCTTCAAGGCCGAGCTCCTGAAGTACCTGGTCACAGGATTCCTTCATGACCTTGGCGCGTGGATCGAAGTTCTTGTAGACGCGATGGCCGAAGCCCATGAGACGGAAGGAGTCATCCTTGTCCTTGGCACGCTCGATGAATTCTGGAATGCGTGATTCATCTTCGATTTCCATCAGCATGCTCAGCACGGCCTCGTTGGCACCGCCGTGAGCTGGCCCCCAAAGTGCTGCAATGCCTGAGGCAATGCAGGCAAAGACGTTGGCGCCAGAAGAGCCTGCGAGCCTTACTGTGGACGTAGAAGCATTTTGCTCATGGTCTGCGTGCAAGAGGAAAATCTTGTCCATCGCCTTCGCCAGGATGGGGTTGACTACGAACTCTTCGCAAGGGGTACCGAACATCATGTAGAGGAAGTTTGCAGCGTAATCGAGGTCATTGCGCGGATACATGAAGGGCTGGCCGATCGAGTACTTGTAACACATGGCTGCCAGCGTCGGCATTTTGGCAATCAGGCGGAAGGCGGCAATCTCGCGATGCTTCTCGTCAGTGGAGTCCATGGTGTCGTGATAGAAGGCCGAGAGTGCACCGACGACACCACACATGATGGCCATCGGGTGAGCATCCCGACGAAAACCATTGAAGAAATGATTCAGTTGCTCGTGAACCATCGTATGGTTCTTGACCATGGATTTGAAATGACCGAGCTCCTCATTGGAAGGCAGTTCGCCATGAATGAGCAGGTAGCAGGTTTCAAGATAATCTGAATGTTGCGCTAGTTGCTCTATAGGGTAACCGCGATGCAGCAGAACACCGTTAGTGCCGTCGATGAAAGTGATCTTCGATTCGCAGGCGGCGGTAGACACAAAGCCGGGATCGTAAGTGAAGAGCCCCTGCTGGACCAAAGATCGTACGTCGACGACATCAGGGCCGGTTGTGCCCGAATACATTGGTAATTCAATATCTTTGCCATCAACTGTGAGTTTGGCGTGCTTATCCGTCATGGACGACTCCCGTTACTGTACATCGCCGGCCAGTCCAACTGCCCGACGTAGTAGATTAGATGCGGATGCATCCGGCTTCACTCGGTCGGTGGCAGGCTTTGTGACAGGCTGAAAACGACCGAGGCTCTGGATAGGCGCTTATACTAATGACTTGATCAGCAATTGATAAGCCCTTTCTTGCATTTGTATGACGTCGCTCGATTTTGGTGCGCGGCCTCGTTGTCGGCACCCTGAAGAGGCATAAGCCCGGAGATTGAATCCTTATGCCGAATCGGACCGTATCTCAATTGTAATGTGATGCATGCCCTCATATACTATGCGCCCGAAACCAACCCGCTGCGTTTCGGCAGTGTTTCGGAGTCACACGCTTCCTCGCTTCACACGGCCCCCACAGGGCAAAGTATTCAAAGGTGCTACACACTGTGAATAGAAACAGACCGGTCAACCTCGATCTCACGAAGTTCCACTTCCCGCTCCCGGCCATTACATCGATTCTCTTCAGAGTCAGCGGTGTGATCATTTTCGTCATGCTGGGCGTTCTGCTGTACCTTCTGGACTCGTCTCTCGAGAGCAGCGAATCATTCGCCCGGGTCGAGGGCTGGATGGATGGCTTCTTCGTCAAGTTCATTGTGTGGGGCATTCTATCTGCCCTTCTTTATCACCTGGTATCGGGTATCAAGCACCTGATTCAGGACATGGGCTACATGGAAACGATGGAAGGGGCAACGATTGCCGCCAAGGTCTCCATTGTCATATCCATCATTCTTATCGTTCTCGCCGGAGTTCTCGTATGGTAACTACTATCACCAACTTTGGTCGAAGCGGCCCATACGACTGGTTGATCCAGCGTGCCACAGCCGTCATCCTCGGCGTCTATACTATTTTTCTCTTCGGCTACTTTGTCTTCAGTGGCGATATCAGTTACGTCGAGTGGAAGTCACTGTTCGAAGCGACGTGGATGCGCATATTTTCACTGCTGGCTTTGCTGGCGCTTGGCGCACATGCCTGGATAGGCATGTGGACTGTGGCGACCGACTACCTGCATAACGGGTTCGTCAAGTTCATAGCACAGGCAGTTGGAGGCGTTATCCTCTTCGTGTATGTGGTTTGGGGCGTACAAATTCTCTGGGGACTTTGAAGATGGCAGCAGTAAGAACGCTTAAATACGATGCAATCGTAGTAGGGGGCGGCGGTTCTGGTATGCGTGCCGCGCTACAGTTGACGCAGTCAGGTCTGAACACGGCCTGCATCACAAAAGTCTTTCCAACACGGTCACACACCGTATCCGCCCAGGGTGGCATCACCTGCGCCATCGCGAGTGCCGATCCGAATGATGACTGGCGCTGGCACATGTACGATACCGTCAAGGGCTCCGACTATATCGGCGACCAGGATGCTATCGAGTATATGTGCTCTGTAGGTCCGCAAGCTGTTTTTGAGCTTGAGCACATGGGCCTGCCTTTCTCACGAACCGAGCAAGGACGAATCTATCAGCGGCCATTCGGCGGCCAGTCAAAAGACTTCGGTAAAGGCGGTCAGGCCGCACGAACCTGTGCTGCTGCTGACCGTACCGGCCACGCACTGCTGCATACCCTGTATCAGGGTAACCTGAAAGGCGGCACCTCGTTCCTGAATGAATGGTATGCCATTGATCTGGTCAAAAACGCAGCTGGCAAGATCACTGGCGTAACTGCCATCTGCATCGAAACCGGTGAAACCGTGTTCATTCGTGCCAAGGCGACCGTTCTGGCCACTGGTGGCGCAGGACGAATCTACGCTTCTACTACCAATGCCCTTATCAATAGTGGTGATGGTACAGCCATGGCACTGAGAGCCGGCGTGCCTGGTCAGGACATGGAAATGTGGCAGTTCCACCCGACTGGTATCCATGGTGCGGGTACGCTCGTTACAGAAGGCTGCCGCGGCGAAGGTGGCTACCTGATAAATAGTGAAGGTGAGCGTTTCATGGAGCGCTATGCGCCGAACGCGAAAGATCTTGCGGGTCGTGATGTTGTCGCCCGCTCGATGATCCTTGAAATTCTGGAAGGACGGGGCTGTGGTCCAGACAAGGATCACGTCATGCTCAAGCTTGATCACCTCGGTGCCGAAACGCTCAACCTCCGCCTTCCCGGCATCGTTGAGCTGGCCAAGACCTTTGCTCACGTCGATCCAGCGAAGGATCCGATTCCGGTCGTGCCGACCTGTCACTATATGATGGGCGGTGTGCCGACCAACATTGGCGGCCAAGCACTGACTCAGGATGCAAATGGCAAGGATCAATCCATTGACGGGCTCTTCGCTGTCGGTGAAGCGGCCTGCGTTTCGGTCCATGGTGCGAACCGCCTGGGCGGTAACAGCCTGCTCGACCTTGTCGTGTTCGGTCGCGCAGCAGGTCTGCACATCGAGGAACTGCTTCGCGGCGGTTACAGCGCAGATGATCCATCTCAAACAGATATTGATGAGGCCTTCTCGCGATACAACCGTTTGAACGCAAGCACTGGTGGCGAGTCTGTTGCACAGGTGAAGAAGGATCTGCAGAACTGCATGCAGCTCTACTTCGGCGTATTCCGTGACGGCGATAAGATGCAGATTGGTTTGAAGAAGCTCGACGAGATAGGTGAGCGTGTCCACAACCTGCATTTGCAGGATAAGTCGAACGCTTTCAATACTGCTCGAATCGAAGCTCTCGAGCTGGAGAATCTATACGAAGTGGCGCTGGCAACAGCAATTCCTGCCGAAGCCCGGAAAGAAAGTCGTGGTGCGCATGCGCGTAACGATTTCACCGAGCGCGACGACGAGAACTGGCTCAAGCATTCGCTGTATTTTGCTGAAGACCGCTCAGTGCGAAAGCGGGATGTCAATTTCAGCCCCAAGACCATGGAGGCATTCCCGCCTTCGGTTCGAAGTTACTAGGACTCGTTCCCGCCAGGCGCAAAAGGCCTGCAAATAACAGAACGTTGTCTGGTGGAGCCGTCGCTGACCGCTCCACCAAGTGAACATTTGGCGAGTATCGTTTCACGAGTTGTGAGGTGAATTATGTTAGTTAGTGTCTATCGCTATAACCCTGAAATAGATCGTGAACCATACATGCAGGACATTGAGATCGAATTGCCCGAAGGCAAGGATCTCATGGTGCTTGACGTACTCAATCTGCTGAAGGAAAAAGATCCTTCATTAACGTACCGTCGGTCTTGCCGCGAGGGGGTATGTGGTTCAGACGGCATGAACATGAATGGCAAGAACGGTCTGGCCTGCGTCACACCGATCTCCGATATCATAGAAAACAATCAGGTCAGGCTTCGTCCATTGCCTGGTCTGCCTGTTATCCGTGATCTTGTCATCGACATGTCGATCTTCTACAAGCAGTACGAGAAAGTGCAGCCGTTCCTGCAGAACAATACACCGCCTCCAACCATAGAGCGTCTGCAGACTCCTGAAGACAGGGCTAAACTCGACGGGCTTTACGAGTGCATCCTCTGTGCCTGTTGCTCCACTTCGTGTCCTTCGTTCTGGTGGAACCCTGAAAAATTCATCGGTCCAGCTGGTCTTCTCCAGGCCTACAGGTTTCTTAACGACAGCCGGGATACTGCGACTGAGGACCGTCTTTCGAAGCTGGACGACCCCTTCAGCGTCTTCCGCTGCCGTGGCATCATGAATTGTGTAAGCGTTTGTCCAAAGGGTTTGAATCCGACTCGCGCAATTGGCCATATTCGAAATATGTTGATCTCCCGGGCAACCTGAGCCATTGGCGCATTGCAAAAACAGTCGCTGATGTTCTCCTACCGGGGATTGCGGCTGCAGACAGTGCATTTGCAAGCGCTTGCCCGCTGCGCTGTATAGACTATTCTGAGCACGTTGGTCGAGAGGTCTGACGTGCTGTTTAACCTCATCTACCCGACGAGGTTGTTCGAGTGGAAGGCCTACACCAAGGGCTACGCTCACTATAAATAATGGCGGATATATGCAAGAAAGCAGAATGGAAGAGCTTTGGCAGAGCGCCCACCTCGCAGGCGGTAATCTGGCCTATGTCGAAGATTTGTTTGAATCCTACCTGACCAATCCGAATAGCGTTCCTGAAAAATGGCGCGACTTCTTTGACAAGTTGCCAGCCCAGAACCCGGATAGTCAGAACGCGGACGTGTCTCACGCCGTCATTCGAGATCAGTTCAGGGCTCTCGCCAAGCGCAGGCCCAGTGTGGGCGGGACAGGTGGTGCTGATTATCAGACTACTACCGAGCACGAGCGCAAGCAGGTTCGGGTCATCAACCTCATCACGGCCTATCGACTTCTCGGTCATCAGAAGGCCAGCCTCGACCCCCTCGCACTTCAGCCAAGACCTCACGTAGTCGATCTCGATCTCGCCTACCACGGCCTGACCGAGGCAGATAAAGACACGGTTTTTCAGGCTGGCACGCTTCGTTTCGGTGTCGAAACTATGACGCTCGGCGAGCTCATCAGGGGGCTGGAGTTCACGTACTGCGACACTGTTGGCACTGAATACATGCATGTCAGCAACACGGAAGAGCGCCGCTGGATTCAGCAACGCCTCGAAAGCGTGCGTTCGCATCCGGTATTCGGCAAGGAAAAGCAGGTCCATCTCCTGGAGCGACTCACTGCAGCCGAAGGTCTGGAAAAATATCTGAGTTCGCGCTACCCGGGGACCAAGCGATTCGGGCTCGAAGGTGGTGAAGCGCTCATACCACTCGTTGACGAAATCATTCAGCGGGCAGGTTCATATAACGTCAAGGAAATCGTTATCGGCATGGCCCATCGTGGTCGTCTGAACGTGCTCGTCAACACCCTTGGCAAGAACCCGAAGTCACTGTTCGACGAGTTTGAAGGCAAGCATTCCGTTGCGACGGATGATGGTAGCGGTGATGTTAAGTATCACCAGGGTTTTTCGTCCAACGTTATGACGCCGGGCGGCGAAGTTCACCTGGCGCTGGCGTTTAACCCTTCGCATCTCGAGATCGTGTCACCCGTGGTAGTCGGTTCGGTGCGAGCGCGTCAGACTCGCCGCGACGACAGGAAAGGTGATTCCGTGATGCCAGTCATCATGCATGGCGACGCGGCATTCGCCGGTCAGGGCGTAGTCATGGAAACCTTCCAGATGAGTCAGACCCGCGGGTATGGCGTCGGCGGAACGGTCCATATCGTCATCAACAACCAGGTTGGTTTCACGACGTCCAAACGTGAAGACGCGCGGAGTACGGAATACTGTACTGATATCGCGAAGATGGTTCAGGCGCCTATCTTTCACGTCAATGGCGATGATCCCGAGGCGGTGCTATTCGTCACGCAGGTCGCGGTCGACTATCGGAATACCTTCAAGAAAGACGTGGTCATCGATCTGGTGTGCTACCGCCGTCGTGGCCATAACGAAGCCGATGAGCCGGCGGCTACCCAGCCGATCATGTACCAGAAGATTCGCTCACTCGAAACGACCCGAACGCTGTATGCCCAAAAGCTTCTGGAAGACGGTGTTATCGCTGAAGACGAAGCCAAATCCATGGAGAGTGATTATCGCGATCGCCTCGATGCCGGGAGTCACGTTGTCAGCAGTCTGGTGCTGGAACCGAACAAGTCGCTGTTCGTGGACTGGACACCCTTTCTTGGCCACAAGTGGACGGCGAAGGCGAAAACCAATATTGCGATGAAGGCGCTTCAGCGTCTTGGCAAGAGAATCGATCAGCTTCCTGAAGGCTTTACTGCCCAACGGCAGGTATCGAAGATTCTTGAAGATCGTCAGAAGATGACCCAGGGCGCATCGCCGATGAACTGGGGTTATGCGGAGGTCATGGCTTACGCAACCTTGCTGCATGAGGGACATGCTATCCGGTTGACCGGCCAGGACGTCGGTCGCGGTACCTTCTCCCACCGCCATGCCGTTCTGCATAATCAGCAGGATGGATCGAGCTACGTGCCGCTGCAGAATATATCTGTAGATCAGCCCCTGTTCGAGATCTATGACAGCTATCTGTCGGAGGAGGCCGTGCTCGCGTTCGAATACGGCTACTCCACCACCAATCCGAACCCATTGGTTATCTGGGAAGCCCAGTTTGGTGATTTCGCCAATGGTGCGCAGGTCGTCATCGACCAGTTCATTACCAGCGGTGAGCACAAGTGGGGGCGTCTGTGCGGACTCACCATGTTGTTGCCACACGGCTATGAGGGTCAGGGCCCTGAGCATAGCTCTGCACGTCTCGAGCGCTTCCTGCAGTTGGCTGCGCAGCATAATATTCAGGTCTGCGTACCATCGACGCCGGCACAGGTCTTTCATATGCTGCGCAGACAGGTAAAACGACCGCTGCGGAAGCCATTGATCTGTATGAGTCCGAAGTCGCTGCTCCGTCACCGCGAGGCCATTTCGACGCTCGAGGAGCTCTCAGAAGGTCAGTTCCAGACCGTGATCGGGGAAGCCGATAATAGTATCGAACCGAAAAAGGCTTCACGGCTCATCATGTGCAGTGGCAAGGTCTACTACGACCTTCTGGAGAAGCGTCGTGCTGACGAGCGCACAGATGTTGTGCTGGTCCGGATCGAGCAGTTGTACCCCTTCCCGGAAGACGATCTGACAGAAGTGTTCATGCAGTACAAGAACCTCAAGTCGATCGTCTGGTGTCAGGAGGAGCCGATGAACCAGGGCGCCTGGTACAGCAGCCAGCATCATATGAGATCAGTGATCGCACAGACTCACGACAAGATCTACCTGACGTACGCGGGACGCGAGGCATCTGCTTCGCCTGCAGCGGGATATGCTCAGGTGCATGCCGAAGAACAGCAGAGACTGGTGAACACCGCTTTTGACGGCTGATTGCCTGTAAAAGTGCTGTTTGCAACCAAGTAGAGACGACTAAGGATTACGCATGGCCATCGAAATAAAAGCTCCGACCTTTCCAGAGTCCGTCGCAGACGGCGTCGTGGCGACCTGGCACAAGAAAGCTGGAGAGCAGGTCTCCAGGGATGAACTGATTGTCGACATCGAGACTGACAAGGTCGTGCTTGAGGTGGTTGCACCAGCAGACGGCGTGATCGAAAAGATCATCAGAGATGAAGGAGCCGTTGTCGAAAGCGCAGAAGTTCTCGCGATATTTAACGAGGGCGCTAGTGGCACTGCGGGTTCCGGCGATGGCGCATCAGTCAAATCAGAAGATAAAGCGGCTGATGCCCCGAAGGCTGAAAAAGCTGAGAGCCAGGCCCGTCATCAGAGCGGCGGCATTGGGAAGTCCGACTCGGATGGTGAAGTCATTGCGAGTCCAGCTGCCAGGAAGATGCTTGATGAAAATGGATTGAGCGCTTCCGATGTCGAAGCCAGCGGCAAGGGTGGACGTTTGACCAAGGAAGATGTGGTCAGTCATCTTGAAAAGAAGAAGTCGGATACTGGTGCACGCCAGGCCACCGCTGCTGCAAGTCAGCCGAAAGCTGCTGCAGACGATATGCCTGCAGGCGACCGGACCGAAAAACGTGTGCCCATGACCCGCTTGCGGGCCAGTATCGCGCGAAGGCTGCTCGAAGCACAGCACAATGCAGCCATGCTCACGACCTTCAATGAAGTGAACATGAAACCCGTCATGGACCTGCGTTCACAATACAAGGCGCAATTCGAGAAGCGTCACAACGGCACCAAGCTTGGCTTTATGTCATTCTTCGTCAAGGCAGCCACTGAAGCGCTGAAGCGTTTCCCCGCAGCCAATGCCTCCATCGATGGCAGTGATATCGTATATCACGGTTATCAGGACATAGGTGTGGCTGTGTCGAGCGACCGAGGTCTTGTCGTGCCGGTGCTTCGCAACGCGGAGCATATGGGCCTTGCCGATATCGAGCGCTCGATTGGTGAATTCGGCAAGAAAGCAAAAGACGGCAAGCTCGCAATAGAAGATATGACTGGCGGTACCTTTACCATCTCCAACGGTGGTGTGTTCGGGTCCCTCATGTCCACGCCTATCCTGAATCCGCCGCAGACAGCGATTCTTGGTATGCACAAGATTCAGGAACGACCAATGGCTGTCGATGGCGCGGTAGTCGTGTTGCCAATGATGTATTTGGCACTATCGTACGATCACCGCATGATCGATGGCAAAGAGGCCGTGCAGTTCCTCGTCACCATCAAGGAATTGCTTGAGGATCCAGCGCGGATTCTGCTGGACATCTAGAACACGCCGGCCTCAAGTTCGCAGCCAACTCAATAAAGCATTCGGGACATATACAGATGGCAGAGAAATTTGACGTAATCGTAATAGGGTCAGGGCCTGGCGGCTATGTCGCCGCTATCAAGGCGGCTCAGCTCGGTTTGAAGACCGCCTGTGTGGAGAAATGGACGAACGATGCAGGGAAGGCCGTTCTCGGTGGTACCTGTCTCAACATCGGCTGCATTCCTTCGAAGGCGCTTCTGGAGTCATCACACAAGCTGGAAGATGCCAAACACCGTTTCGACGTCCACGGCATCAATGTTGGCGAGGTCTCTGTTGATCTTGGCAAGATGATGGAGCGAAAGAACGGCATTGTGAAGAATCTGACGACCGGCATCGCTGGTCTCTTCAAATCCAATGGTGTGACTTCCATCCAGGGTTTCGGCAAGCTCCTGTCCAACAAGCAGGTCGAAGTGACTGATGCCAAGGGCAACAGTACAGTTTACGAAGCCGGAAACGTTGTTCTCGCAACAGGTTCGAAGCCCATTGAGATTCCACCAGCACCGATCGGTGAACATATCGTCGATTCTGAAGGTGCTCTGAGCTTCGATGAAGTACCAAAGAAGCTCGGCGTCATTGGTGCGGGTGTCATAGGACTCGAGCTTGGTAGCGTCTGGTCGCGGCTTGGGTCCGAAGTCGTCGTACTTGAGGCGCTTGATACCTTCCTGGCTGGTGTCGACCAGCAGCTCGCGAAAGACGCCCTGAAGCAATTTACCAAACAGGGCCTCGACATTCGACTCCGTGCACGGGTTACGGCCACTGAAGTCAGCCGCGGCAAGGTCAAAGTGACCTATACCGATAGCAAGGGTGAGCAGGAAATCAAGGTCGACAAGCTGATCGTTGCCGTGGGTAGAGGCCCCGTCACCGAGAACCTCCTGTCAGCAGATTCCAACGTAAACCTGGACGAGCGCGGCTTCATCTATGCCGACGACAACTGCATGACCAATGTTCCGGGCGTTTATGCTATCGGTGATTGCGTCCGCGGCCCAATGCTGGCGCACAAGGCCTCGGAAGAGGGCATCATGGTCGCAGAGCGTATCGCTGGTCAGAAAGCTCAGGTGAACTATGACACCATTCCATGGGTCATCTATACCCATCCCGAAATTGCCTGGGTTGGCAAGACTGAAGAGCAGTTGAAGGCTTCCGGCGAACCTTACAAGGTCGGAACCTTCCCCTTCGCGGCCAACGGTCGTGCGATGGCTGCAGATGCCACGATGGGGCTGGTCAAGATTATCGCTCACGAAAAGACAGACAGGATTGTCGGTGTTCACATCATCGGTCCGCAGGCTTCGGAAATGATCGCGCAGGCGGTCATTGCCATGGAGTTCGGATCGAGTGCTGAAGATCTGGCGCTGACTGTATTTGCTCACCCGACCCTGTCGGAGGCGGTCCACGAGGCTGCCCTCGCTGTCGATGGGCACGCAATACATATTGCACAGAAGAAGAAGCGCCCTACCGCGTGACCACAACGTCCAGGCGGCCTGATCGTCGCCACGGAGAAGGAAGAGAGTTATGAATTTACATGAGTATCAGGGTAAGCAGCTGTTCGCCCAGTATGGTCTGCCCGTTTCAAAGGGTTTCGCTTGTGAATCGGCGCAGGAAGCCATGTCGGCTGCCGATGAAATTGGTGGCTCGAAATGGGTCGTGAAGGCGCAGGTTCACGCCGGCGGACGCGGCAAGGCCGGTGGCGTGAAGCTGGTCAAGTCCAAGGAAGAGATACGCGAGTTTGCTGAAAAGTGGCTGGGCAAGAACCTTGTCACTTATCAGACCGACGAGAAGGGTCAGCCGGTCAACAAGATTCTCGTGGAAAGCTGCACTGATATCGCCCAGGAGTTCTATCTGGGTGCGGTCGTCGACCGTGGGTCACGACGAGTTGTATTCATGGCCTCCACCGAAGGCGGCGTGGAAATTGAAAAAGTTGCGGAAGAGACACCTGAGAAAATTCTGAAAGCAGTCATCGATCCCCTGGTCGGTGCGCAGCCTTACCAGGGTCGTGACCTGGCTTTCCAGCTTGGCCTGGAAGGCGATCAGATCAAGCAGTTCACCAAGATATTCATGGGTCTGTCCAAGCTTTTCCACGAATGCGACCTGGCGCTGCTTGAAGTGAATCCACTGGTCATCACCAGTGAAGGCAATCTGCACTGTCTCGATGCCAAGGTCACTGTCGACAGCAATGCGATGTACCGCCAGAGCAAGATGCGAGACATGCACGATCCAAGTCAGGAGGATGCACGCGAAGCACATGCTGCCAAGTGGGAGCTCAACTACGTTGCGCTCGACGGCAACATTGGTTGCATGGTCAACGGTGCTGGTCTGGCTATGGGCACTATGGATATCGTCAAGATCCACGGCGGTGAACCAGCGAACTTCCTGGACGTTGGCGGCGGCGCGACCAAGGAGCGCGTGACAGAAGCATTCAAGATCATACTGTCCGATGACAAGGTCAAGGCTGTTCTGGTCAACATTTTCGGCGGCATCGTGCGTTGCGATCTTATCGCTGACGGCATTATCGGCGCGGTCGAGGAGGTCGGTGTAAAAATTCCGGTCGTTGTCAGACTCGAAGGGAACAATGCCGAACTCGGAACGAAGCGACTGGCCGATAGCGGTCTTAACATTATTGCTGCAAAAAGCCTGACCGATGCTGCTGATTCCGTGGTCAAGGCTGCAGGAGGTCAAGCGTGAGCATTTTAATCAATAAAGAGACCAAGGTTATCTGTCAGGGCTTTACCGGCTCGCAGGGTACATTCCACTCCAAGCAGGCGATCGAGTACGGCACGAAAATGGTCGGTGGTGTCACGCCGGGCAAGGGCGGACAGACCCATCTTGACCTGCCTGTATTCAATACGGTTCGCGAAGCTGTAGAGCAGACGGGTGCTGAAGCCTCTGTGATTTACGTTCCTGCGCCTTTCTGCAAGGACTCTATCCTGGAAGCAGCCAATGCCGGCATCAAGCTGATTATCTGTATCACTGAAGGCGTGCCGACCCTGGACATGCTCGATGCGAAAGTGAAGTGCGACGAACTCGGTGTCAGGTTGATCGGTCCAAACTGCCCGGGTGTCATCACACCGGGTGAGTGCAAGATCGGTATCATGCCAGGACATATCCACAAGCCAGGCAAGGTGGGCATCGTTTCACGAAGTGGTACCTTGACCTACGAAGCGGTCAAGCAGACCACGGATGCTGGCTATGGCCAGTCGACCTGTGTCGGTATTGGTGGCGACCCGATTCCGGGTAGCAACTTTATCGATATTCTCAAGCTTTTCGAGCAGGATCCGCAGACTGAAGCCATTGTCATGATTGGTGAAATCGGTGGCACGGCTGAAGAAGAAGCTGCTGAGTACATCAAGCACAATGTCACCAAGCCCGTGGTATCCTATATCGCTGGTGTCACGGCACCTGCTGGTAAGCGCATGGGCCATGCCGGTGCCATTATCGCTGGCGGCAAGGGCACGGCGGACGAGAAATTTGCTGCGCTCGAAAGTGCCGGTGTTACTACGGTCAAGTCACTTGCCGATATCGGCAAGGGGCTGGCAAAAGCCACAGGCTGGAGCTGAGACAGCTCAGACTGCCGCTAACGGTGGTCTGAACTGAACGAAGCACACAAAAAAACGGCGTGTAAGCACAGGATGTTTGCACGCCTTTTTTTATTGTTGCAGGATATCGTCTTTCCATGATTCGACAGGTTTACAAGTGAGTTCGGTAGATTCGCAAAATCGCATCCTTTCGGGCATGCGCTCCACAGGCAAGTTGCACCTCGGCCATTATCATGGGGTTCTCAAGAACTGGGTAAAACTGCAGCACGAGTATGAGTGCTTTTTCTTCGCGGCAGACTGGCATGCGCTGACGACTCACTACGAGTCCCCGTGGGGCATTCAGGATGCTGTTTGGGAAATGATCCTGGACTGGCTGGCCGCAGGGGTCGACCCTGGCTCGGCTACAATGTTCATTCAGTCGAAAGTGCCAGAGCACGCTGAATTGCACCTTCTGTTGTCGATGATTGCGCCCCTGGGCTGGCTCGAACGTGTGCCAACCTACAAGGATCAGCAGGAAGCGCTGAAGGAAAAGGATCTCGCGACTTACGGCTTTCTCGGGTATCCGCTATTGCAGAGTGCGGACATTCTTATCTATCGGGCTGGTCTGGTGCCGGTGGGTGCCGATCAGGTGTCCCATATTGAGCTGACTCGCGAAATCGCGCGCCGCTTCAATCATATCTATGGGCGGGAACCTGATTTCGAAGCTCAGGCTGAAGCCGCTATCAAGAAAATGGGCAAGAAGACTGCCAAGCTGTACGTCAACCTGCGAAAGAAATACACCGAACAGGGCGAGGATATCGCCCTCGAAACTGCTCGAGCATTGGTGCGGGATCAACAGAATATTTCATTGAGCGATCGCGACCGGCTGTTGGGCTATCTCGAAGGCGGGGGCAAGGTGATTCTGCCGGAGCCACAGGCTCTGTTGACGCCTGACTCGAAGATGCCGGGCCTCGATGGCCGGAAGATGTCGAAGTCCTATGGCAATTTCATCAGTCTCCGGGAAGATCCGGAAGAAGTCGCACTGAAGATCAAGACCATGCAAACTGATCCGCAACGTGTGAGACGCAGCGATCCCGGCGATCCTGACAAGTGTCCGGTCTGGCAACTGCATCAGGTGTATTCGCCTGACGCCACCAAGGCCTGGGTATGGGAAGGCTGCACCACGGCAGGCATCGGCTGCATCGAGTGCAAGAAACCTGTTGCCGAAGCGGTCATCGACGAGCAGCAACCCATGCGCGAACGGGCCAAGCGCTTCGAAAAAGATCCGCGTCTCGTGCGCAGCATTATTGCCGACGGTAATGACAAGGCGCGCGATGCCGCGAAACAGACGCTCGAAGAAGTGAGGCAGGTCATGGGCCTGGGCTACGACTGAGCGATACTGCATCGGGCCAGCAAGCCCTGCCACTGGGGATCGTGGATGGAGAGCCCTATCTCGACACGCCCCAGGATCTCTATATACCGCCAGATGCGCTCGAGATCTTTCTCGATCAGTTTGAAGGCCCGCTGGATTTGCTGCTGTATCTGATCCGCAAGCAGAATGTTGATATCCTGAATATCAACCTGACGCATATCACCAGGCAGTACATGCAGTATATCGAAGCCATGCAGGGGCTGCGTTTTGAACTTGCGGCCGATTATCTGGTCATGGCTGCCATGCTGGCCGAGATCAAGAGCCGCTCGCTGTTGCCGCGTCGTCAGGAGGCTGAAGCGGAAGAGGATGACCCACGGGCTCAGCTCCTGCGGAGGCTACAGATTTACGAGCAATTCAAGAACGCGGCCGACCGAATGGATGAGTTGCCGAGAATGGACCGGGATTTTGTGGCAGCTTCTGCCGAAACGCCTGTGTTCAATCTGCACCGGCCACTGCCAGAGGTAGAGCTGGACGATCTGCTCGCAGCACTCAGAACCGTGTTGCACCGTTCCAGTCTGTTCGAACACCATCAGATCAAGCCTGAAAAGCTCTCTACGCGCTCGCGCATGGCGAGCATTCTTGATCTGATTCAGAGCCGGCGTGAGTCAGGGGGGAACAGGTTTGTGGCTTTTTCGGAACTGTTTACCCCTGCCGAAGGGCGTGCAGGTGTGATCGTCAGCTTTGTCGCTGTTCTTGAGCTTGTGAAAAGTCACATGATCAAACTGACCCAGAATGAAGCCTTTGGGCAGGTGTACGTCAGCGCCATCAGTGAGTCTGTTTCAGATGACGCTTGAATACATTGTAGAGGCGCTACTGTTTGCCGCCGACAAACCTTTGTCGATAGCGGAACTGCTTGCGCTGGTGAACTCCCGTGAGCTCAACGCCGATGCCTTGCAGATGCAGACTGCACTGGACACATTGATGGAGCGCTACAATGGGCGCGGGGTTGAATTGCAGAAGCTCGCCAGTGGCTATCGTTTCCAGACTAGTGTGGCTGCCAGTCACCGGGTGTCTGCGCTGTTCGATGAACGGCCGCCGCGATATTCGCGCGCCTTGCTCGAAACGCTTGCCATTATTGCCTACAGGCAGCCAGTGACCCGTGGAGAAATAGAGGATATTCGAGGTGTCGCGGTCAACTCGTCCATCGTGAAAACGCTTCAGGAGAGGGAGTGGATCAAGATTATCGGTCACAAGGAAGTGCCAGGCCGTCCGGCCTTGCTGGGAACCACCAGGCAGTTCCTCGATTACTTTAACCTGCAAAGCCTGGAACAGTTACCTACGATTGCTGATACAGGCGAATCCGCAGATGGCCTGGTCGACAGCCTGACGGATGCATTGAAACAAGACCCCGGAGTTGTCCATTGAGTTCTACCAGTTCTTCCCATACAGCGGCCACTGAAAAGCTGCAGAAAGTGCTAGCGGCAGCCGGTATCGCTTCGCGCCGTCAGGCAGAAGTCCTGATTTCCGAAGGACGCGTCAAGGTTAACCAGCAGGTGGCTGGTCTCGGCGATCGAGTTGGGCCTGATGATGTCATCAGGCTGGATGGTCATGTCATCAACAGGGTCGCCAAGGCTGACGAAGCTTCTGTGCAGGTGCTTGTACTGAACAAGCCAGAGGGGCTGATCTGTTCACGCAATGATCCCGAAGGCCGGCCGACGGTGTTCGACAAGCTCCCGCGCCCCGTCAGTGGCCGCTGGATTGCCGTGGGTCGACTGGATATCAATACTTCAGGGCTCTTGCTGCTGACGACTGACGGTGAGCTGGCCAACCGCCTGATGCATCCATCGTATGAAATTGAACGCTCTTATCTCGTGCGGGTAAACGGCCGCGTCAACGATACCATGATCACTGCCTTGCAAACGGGTGTCGAGCTCGAAGATGGGCCAGCCAAGTTCGACAGCATCCAGGTCAACCCGAGTGATTCGAGTAACCAGTGGTTCATGGTGAGTCTGAAAGAGGGCAGGAATCGCGAGGTCCGACGTTTGTGGGAGTCGCAGGGCGTGATTGTCAGCCGCTTGAAGCGGGTCAGCTACGGGACCCTGTCGCTGCCATCACGGCTTCGCTCGGGTCAGTGGGATCTGCTTGGTCAGAAGGACGTGACCGCGCTCTACAAGGCCGTGTCGCTGGAACCGAAACCAGTGACTGTACTGGCGCCGAAAGTTCAGGAGCGGGTTGATCGTGCCCAGAGGAAGTCAGCTATCAAGGCGCCGGACAAGCGAACTCAGGCACCGAGAGAGAAGTCTTCGAGGAAGAGCTATCGCGCAGACGAAGGCCGCCATCGCTAGAACGCCCGACCTTTCAGCCCAGGTCTATCAGAACCTTGTTCCGACCTGACTGTTTGGCCTTGTAAAGGGCGCGGTCAGCTCGTGAAAGCAGGTCAGAGCGGGTGTCTTCAGGTTTGTAGGCAGAGACACCGAAGCTGGCGGTACAAGGGATCGTGGCGCCGTTGAACGAAAAACGGTGGGACTCGATTTTCAAACGCAGTCGCTCGGCAATGATGGATGCGCCCTCAGCATCAGTTTTCGGCAGGATAATACCGAACTCCTCGCCGCCAAAGCGGAAGGGAAAATCCGATTCCCGACAGACTTCCTGCATGATAGTCGCGGTTTGCATCAATACCGCGTCACCGGCCATATGACCGTAGGTGTCATTGACCATCTTGAAAAAGTCCAGGTCCAGCATAATTACCGACATTGGTTCTGCATGTCGGAAAACCAGCGCGATTTCGCGTTGCAGCTGCCCGTCCATCGCCATCTTGTTCGCGATACCGGTTAGCGGATCGCGCATGGCCAGATCCAGCGCCGCCTGGTAGCGGATGGCATTTCGCAGCGGGTAGATCAGCGCCGAGAGCATGCACTCGAAGTCGTTCAGTTCGTCCGCGCCCAGCTTGCTTGACCGGAAAATAGTGAGTTCACCCAGCTGTTGGCCCTCGAGCTTGAGGCCATAGTTTGCCGAATGTCTGGCTTTCTCGTTTCGTGCCAGCGTCGTATTTCGACCCTGATAACTGTACTTCATGCGATCAATGCTGAGCCAGTCGGCCGCTTCGCTAAAGAATATGTCGAGAAGTTCAGCGAGGTCGAGCGAAGTCTGCAGCTTGCGAATGAGTGATTGATTGAGGCGGTCGAGCTTCAGTGACCTGGGCTCGCGACTGCTTGCAAGTGTGATGATGTTCTTCTCGACCATGGTGGTTCCCGCGTCCTGGGTGTGGCAAAACAACTGTATTCGTTGCCGTTCTGCTGTACATGAAGCGTATTTCATGCCACTTTCCAAAACTCTATATGAAATATAGGCTTGCAATTGCAGGGTTGATGTTCTCGCCAAGAGTCAAGCAAAATCGGCGGCGCCGCGTCAATATATTGCCGCCAAGCCACAGGGCGCTCTGTCACAGGCCAGACGGCACTTTCAAGTGCTCGACCTTGTGATATAGTGGAATGCAGTTTTTCAATCGGAACCATCAATGAGATTTCAGGCCGCAGAAAGCCTGGCCGAGCAGATCGCCCAGTATATCGGACAACAGATCATTACCGGCGCGCTTGCGCCGAAACAACGCGTGCAGGAGCTTAAGGTCGCTGGCGAACTCAATGTCAGCCGTGGGTCTGTGCGTGAAGCCTTGCTACTGCTCGAGCGACGCCACCTGGTCAATATCTTTGCTCGGCGCGGCGCTGTCGTGGCTGATCTGACCGCGAGCGATGCAGAATCACTTTACGATATGTACGCCTCGCTGCTCGCCACCCTGGCGAGGCTGACAGCTCAACGTTGGCAGCCAGATGAACTCGCTCCGCTCGAGGCTCATCTTCGTCATCTGGAGCGGCTCTCGAGTCAGGTGGAAATTAACGCCGAGCAGCTGGTAGAAGAAGGTTTCGGTCTTATGGATCTGTGTCTGCCGATTGCAAACAACCCATTCCTGACGGAGACGCTGCAGAATTTTCGCTTCGCGGTCAGTCGAATGTATTTTTTGGCGACAAAAGACAATCCCCAGGAGTTTCGTTATTCCGTACGCTTCTTTTCAGGTGTGGTAGAAGCGGTCCGACTCCGCGATCCAGACACCATCAATCGTCTCGTTAGCGAATTCGCACAGCACCAGAAACAGCTGCTCGTCTCATTTCTGATCGCATCAGAAGGTGGTAGCAGTCGAAGTGCGTGGCAATCTGCTCCAGTCCCACAGGCCTGATCCGGCAGCATGCGACTCAAGTCCATCAAGCTGGCTGGTTTCAAGTCATTCGTCGATCCTACTACGGTACGCTTTCCCGGTAACATGAGCGCTATCGTGGGTCCGAATGGTTGCGGCAAGTCCAATATCATCGACGCGGTACGCTGGGTCATGGGCGAAAGCTCGGCCAAGCATCTGCGAGGCGAGTCGATGGCGGATGTCATTTTCAATGGTTCTACGGCCCGCAAGCCAGTCTCGCAGGCGTCCATCGAGCTCATCTTCGACAACTGCCTCGGCCGCGTGACTGGTGCCTTTGCGCAGTATGATGAGCTCGCCGTGCGGCGCATGGTCACCCGTGATGGCGTCTCGGCCTATTACATCAACGGCCAGAAAACCCGCAAGCGTGATCTCACGGACCTTTTTCTGGGCACGGGTCTGGGGCCGCGCAGTTACGCCATTATCGAGCAGGGCATGATTAGCCGTCTGGTGGAGTCGAAGCCGGAGGACCTGCGCGTGTTTGTCGAGGAGGCTGCGGGCATCTCCAAGTACAAGGAGCGGCGCAAGGATACTGAAAGCCGTATCCACCGCACCCGCGAAAACCTCGAGCGCCTGCAGGACGTGAGAGACGAGCTCGGCAAGCAGTTACAGTCACTGCAGCGCCAGGCGCGAAATGCCGCGCGTTATCTTGAATACAAGGCGAGCGCGAAACAAGCCGAAGCCAGGTTGGCCGCCATTCGCTGGCAACAACATCAGGCGAGAGCCGAACAGCTGTCCGCCTCTGTAGAAGCCTATAACGACCGGATCAAGGACAGACTGCTGGGCCGTCAGGCGACCGAAGCCAGTCTCAGCGCAGGGCGCGAGCGACTTTCGGCGCTGCATCAGGCAATCGACGCAGGGCAGGCAGCCTTCTATGGTGCGAGCGGCGAAGTGGCTGAATGCGAACAGGCACTGAATAGTCGCACTCGCGAACGCAGCACACTGCAGCGTGAACGCGAGACGCTGGCTCTGGAGCTTGCCGCACTAGGTGAAGAGATTGAACGCGAACAGGTCCAACTGGAAGAGTTGCTCGAGGAGCAGGAAGCCATTGTCGAAGCTATCGAAGTGCTCGCTGAAACGGTACATGAGGCAAGTGCCGAGCGGCAGGCTCACTCGCAGACGCTCAGAAGCGAACAGTACACACTGACTGAAATGCAGACGCGGCGCCGGGAGTTGCAGCGGGAAGCCGAGCTCAAACAGTCGCTTCAACAACAGTCCGAACGCCTTCTGGCTCAACTCGAAGATCAGCTCGAACAGGCTCGCGTTGCGCTGCAGCAGGACAACGACGATCAGGGCGATGAGCGTGCGCTGGTCTTGCGTGGTCAGTTGGCTGCGGCACAGGCTCGAATCGAGGAAGTGGAGCAGGCGCTGGAGGATACTCAGACGCAGATTGCAGCGCTACGAACCCAGCTCGAGGAAGTCCGGCGCGAAGGGCAGCTGCAGCAGCAGAAGCAGCAGGCCGCCGAAACCGAGACGCGGATGCTTGAGCAGTTGGAAAAGGATGCGCTGAAACGGCAGTCCGGATCCATCCGTGACTGGATCGAAAAGGCACAGAAAGCAGGGCTGACATTGACGCCGCTACGTCAGCTCGTCAAGGCCGACCCCGCGTGGGAACATTGCATCGAGGCGCTACTGCAGCAACGCCTGAGTGGCTACCATATCGATTCGCACGAGACGCTACAGGGTGTCGATCCTGCGCTGCTGGCCAATCTACCGGCCGGCCTGGTGCTGACGACAGCCAAAGCGGCATCGGATGCCGTTATTGATCAGCCCAACGCGGCCTTCGAATTGAAGGCACCTGCGGGGGTGCTTGAATGGTTACAGGGGGCTAGACCCGCTGGCGGTCTTCATTCGGCATTGGCAGACGTCGCCCAGCTGGGCGCGGGAGAATACTTCTGTACCGTTGACGGCGTCACGGTTGGCCGAAGCTGGATCTGTGCTGACACCGTTGGCGCCAGTTCAGCCGACAGCAGCACCAAAGGCGCGACCGACAGTCTTCATGGTGCGCTTGGCCGACAGCGTCGCCTGGCCAGTCTGCAGGTGGAAGTAGAAGCTGGACAGATGGGACGCGAGGCGGCGGACAGCGCCTTCAAGTCCCTGCAATCAGAACTCGACAGGCTTGAAGCCGCCCAGCGTGAGTTCAATCAGGTTCTACGTGAAACCGGGCAGGAAGAGAGTCGCCTGAAGACATCGCAGACCGCGCTCGAGGAAAGCCGCAAAAAGGCTGAAGCGGCGCGCGACCGGGCTCGCCAGCAGATCGAGTCCATACAGGAAAAGCAGGCCCGTGAAGAAGCTCACCGGCAAAGCTGTAAAGTAGCCTGGAGCGATGCGCTGCAGTCACTGGATACGCTCATTCCCGAACTGGATGCGTTGCAGAGCGATGTGACCACCTTGCAACAGCAGCATGACAGTGCCGCGAGCGAGGTGCGCCAGCAGGAGATACGCCTTCAGGAGTTGAGGCTCGCGCAGGAAGGTCTCAAGGGCCGGGTTGGAGGGTTGCAGACTAGTCTCGCCAAGAGCCAGCAGGCCGAAGCGCGAGGCCAGGCACAGCTGGCGCAGATGAGTCAGACGCTCGAAAAGGCTCAACAGAGCATTCCCGAACTTGAAGCGGCCCTGCCTGGCCTGCTCGAAATACGGAACCAGCAGGAGCAGGCGCTGGCTAAGCTGCGCGCTACGCTGAGTGAGCTCGAAAGCGATATTCGCGAAGAGAACACTCGCTACGGCTCTCTGGACGAAGAGCTCCAGTCTCTGCGCGGAGAACAGGAAAAGCAGCGACTGGAACTCGTGTCATTGCAGCACGGTATGCAGACGCAGATCGACGTGCTCGACAGGTTGGACGAAAGCTTGGGCACGCAACTGGAACTTCTGGCCAACGACGAACTGGAAGTCAGCGACCAGGCTGGTCTCGAACAGTCACTCATGGGGGAGCTACGGCAGACCGAAGAGCGCATTCAGAAGCTCGGCGCCATCAACCTGGCGGCGGTGGAAGAGTATGAGGCACAGCAGCAGCGAGCAGAATACCTCCAGGCCCAGCAGGAAGATCTTGAAACGGCGCTGACTACGCTGGAAGATGCGATCCGGAAGATTGACCGGGAAACCAGGCAGAAGTTCCGGGAAACCTACGACGCCATCAATGAGGGGCTGCAGCAGCTGTTCCCGAAAGTCTTCGGCGGCGGCGAAGCCTATCTAGAACTTACGGGCGATGACCTCCTGAACACCGGCATTGCTATCATGGCCCGACCTCCCGGTAAAAAGAACAGCACCATTCATCTGCTGTCGGGCGGCGAGAAAGCATTGACTGCAATCGCACTCGTGTTTGCCATCTTCAGGCTGAATCCTGCGCCCTTCTGTATGCTGGATGAAGTCGATGCCCCGCTGGACGACGCAAACGTGCTGAGGTACTCGAATATCGTCAAGGAAATGTCAGAACATGTTCAGTTCATCTATATATCTCACAACAAGATAGCAATGGAGCGCGCAGATCATCTGCTCGGCGTGACCATGCACGAGGCTGGTGTCTCAAGAATGGTGGCAGTCGATGTGGAAGCGGCGCTGGCGATGGTGGAAGAGGCTGGTTAAGATGCAGTTCATATTCCATCTTTATTTTTTATGCATGACAAGAAAGAAGGCAGCTGAATGGACATAAGTCTCCGTGAATGGCTCATCATCATTGGTGTCCTCATCATCCTCGGTGTCATCATCGATGGCCTGAGGCGTATGCGCCTCGGTCGCAAGGATCAGCTTCAGATGAGCAGGCGCCTTGGCGGCGATCTCGGTGATGCCTCCCCGCTCGATGAGATGGAAAATCCCGAGCTGCCTACCCGCGGCTTCCGGGTTATTCGTCGAGGCGAGGATTCAGCCAAATATGCAGAAGCAGCCCGGGCTTTCGAGCAGGAGCAGGCGCAGGCGCGAGAGCACCACGAACGTGTCGAACCAGGCTTTGATGAGGATGGCGGATATGACAAGGCTGATGAGCGCGAAGGCGATCCGCTCGGTTACAGTGAGCAAGTCGAACTAGATGAGCAGGTAGAGGATGACGAGCGTTCAGGTCGGGCCTATGCCAGCGATGAGTTTGAAGAAGGCGATTACGGCCGTGGTAACGACAGCGATGACGATGATATTGACAGCGATGATCGCTACGACAATGCCGAGACTGACGCCCATGAACCGTTGATGAGTGAGGCCGACAGCGCTTTCACGACGGCAGGCGAGCGTGAAGCCGTCGAGCAACCCATGCATGCCGAAGACGATGAAGATGATCGTGGCAGCCGCTCTGGCGGTGTTGGTCGTAAGGCGTCGGGGCCGGCAGGTCTTTCCTCGGCCTCTGGCAAGACCGCAGCCCCGAAAGAAGAAAGCCGGTTCAAGGAGCGCTTTCTGCAGAAGATGGAGCCAGTTCGTCGGATGACGGAAAAAGTGCAGTCGATCAGTCGCGCCAAGCAACAGCAGCAACCTGCGAAGCCTGCGTCGAAGCTTCAGCATCTGACCGTAGTCAACGTCGTATCGAAAGACGAGCAGGGCTTTGATGGCGCCACACTGGACAGAATTCTCAAGGCTGTCGGCATGCAGCGAACCGCGCAGGACACCTTCGTACGTCATGAGGATGATTTTGATGAAGGCGAAGTGCAGTTCACGCTGGTCAATGCGGTCGAACCCGGCACCTTCCCGAAAGACATGATCAGCTTCAGAACGCCGTGTCTCGCGCTCATCCTCGTGTTGCCGGGACCCGACAATACTATCCAGGCCTTCGACTACATGATCGAGATTGCGCAGGTCATCGTGAAAAACTGCAACGGCGAGCTGCTCGATGCTGATCATAGTGCGATGACGAGCCAGACTATCGAGCACCATCGCCAGTCCATCCGTGAGTTCGAACGCAAGTCCAGGTCGGTGAAGGTCTGAACTGCCGGTGACCAGCCCAGCACAGCAGGCAGCGCAGCTCAGGGCAGAGCTGCTCGAGCACAACTATCGCTATTACATTCTCGACGCTCCGAGCATTAGCGACAGTGAGTACGATCAGCTTTTCCGTCGATTGAAGACGCTCGAGGAAGCTGATCCCTCACTCGTCACACCAGATTCGCCAACCCAGCGTGTTGGCGCCAAACCCAGCAGCAAGTTTCGCTCTATCAAGCATCGACTGCCGATGCTGTCGCTGGACAATGCCTTCAGTGAGGATGAGTTCCGCAGTTTCCACCAGCGACTCGTTGGCAAGCTCGAGGCCGGGTCCGATGACGATGAAGAGGCCTTGAATCAGGACCTCGGTTACTGCTGCGAACCCAAGCTCGATGGTCTGGCAGTGAGCCTGGTGTACGAAAATGGTTTACTGCAAACCGCGCTGACCCGGGGCGACGGCTACGAGGGCGAGGACATCACCGTCAATATTCGCACCATACCCACGGTTCCAGTAAAGCTACGCGGTAGCGAATTTCCAGAGGTGCTTGAGGTTCGTGGTGAGGTACTGCTGCCCAAGGCTGCCTTTGCCATGATCAATCGTAATGCCGAGGCGGCCGGTGAAAAGGTGTTTGCCAATCCTCGGAATGCCGCGGCTGGCAGTCTTCGTCAGCTCGATCCGAAAATCACCGCCAGTCGCCCGCTCGAAATTTTCATCTATGCCACAGGGTATCTCTCGAACGAGGCAGATTGGCCGGATTCGCACCATGAACGCTTGATGCGCCTGCGCGAACTGGGCTTCAGGATCAACGCCGAAATCGCGCTGGTGAGTGGTGTCGATGCCTGTCTGAACTACTACGAAGTCTTCGCGAAAAAGCGGCCTGAGCTGCCTTACGAGATTGACGGTATCGTCTACAAGATCGACTCCATCAGCACGCAACAGAGGCTTGGCTTCGTATCGCGGTCACCGCGCTGGGCCATCGCCCGTAAATTCCCGGCCGAAGAAGTCCAGACCCGCCTGCAGAGCATCGATTTTCAGGTTGGCCGAACCGGTTCTGTCACGCCTGTTGCTCGACTGAATCCGGTGCTGGTGGGGGGCGTCACTGTGAGTAATGCCACCTTACACAATATGGACGAGATCGCGCGACTGGATGCCCGGCCCGGCGATGATGTCATTCTTCGGCGTGCCGGTGACGTCATCCCGCAAATTGTTTCGGTCATTCCAGCGCCAGCTGCTGAACGCGGAGAGCCCGTCGCTGCGCCTACTCATTGTCCAGTGTGTGGTGCCGATGTCGAGCGTGAGGAGGGCAATGCCGTAGCCCGCTGTAGCGCACCCTTGAGCTGTCCCGCGCAACGGAAGTACAGCCTCAGCCACTTTGCGTCGCGGCGTGCCATGGACATCGAAGGCCTTGGCGAAAAAGTCGTGGAGATGTTGCTCGAGGCGAAGCTTGTCGAAACAGCCGCCGATCTTTATCTGCTCAAGACCGATCAACTCGAAACGCTTGATCGCTTCGCCGCCAAATCGGCCGCCAAGCTCGTCGAAGCCATTGCTGCCTCGACTGGCGCGAGCTTCAACCGGGTCATCTATGCACTTGGCATTCGGGAAGTCGGTGAAACGACGGCCCGCTTACTGGCCTCTGCCTTCGGCTCGATGGCTGCTTTGCGCGAAGCCGATCAGGGCGCGCTTGAAGAGATTCACGATATCGGACCAATCGTGGCCGGTCATGTCGTCGAGTTCTTCGAACAGCCCGCCAATCTTGAGGTCATCGACAAGCTTGCTGCAGCCGGCGTGACCATGGCCGAACCTGAAATGCCCGCAAAAGCGGAGGGCGCAGGGTCGGCACTCGCGGGGAAGGGGAGCCCCTTCGAAGGTTTGCGTGTCGTCCTCACCGGTTCACTCGAAACGATGACCCGGGATGAAGCCGAAGACCGAATGCGTGCGCTGGGTGCCTCCACCTCATCGTCCGTCTCAACGAAGACTGACCTGTTGATCGCGGGCGCGAAGGCTGGCAGCAAGCTGAAGAAGGCCGAGACGCTTGGTGTGAAAGTGATCGATGAAGAAGAACTTCGCGCAATGCTGGCGCCGTTCGAATGAACTGTCCTCAGCTATGAGCAAAATACTGGCTCCAAATGTGATCACCCGCGTGTTTTGAGCCAGGCGGACTAGAGCCCCGCCAGGAAAACCCATAGTATTTCCCGTCAACCCTGAGTCATCAAGAACAACTGGCCTATGCCCATTACTCGTCGTACCTCACGATCACTGTCGCAGCGTTTGCTTGCCGGCGGTACTGTTTGTCTCAGTCCGCGTCTGCTGAAGGCCTTCGTTGGCCTGCTATTCGTGACACTTCTCTCGGCTTGCGACAACGAAGCTTCCGTGCCGAAGATGCAGATTTTTGGCAATCCACCGGCCAACGCCACCATCGGTGTGGTCTACGAATATCAATTCGGTATCAAGGGCGGCGACGGTCTGTTGGAATACTCGCTTACGAACGCACCACCATGGCTTTCGGTGGAGTATGTCGAAAACCGGCTGCTTCGTGGCATCCTCATCAAAGGTACCCCGGGAATTTCCGGTAAGGGCACAACGGATTACGAAGGCACCACTGGTGAATTTGAAGGTATAGAACTGAACGTCACCGACGGAAAATCCGTTGGGCGACTGCGTTTTTCCATGAGTGTGCGGCCGAACCAGGTGCGTCTGCCAGGTCGAACCTTCGTCGAAGGCGAAACGATGACCCGCCCGCGGCGTCTCATCGACACAAATAGCAGCGGTACCGAAGACCCGGGTGAAGTCTATGAAGACGAGCCGCTCTGTCTGCTCGATGAAGCTGGTCAACCGCTGCTGAACGATGCCGAACTGGCGTTCCTGGAGTCTGATCTGTTCAGGGAGTTGACTCAACGGGAGCTGAATCGTCGACCGACATTGCAATACCTCGACCTTACCTTGTTTGAAGCCTCCGTTATCGATGTCGAAGGTAACTACCAACTCGCGGAGGGCGAATTTCAGGATAACTTCAGGCCGGGCGTGGACAGTGTCAGCGAGATTGTCATTCCAGCCGGACTCACTGAAAAATCCCAGTTCGAAAATGCAGCGTCATTGTCCGAGCTTGAAGCCGCTACTAGCGGACTGAAGACGGTCCGAATCGACGCCGGTCGTTTCATATTCCCCGCTGGCCGGACCAAGTGCCATCTGCTCCTTGTCGTTGCAGACGATACCGAGGCAGAACGTGAGGAGACCATATCATATCGACTCAACGGTATTGTCGGCGGCCTGCTGGAGCAGGAAACGGGTGCTGGCTCCATCAGGGTGAAGGACAATGAGCCGTCTGTTTCATTTACGGTAGACAAGGCGAGTGTAGCGCGCAACGGCATTACCAATGTTATCGTTGAACTCGACAAAGCCCCTGAAGTCGATGCCACAGTGCGTTTCCTGGTCGATGAAGTGGCCTCCACTGCAGAGTTCGGTCCTGACGGTGATCTGACTGTCCGTCTGCGTCCTGAGGACATCGATAGCGGCACTGTTTTGAGCGATGATCTTATCGTGATAGACGGTGGCTTCGAAGTGCGATTCAACGTGAAGGACGATACTACCGATCCTGTGTTGCGCACCGAAAGGCAAAAGCGTATTCAGTTGGTGGGCCAGCAGCCTGCTACTGGACCTGCGGCTCCATTCAAGAGCGACCCCCTGGTGCAGTTTTCAGCAGAGCGGACCGGAACCGTCAACCCGCCCCCTACGGATACCAATTTCCAGGCGTTCATCAACGACTGGTTGACTCCCTATGTGGCCGGTACAGGCCCTTCGGGCAAGACCCAGGGTTTCGAGGCAACGGTGCTGGATGAGGCCATTCTCGCTGTGGCAAGCCCTGGCGCCGATGGCCTGATGGCGTCGCAGATTACCTTGCTGGATCGCAACGGTGTCGTGGCTGAGCAGATCTTGCTTAACAGCCCGGGGCTGAATGTCGAGATCAAGGATATTGCCTATCGGTCGAGTGGAATTCTGGCGCGTAATGATTTTGTAGAAGAGCTCTTCACGCTGCTTGAGGTCGATGGTCTGTTCACGGGGCCACTCGACCGCCTTGGACCAGATGAGCTCGGTTCGGGCGACCTGGTCGTCCAGAAACTGAGACGGATCAACCGGTCAGGAGGCTTCCGCATCGTCTGGCAAAAACAGTTCGGTACCATTTTCAATGAATATGGCGGTGAACTGGCGCTCGACAGTGAAGGTGGGGTCTTCGTGGCTGGCGGTACCCAGGGCGATGCCCGGCGTACCAATCAGGGGGGCTATGATGCCTACCTGACCAGGCTTTCTGCCAATGGCGAGCAGATGTTCGAGCAGCAACGGGGCGGCTCGGCAGATGAGGTCTACAATGCTGCGGTCAGTGTTGGCGGGAGCGATGTGGCGGTCGCGGGAACGCTGGACAGTACCGCCATCACCAGCGATTCGACGAACCTTCTGGACATACTGGTGGCGTCATTCAGTGACGACGGCACCGTAACCCGAGCGGACCAGTTCGGCACTGCCTTCGATGAAGTCGGGCGTTCTATATCGAATGTGGATCGCGGATTCATCGTTGTCGGCGAAACCACCGGTGCCATTGACCTGAGTCTGGTCAAGGGGGACATCCGTCCCGACGCATTTGCCTTGTATTATCCAACGCTCGCAGCACCGGAAGCCGTCATGCAGCTGGTGTCGCCAGGTGACGATGGCGCCATGGACTCGGACGCTATCGAAGAGCAGACCTATTTCGGAGGATATACCGGCGGCAAGCTTTTCGAGGGTCAGGCCTATTCGGGCGATATCGACGCCTGGAGCGCACGCTACGATATTCGGGACAATGAGGAAATCAATCGCAGACGTTTCTTCATGGTATGGGAACGCCAGCGTGGTAGTGCTGGCGCAGAGCGACTGGTCAAGCTGGAGGCTCTCGATTCGGCGAAGCTGTTTGAAGTTATCGAGTATGCTGCGGGCGGCGAAAATTATGTCAGCATTGCGCCGGTACGCACCCTCGACGGCGGGGACCTGGCTAGCTGTAACCTCGCCATCAATCCGGATTGTCCACCTCAGCCAGTGCCGCCAGTCGAAGGCGAATAGCCCTTCAGCGCGGCCCTGCGAGCCCAGCGTCGAGGGTCGCAGCCGTCGGCGAGATCAGGCTCTAGCGGAGTAGGTTCACCCAGAATGGTGCAGGCCAGCTGCTCTGCCAGCAGCGGCGCCAGCGCCAGTCCCTTGGAGCCGAAGGCCGTCATGAACCAGAGTCGGCGGTCTCCAGAGAGCGTTTTGGCGATTTCGCTGTCTGGCTGTTCATTGATGCCCAGGTGTTCTCGGAGGGCCTGGCCCACCACTGGCATGTAGTCGGTCGACGCGCAGCGTATGGCTGCCCGCTCTTCGCGATGCAGCTGAGTCGACTCAAGTCTTGCAGCCAGTTCTGGGAGCGTTTTCGCCAGCTGCCGGCTATTGTCGGCCATCTCGATCTCGCTGATCTCCCTGTCAAGCCTGTTCACTGCATAGCTCGCACCAAAGGTTAGCCATGTTGAGTCCGCTTCGCTCTGTAAGGGCGGCATCACGTAGCCATCGCCACTGAGCACCTGTTTGGGCATAGCATTGAGCGTTGTCGAATCGTTGGCCTTCACTCGAATTGAACTGATCTGACCACGAATAGGACGGAGCGGCAGCGCGGAAGGTGACAGTGGGTCGTTTGCCTGAGGATGCCCACCCGCCCATACCACAGCATCCCAGTCGGATTCATTCAGATGCTGTCCGGTTAGCACCCTCAGGTCATGATGCTGCAATAATCGCTGGCACAGTTTCGCAGGCTCCAAGCTCCCGCCATGAGGCATGGCGGCGGCAGGGCAGTCGAGCTGCGCGCCAGCCATGTCTGCGGCTTCCTGCCGCGCCAGCGGCCGTATGAAGCGCTGCGGATATATAGCCTGAGCGTGAAGTTGAGCGATTCGCTGTAGTTCGCGATCATTCTGAGCGAGATGCAGAACACCACAGTGCGACCAGGGCTGCTGGGTCGACTGAGTCTCGGCGAAATGCCGCTGATAGAAGCGGTGGGCAAACAGATAGCTGAGCACGTGCAGGCGGTTTTCACGGGACCAGGCGAGGGCGGGCTTGATGTACAGCGCCCCCTGTCGATTGCCTGAGGCGCCAGTATGGGGTGTCGAACTCCTTTCAAATACACTGACCCTGGCGCCTCTGGTGGCGAGCGCTGCCGCCAGGTTGCAACCAGCCAGTCCGCTACCCAGAATCGCGACGCGTGGCTTCCACTGGTCGTGGAGACGGCGCACACGGCAGGTCTCAAGGGTCGCTGCTACAGTCAATCCGTCAGACAGCGCCTCAGCATCCTTCGTTATAAGCAGATCCAGAATGACCTGCCCGCCAGCCAGCACAAGCCGCTGGCTGGCTAGAAAGGCTAGTGGATACTCACGGGCAAAGTCGTCCTGTAGGCGCCGCAGCTCAGGGACGTCTGGCAGTAGCTGTGTGAACTGCGGTTCAGTCAATAGCCAGTCGCAGAGCGTCCGCAGCGCTTCGGGTGAGAGAAGGTGTTCGACACGTGCTCTGCAGTAAAGCCTTGAAGCCCGTGGTGTGGTTTGGACGAAGCGCAAACCAAGGGCCAGAAGGAGCAAGGGGAAGACCTCACCCTGGGATGAAAGATCAGCTTCGAACACCGCTGCCGGCGCACCTACGTCACTCACCGCATGGTCGAGCCACTGGGCGTTCAGAGCAGTGGCTACTGCTTCAAAACGATGTCGAAGCTGCGGGCTCAGCGCCTGTTCCGCCGCGAAAAACGGGGTGTTCAGTGCCCAGCCTCAACCGTGCTAGTGGCTTCGACCTGATTGCCGCCAGCACGTTTGGCCTCACGTAGATTTCTGTCTGCACCCTGGATGAGATCCTTGATGTCAGGCTGCTTATGGGGCCAGAGCGTCATGCAGCCTGCGCTGATAGTGACATGTGAGTGTTTCGGTGCGTCCTCGTGAGGCAGGCTCAAAGAAGCCACCGTGTCGACGATCGACTTACCGAGCAGCAGGGCGTCCGCCGGGTTGATGTCTGGTGTCAGCAGTGCGAATTGCTCACTGGAATACCGACAGAGCAAATCACTCTGTCGTCTGGCCCTGGACTGAATGGTTTCGGCGACCTTCAGCAGGCAACGATCTCCGCTTGCGCGGCCGTATTGCTCGTTATAGTGCGTAAACGCGTCTATATCGAACAACAGCAGCGATAACGATTGTCGGCTGCGCTTGGCTCGCAACCATTCGTGACTGAGCTGACGATCGAAATGACGCCGGTTTCCCACCCCGGTGAGATCATCCGTCAGGCTCAGTTGTTCGATCTGAACTCGCGCGGCCTTGAGTTCTTCGCGCTCGGTCACTAGCAACAGATCCTGTAGAAACACTCGACGGCTTTCGCGCTCGAACCGGTAGTTTGCCAGCAGCACGATGATTGAGAGCACGGTGTAGACCGCCATCACATAGACGCTTTGTTCCGCCGGCAATCGGATCCACAGACTGGTCGCGAAATACTGCATGTACCACATGCAGATGACGATGATGAGCGTGATCTGAAAACGTAGCCGCGTCAGCAGG
Organism: Allohahella marinimesophila; assembly: GCF_039538005.1. Lineage (NCBI taxonomy): Bacteria > Pseudomonadati > Pseudomonadota > Gammaproteobacteria > Oceanospirillales > Hahellaceae > Allohahella > Allohahella marinimesophila. Next base: position 65,285 of record NZ_BAABBO010000024.1, read on the forward strand.
CAGATGAACAGCAGTAAAAGCAGGGGGCCGAGCTGATAGGTGAAATGCAGTTGTTCCGCAGCCACGCCAGTAATGAAGAGTAGGGCGGCCTGAGAGTACAGCGAAAACAGTACCAACAAGGAAGGGTACAGCGCGCCCATACGGGGCAGTATGGTGCGCACACCAATAGCGAGTACCGCCAACAGGGCGAGAAGTAATGCGCCTGCTCGCAATAATATGGTCAGCCAGGCCTGGTCTGGCATGGCCCAGAAATCATTGACGCCTGAAATGAGAATGAACAATGCGCCCAGCAGGGCGAACATTCGATTGGTACGAGCGTGCCGTGCATCGTGCGAGATGAGGAAGGCCTGTTCGAGCTCAGCCGGAAAACTCAGCCGGGACGATTGCTTCGCCAAGGCCTGCGCGGCCACTTCTGCCAGGGCTGAAGGGCGCGATTCTGTGATCTGGTTCCGGACTGTTTGCATAGCTTCACTGCTCTTTTCAAACACACACAACTCTTAACGCCAAACGCCTACCAAGTTATCAAACCTTGGACCAGACTGAGATCATTACAGATGTTCCTGGAGAACGCGGTCATGTTAGCAAAATTCAACAACAAAAGTGGTAGCGACTCGACCCTGCGTGACTCGCAGAAACTCGCATCGATGACTAACTCAAGGTTAGGCCAGATTCTGGTCAACCGTGGCTATGTTACACAGAAACAGCTCGATCTGGCGCTGCGGCAACAGGCCGAAGCAGTACTGGCCGGCCAGGGTGAATCTCTGAGGCTTGGTGAATTGCTGGTAGCCGAGTCGCTCATTACTGAGCGGGATCTGAAGCGGGCCCTCAGGCAACAGTCACGGCTGCGATTCGCAGCGACTGTTCTGGCAGCGGTCAGTGCGCCCCTGCAGCCCATGCTGGCGATGGCTGCAACGACCACGGCTCCGGTCATTGTTCCTGCACCGAAATCTACCGAGTCCGTCGCCGCAAAAGGCTACTTGATTGCCGGCCTCCAGCCAATGGCCGAGTCGGAGATGGCTGGTGTAACCGCCCAGGGCTTCGATGACAGACTCGCCTCAAGACTCGATGGACAGATGCCTGTAGGCTACGAAGCCGACAAGCGTGATGTTCGACAGGCATCGGCACGCGAATCAGAGCAGGGGCTGGACGGCGTAAAGGTGTTGGGTCAACTTGGCAAGGTACTGCTGCCAATCACTCAGGTGCTCGACTCGGACATTGAGGTGGTCGGTGTTCATATCTCTGAAGATCGTATCAAGCCATTGTTCGATGACACTGGCGCAATGAATGTAATTCTGCCAAACCTCATTGAACGGGTCAGCTTCCGGGATATCAGGCCCGCCGGCCAGGTCGGTGGCCCCACCTTCGGTACGATTCAGCTTGAAGGCATTCGCTTTAGCGACGAAGCCAGCATCAAGATTCGACCGTTCTAATCTTGCATCAGACAGTACACTAAACAGAAAAGGCGCCTCATCGGCGCCTTTCGGAATTCACGGCGCCTCGGGGCGCTGTTTTTGTGTCATTGCTCAGTAGGCATCATATGCTTCTACCGGCGCTGATACCGGGTCAGGCGCTGGCAATGGCCTGGCCGTGTCCAACTGCAGCTGCCGCTGTCTTTGCCGCTGCGCCGTAGAGTGAGGGCGCAGCCGACTTGCCACGTAACACATCCATGATGCGCTCGACCCGCTGTTGGCTCAGCTGAATGATCTTTTGATTGACGCGGTTAAGACCGCTGACGGCCTTGAGCAGATCTTCAGCTTCGGTCAGAAGCTCGAAAGCCTTTGGCACACGCTCACGTGCGAGCTGTCGGAATTTCTCGATGCTGAGATTGTTGGCCTTGAGCCAGGAGGTCTTCAGGGTAGCATTCTGTTCAATCTGCTCGAGGCAAGCGACTTTCTTCTCGCCGGCAAGTTTGAACTTTTCGAGATCGCCCTGTTCGAGGAAAGTTCTTTCGAAGCGGAGAAGACGCTGGAGCTGCTGAAGGCTCGCAATATCTGAACGGAGGATGTCCAGAAGGGACTGAATGTTTACTGCCTGGTTTGACATACGGTTGCCTGCTTCCTGACCTGTGGGACCAGTCCCACAGGTACGTCATTACTAGAAGCTAAGCAACTTTCCTGCCACAGATCGTGAGTTGACCTGATATTCACCAGAATCGATTCGAGCCTTGAGATCCGCAACGCGATCCGTGTCCACTTCAGGCAGATCGGAAATCTGACTCTCAAGCTTCTGCAGGCTGCGGGCCTGGGCGCTCAACACCACGGAGTCCCCCGGAGCGGACTTGCCTTTTTCAGGTGCAGGCGCTGCCGGCTTGGCCTGAACACTGGCTTCACGCGTCTTCGCCGCATCTTTGGAAGCAGAACTAAGGGGATTATCTTTCCCCGGAACGCCACTGAACCCGTTGATATTCATGAGTTGATACCTGCTGTCGTACAGCTGTAACCTGAATTTGTCTGCGCATTCCCAGCGCCCATGTACGATATATCGGCCACCGATCGAAAAACTTTAGCTCTGAATGCAGAAATTTCTTGAGCGGCAGTTTTGCGCCAGTAGCTACTATTGCAGTCCGCAAGAACACCTTCCGCTACGGCGAACATTTGCCGCCAGTCCACACACCACCTGTCGCAATTGAGACGGCACATCACAACATTACCTCAACCTCACCACGCCCGACCACTCGACCCCGAACCACACGTTCCGAACTCAGGTTACGCACCGAAATCTGCTGGCCGATCGTGCCATCAGAAAGGGCTTCGCCCTGCATGCGGATATTGATGCCTCCTGTGCTGGCCACGATCACAACGCGATCTCCACGGCCCACGGCCTTTTCTTTCAGCATCATGCCGGGACTCAGTGTTTCACCCGCTCGGATGGTGCGCTTGCTACGCCAGCCCTTGAGCGACTCCAGATCGCGAAAATATCCTCGCTGCAGCTTGCTGATATCCGTGTCTACTGCAATCAGTTCAGCATCTGCAACGCTGCTGCCACGAGGAATCGCGTGGCGCGCCTGCATCACACTAATGGTATGGACGATGCGAACCTGCGTGTAGATAGTCCAGCTCTCGGGAGACTCACAGGAAATCTTCAACACCAGGCGGCCACCACTGTGCAGTGCCTTGCTGTCGCTGCGACTGGCGGACTCTGATGCCAATGCTTCGGGCATTTGCCGGCAGGCCGGATAGTTCAGGCGGGCATCTGGCGAGTTGATCTCGTACTCCAGGCGCTCGCCCTCTGCATCGAGCTTCAGGCCTCTTACGTAGGCGCGCATGAACGACTCAGTCGCCGCCACCACCTGCTGTTGCCATACCGGCTCTACACTGGTGTTTGCCGATACATTCAGCGTGACGCCCATGACCACACATAGACGTATCAACTGAGCGCGTATCCAAAGGCAACGCTGGCGGATCTCGAATTGGTACATATCAGTGCCCCGACAGAATAGAAATATCCAGAATCTTGCCTATGCTTGGGGAAGGCCTGAAATGACTGGACTGTCCCTTGCGACAGCAAGCTACTGAAGTAGCTAAAGCAAATACCAGGCCATTGAGCGAAACGAGGAGTATCCAGGCATGGCTGGCGTCTTAGATAGTGTTAATCAGCGTACACAGCTCGTCGGCCAGAATCGGCTCGAGCTTTTGCTGTTCAGGCTGCGCGGCAAGCAGATCTATGGCATCAACGTGTTCAAGGTCAAGGAAGTTCTGCAGTGCCCCAAACTGACCCTGCTCCCACAGCGGCACCCGGTCGTGCGCGGCGTAGCCCATGTCAGAGGCGGCACCATTCCTATCATGGATATGGGCATGGCTACTGGCCAGCAGGGCATCCCGACTGAAGAGATCCCCGAGTGCTTCGTCATCATTACCGAATATAACCGCAAGACCCAGGGCTTCCTGGTGTCCGGCGTGGAGCGCATCGTCAACCTCAACTGGGGCGACATGCAGCCGCCGCCGAAAGGCGCTGGACCAAATAGCTATCTCACGGCAGTGACCAGAATTGAAGATACGCTGATCGAAATCATCGACGTGGAGAAAATCCTCGCTGAGGTAGCTCCGACTCGTGACACTGTAGCGGCGGAATTCATCGATGAAGATGTCAGGGAAAGCGTCAAGGACAAGTCGGTTCTCGTGGTAGACGACTCGTCGGTCGCCCGACGGCAGATAGTTCACTGTATGCAGGCCGTAGGGCTGAAGGTGGTGACCAAGAACAACGGCCGTGAGGCGCTGGAGTATCTCGAAAGCCTCGTAGCTGATGGCAGCGATATTCGAGATCATCTCAGTCTGATGATCTCCGACGTGGAAATGCCGGAAATGGATGGCTACACGCTCACCACCCTTTGCAAGGGAAACCCTCAGTTGCAGAACATGTTCATCATGCTGCATACCTCGCTCAGTGGCGTGTTTAACAAAGCCATGGTGGCCAAGGTCGGTGCAGATGACTTCATGGCCAAATTCAGCCCCGATGAGCTTGCCCAGCGGATCAATGAAATTATCAGGGATGAACCCCGCAGCGAATGACCTTTGAGGCGAACGAATACGACGTGTTCAGACAATTTCTCGAGCGAAGTAGCGGGATTGTGCTGGGCGACAATAAACAGTACCTGGTGGCTAGTCGTCTTCGACGCATTCTGATCGAAACCGGTGTATCCAGCCTGACGGAGCTTGTGCGGCGCATAGATGTGCGCCATCCACTTCCCCTGCGTGAAGCGGTCATTGATGCGATGACTACCAACGAGACGCTCTGGTTTCGTGACATGCATCCGTTCAACAATCTCCGTGAACATATTCTGCCGCAGTGTTTTGGTCTCGAGCCGATGGGCACGGCGCGCAGCACCCGAACTGGCCCGAGCTCGGGCAGTATTTCGCAAATGGCCTCAAAACCTTTGAGAATCTGGTCGGCCGCCTGTTCGACTGGTCAGGAGCCGTACTCGATCGCCATGACGATAGAGCAGTTCAGGCAGCACCAGGGCGCCGATCGGCTGAATGCCAAGATCGTGGCGACCGATCTTTCAGCCAGAGTGCTCGATAACGCGAAGGAAGGCCGCTATGATCAACTGGCTCTGGGTCGGGGACTCGATCAGACCATCCTGAACCAGTTTTTCGTCGATCGTGGCGCCGGGACCTGGGAAGTCGCGCCCAAGCTCAAGACGATGGTGGAATTCAGAATCCTCAATCTTCTCGACAGCTTCAGCGGGTTGGGGCAGTTCGATCTCATTTTCTGCCGCAACGTGCTGATCTATTTTGCCGGCCCGGTGAAGACCGATATCCTGCAGCGTATGCATGCGGTGTTGAAACCTGGCGGTTTTCTCATGCTTGGTGCGTCAGAGTCGCCGGGCTCGCTGTCCGATAAATTCAAGATGACCCGCTTTAATCCTGGAATCGCCTACCAGCGGCTCTGACCTTGTCGAGCATTTGCGGTGTATTGATGTTTGCGAACATCGCTCCACTGTCGGAAAAATCCACCTCGCGCACATCGCATTGACTCGTCCAGCCCATCATGCCTGGTGGACGTTCGCGCGGGACAGCCATAAAAGCCGGCAATTGCTGCAGGGCAGAGCGTTTGAGCAGGCAATGCAGCGGCTGGATGCGCTGGCCATCGCTGGCCACGAAACCATCTGCTGACGGCTTGTCTTGTGCAGCAGCCAGCAGGCGACGTGCGAACAGCGGAGACAACAGAGGTGTGTCGCATGGCACCACGAAAACCCAGTCGGACTGAAGTTCAGAGACAGCAGCGACAAGCCCCCCCAGAGGGCCCCTGAAATCAGGCTCGAGATCCTGTATCACCAGCCCATCATGCTGCAAAGCAAGGGCGCGATACCGTTCGAGATTACGATTGACCGAGATCAGAGGCCGGACCGGCGTGTCTGCGAAGGCCGCAAGCGTGGCTTCTATGAATGTGGAAGTACCGAAGTCGACCCAGCCCTTGTCCTGCCCGCCCATACGATCCCCGCGTCCGCCCGCCAGGATGATGGTGTCGATGCGCTGATCAGGAAATGACATATATAAGCTGGTCTGTGTGCGTTCGCGGTGCAAAAGGTTGGCCTGAGGCTGGCAGTGAATGCAATACTCTCGTCTGGCCACATCATACAGATTACAGGAGTCATCATGGCAAAGTCTCTTCAGGAACAACTGATGCAGGCTGGCTTGGTCGATAGCAAGAAAGCAAAATCGATCAAGCAGGAGAAGCGAAAGGCAACGAAGCAGGCCCCAAAGCCGAAGAAATCCGAAAAGGTCAATACTGCAGCAGAACAGGCGACGCAGAGACGGGAAGAGCAGCAGGCCCGCGATCGAGCCAGGGCCCAGCAGGACAGTGTGCAGCGCAAGCGGCAGGAGTGTACCGCTCAAGTGCGGCAGATGGTCGAAACGAATCGTGTGAAACACGGCCAGGAAGCAGGCCTGCGTGAAGATGCTGAGGTGCCGTTCCAATTCGTCGACCAGCGCAAGGTGAAGAAGATTCGGGTGGATAGACCGCAGCAAGGTGCACTGCAGCGCGGTCAATTGGCCATCGTCATCAGTAAAGGCCGCTACGAACTGGTCCCTGCAGAGACTGCCCAGCGTATTATCGAGCGCGAACAGGCGCTGAACGACCTGCTCGCAGAACTGCAGATCGAACCGATCGCAAGCTCGGTGCTGTTGTTCAACAAACAAAGTGGCCTCAGACCCGAGGACACGAAGACAGACACCGCGAGCGATGACCCTTATGCCGACTACCAGATTCCAGACGACCTCATGTGGTAAATTTTTCTGGGGGTCCGCATTGTGCCTTGGTCTTGCTCTGCCGGTCGTCGAGGCCGGTGCTGAAGAGGCCGGCAGCAAGCCGGCAGCCCCCGAAATAAAATCCGTCATCGGTGCTCTCGCCATGTATCGGCCCGAGTATCTCGGTGGCGACGATCACGAACTCATTGGTCTGCCGTTTATCGACCTGCAGTACAACCAGTACTTTTTCAATCCGATCAATGGTGCCGGTGTCGGCATGAGACCGGTAGAGGCTTTGACCGTAGGGCTCGGCCTGGGCTATGCCTTCGGTCGCGATCAGGATGATGCCGACAGGCTGGAAGGTCTTGGCGATATCGATGGTGGGGCGAAGGTGAGCTTCTTCGCCGATTATAAGTTCGAGATCACGGACACAAGTCCAGTGCTCGATGCCAGCTACACCCTGGGGCTGACTGTCGATCACCAGTTCACCGGAGACGACACCGGTGTCAGTGGTGACCTCGGTTTTAGCCGAAATGACCGACTAGGGGAACGCTTCATGATCATCAACGGTGTGAAAGCCTTTTTCGGCAGCGACGCTTTTCAGGATGCCTGGTTCGGCATCAGCGAGCGTCAGACACTTCGAAGTGGCTTACCAGTCTATGACAGTGATGACGTCTTTCATTCTGCCGGCGTGTCCACCCGACTGCTGTATTTCGTCACCCGCGAGCTCAACCTGATTACGGCCGTCAGCTATCAGAAGCTGATCGGCGACGCCGGTGAGAGTCCAGTTGTCGAGAGTCAGGATCAAATGAGTTATCAGCTCGGGTTCAGCTACGCCCTGTAACCATGGATTAACCGTTCTCTGCCCTGAAATGATGCACGGCTAAAAAACGCCGCTGCATTATTCCAGTGCGATTTTCGCTACCCCCGCACCAAAGCCACTCTCGTTCTGCGCCAAAATCAAACATCTCTTATTGTAAGTATATGATTATAGGCGAAAAAAGCATGTGGCATGCTTTCTGCTATGACCAGTTCAGCTACACACACCACGCAAGGAACTGTGCATGAACTGGTCAACTTCATTCAAGGCAGCTGCTATGGCCTCGGCAATCTCGCTCTGCGTCACAGCAGGGAGTGCCCACGCCGAAAAGCTTGGGTACCCGGAAAAGGAAGAGCTGAGATTTGGCTTCATCAAGCTGACCGATATGGCACCGCTCGCCATCGCTTATGAAAACCGCTACTTCGAAGATGAAGGCCTTTATGTCTCAGTCGAAGCACAGGCGAACTGGAAAGTATTGCTGGATGGCGTCATTGACGGTCAGCTGGACGGGGCACATATGCTCGCCGGGCAACCACTGGCTGCGACCATGGGCTACGGCACCAAGGCGAATATCGTCACTCCCTTTTCGATGGACCTGAACGGCAACGCCATCACCGTCTCCAACGACGTCTGGGCGCAGATGAAAAGCAATCTGCCAATGAATGCCGATGGCAAGCCTGAGCATCCGATCAAGGCCGATGCACTCAAGCCGGTCGTCGACAAGTTCAAGGCCGAGGGCAAGCAGTTCAAGATGGGCATGGTGTTCCCCGTGTCCACACATAACTACGAGCTGCGCTACTGGCTGGCCGCTGGCAACATCCATCCTGGCTACTATGCGCCGCATAAAGGCGACACTTCAGGCCAGCTGCAGGCGGACGCCCTGCTATCAGTTACACCACCGCCACAAATGCCAGCCACGCTCGAGGCCGGCACCATCAATGGGTATTGCGTCGGTGAGCCCTGGAACCAGCAGGCCGTGTTCAAGGGCATCGGCGTGCCAGTCATTACCGATTACGAAATCTGGAAGAACAATCCGGAAAAAGTCTTCGGCATGACAGAAGAGTTTATCGAGAAGAACCCGAATACCGCGGTCCGAGTGACCAGAGCGCTGATCCGGGCTGCCATGTGGCTGGATGAGAACAATAACGCCAACCGAGCCAAGGCCGTGAAGATTCTGTCACAGCCGCAGTATGTAGGCGCTGATTACGACGTTATCGCCAACAGCATGATCGGCACCTTTGAGTACGAAAAGGGCGACAAGCGGCAGGTGCCGGACTTCAACGTGTTCTTCCGCTACAACGCTACCTATCCCTATTACTCGGATGCCATCTGGTACCTGACCCAGATGCGTCGCTGGGGACAGATAGCTGAAGACAAGCCTGACGACTGGTACAAGGATCTGGCGAAGAAGGTCTATCGCACAGACATCTATACCAAAGCCGCAAAGTCGCTCATTGCAGATGGTTTGGCCAAGGCCGAAGACTTTCCGGACTTTGCCTCTGAAACCGGCTTCAAGCCTGTGCAGACAGAGTTCATCGACGGCGTGTCTTACGACGGCTCCAAACCCAATGCCTATATCGACAGCTTCAAGATCGGCCTGAAAACCGGCGATAAGCTCTAAGCGCTTTTTTCAAGCCCCACGCAGGATCATAGTCATGGAAAACACAGCAGCCACGCCACAAGCCACAGCAGGTGCGACCGTGAATCGGGCGGTCATTGCACCAGTTCCGTCCGATCGTGATATCGACCTCGGTCAGCTGTTCACAGTTACATTGAAGCCGTTTATCGCGCCATTAGTGGGCATTGCTATCTTCCTGATGCTCTGGAGTTTCGCGGCGAAGAACATCGAGACTTCGCTTGGCGCCTTTCCCGGGCCGGCGGCGGTTGCCGAGCAGTTCGGTAACCTCTACGACGAGCATGTAGTCGCGGGTGAGAAGGAAGCCGCGTTCTACCAGCGCCAGGAAGAGCGCAACGCTGAACGCGTTGCTGCCGACCCCGGCTATGAACCACGTATTCGTGACTATACCGGCAAGGAGACCTTTCTCGATCAGATCTTTACCAGCCTGCTCACCGTCATGAGCGGTTTCATGCTGGCGGCCATCATAGCCATTCCATTAGGCATCGCCATCGGCCTCAACAAGACACTGAGCGCTGCGGTCAATCCTGTGATTCAGATCTTCAAGCCAGTCTCGCCGCTGGCCTGGCTGCCGCTGGTGACGATGGTGGTCAGCGCCGTGTATGTGACCAGCGATCCCATGTTCGCGAAATCTTTCGTGACTTCAGTGATCACTGTGACCCTGTGCTGTCTCTGGCCAATGATGATCAATACCGCACTCGGCGTCGCAACCATCGACAAGGACCTGGTGAACGTGAGCCGTGTGCTCCGGCTGCCGCCACTGAAGCACGTGCAGAAGATCGTGTTGCCCGCCGCCGTGCCACTGATTTTCACCGGTATGCGAATGTCTCTGAGCATCGCCTGGATGGTGTTGATCGCTGCGGAGATGCTCGCGCAGAACCCGGGCCTGGGCAAGTTCGTCTGGGATGAGTTCCAGAACGGCAGCTCCTCCTCACTCGCACGCATCATGGCTGCCGTTATCGTCATCGGCCTGATTGGCTTCATGCTCGACCGCATCATGCTTACGCTGCAGCGCTACGTTTCCTGGGACAAGAACACTGCCGCCAGCTAACACTGGGCGACCCAACAGATACTCACCAAGTGGAGAACAGCTCATGTCCATCACACTGAATATCGACCATATCGATATGGTCTTCGACACCCCAAAGGGCCCATTCACGGCGCTGCAGAATGTGAGCCTCAAGATCAGGGAAGGTGAGTTCGTCTCACTGATCGGTCACTCCGGCTGCGGTAAGTCAACGGTGCTGAATATCGTGGCAGGTCTTTATCAGGCGAGTAAAGGGGGCGTCGTTCTGAACGGTAAGGAGGTCAATCAACCTGGCCCCGAGCGCGCCGTCGTATTTCAGAACCATTCGCTGCTACCCTGGTTGACCGCTTATGAGAATGTTGAGCTGGCGGTAGATCAGGTCTTTGGCCGCAAAAAGAGCCGGGCAGAGAAGAAAGAGTGGATTGAGCACAATTTGCGCCTTGTGCATATGGAACATGCCATGCACAAACGTCCTGGCGAGATTTCTGGCGGTATGAAACAGCGTGTCGGTATCGCTCGGGCCCTCGCGATGGAGCCTCAGGTGCTGCTGATGGATGAGCCCTTTGGAGCACTGGACGCTCTCACGCGGGCCCATATGCAGGACTCGCTGATGGAGATCCAGAACGAGCTGAATAATACAGTGATCATGATTACCCACGACGTGGATGAAGCCGTGTTGTTGTCTGATCGAATCGTGATGATGACCAACGGGCCAGCGGCCACAATTGGGGAAATTTTGGAGGTTGATCTCGAGCGGCCGCGTGATCGGCTTGGACTGGCTGAAGATCCACAGTACACGCATCTGCGGTCTGAAGTGCTGCGGTTTTTGTATGAAAAGCAGCGGAAGGTTGAGGAGATTGGGAGCAAGCGTGCGAAGAAGGCCGGTCCTGGCAAGCACAATCGGTCTAATGCTGCCTAAGGTAGTCGCGAGGCTGCTGCGGCAGATTCACACCAGTGGAATGGTATCGAGCGGACTAATGGTGCCTGCCCGCTGATTGCCCAGGACGTGTGTGTAGATTTCGGTCGTTCGAAGATCGCTGTGGCCAAGCAGCTCCTGCACAGTTCTGATGTCGCTGCCGGTTTCAAGCAGCCGTGTGGCAAAGGAGTGGCGGAAGGTATGTGCGGTCACGCGCTTGCAGACACTGCTTATGGATACAGCGGTGCGCAGCTGCCGTGCGTAGGCGCTGCTGTGAAGGTGGTGGCGACAGACTGATTGGTCGTAGGGATTAATCGATCTCATGGCGGACGGGAAAAGATACTGCCAGGGTGTCTGCCGCAGCGTACCTTGGTATTTCTTGAGCAGGGAAGGCGGCATCGATGTGAAGCCGTAGCCTTCAAGCACATCATTTTCATGAATTGCCTTGGCCCTCTCCATCTGCTGTTCGATTCGGGCAAGTAGGTTCGTAGGCAGCAAGGTATAGCGGTCCTTGTCTCCCTTGCCGCCAAATACGAGGATCGACTTTCTCACCATGCATATGTCTTTCAGACGCAGTCTCAGGACTTCATTTATTCGAAAACCGCAACCATACAGAAGCGCGGTAATCAGCCAGTACTGACCCTCCATCTGCGCCAGAATGGCGCTCACTTCCTGAGGGGTAAGCACGGTTGGCAGCCGGCGCGGCTTTCGCGCAAGGCTGTACGCCAAGTCTTTTATCTCGATGTGAAGCACGTGCCGATAGACGAAAATAATGGCGCAGAGCGCAATATTCTGCGTGGCCTTACTCACCGACCGATTCACCGCCAGGTGATTGAGAAAGCGTTCGATCTCAGACGCTCCCATGGTTTCAGGGTGCCTGGTGTCGTTAAACAGGATGTACTGCCTGATCCAGTACAAATAGGTTTTTTCCGTCTGATAAGCGTAATGCCGCGTGCGCAGTTCCGTTCGCACACTTTCCATGAACCTGGACTTCATCAGAGATCCTTCTCTGGCTGTATATCTATACAGTGTAATGGCCTCGATGAATTCTGGAAAGGGGTTTGCTTAGTAAGCCCGGGCTTGAGTGCTCGATCTTCCCTTGGTGAGTTATTCTAAGATTTTGTTCCAATTGAATTTTCTGGAAATGCGGTGCGGCTTATAGAGCAGCCAAATGCTCGTCTTGCCCGAGCGCATGTTTTTTCCATGGAGAATGGCGACACCTGATGATCATACAAGGTGACAACCAGATGCAGTTTCTTGTTCTAAAGGGATTTTCTGACATACTGAAGTCATGAGACCAAAAAGCGGGCCCGGGGCTTTCGAAGCGCGCATTGTAATAAGCTGTTATTTGTCGGCAGTGTCGCGGTAGGCCTCGGCGGGAGTAGTCCCTGGAGGCACCAGCTTTGGTTCGGTAGTCCGCCTTAGCTGCAGAATTCAGCTANTAGCACGAGGCTCTTTTAGAAAGCTTCGGTGGTTCTAGGTCATCTGCTCACCAGGCAATGGGCTGGTGGCTCCCCTCAGCTTTCTCGGCACCAAGACTGAAGAGTTGCGCTCATCCGGTGGCGTTGCCAGATTAGGATTGTAAGCCGGCAGGGTAGTCAGCTCCGGCAACAGCGGTGTGGCGTTCGATGGACTATCATTTATCCAACGTACTGGCTTCGTTCGCTCCGTGAGGCTCCGGCCTGCGCTTGCGCTTCGGCAGCCCGGCTTTGCCGACTGTCAGTGGCTCGGCGAGTAACAAGATAATGTTGCAGACACGCTTCGCGCGCTGCAAATCACGGCGTTATGCACTCAAAGGCTCGAGATGATCGATAGGATCCCATGCAATGAATGCGGGGCAATGGTTTTACCAAGCACGGCTGAACGTACAGGTGGGCTTTGCATGCCCTGTAAGAATGGTACTCGCAAAAGTATGGATCTAGCTAAAGAGCGTGCAGCTAAGGAAAGAGAGCTTGAAAGAACATGCCCGTATCGAGCGCTATGGCGAGAGCTCGTAGATAAAGTGTATAACCAACGTGGTGGTTTTGAAGCACTCTCGGCAACTGAAAAGCTTTATTATTCGGTTAATGTCCTAAGCGGCGAAGTTTACAACGGAGGGTTCGACCAATATTTTACCAACACATCCGCTGAACATTACCGCGATGCTGAGCATGGTTTAGTTCAACTGGGTGCGACCAACTCAATTAAGCTATTAAGGCAAGCAAAGGAGCAATTGTTTGGCTCTAACCAAGTGCCAAAAAGTCAAACTGAGCGATGGGAATTAATTCGTAAACTCAATCGGCCCACAGACTTAGATACACTGGACACTGATTTCTACAAAGACCTGGATAATCTAGATGACAAGCTTGAGGCTTTCGCATTAGAGGCAGGGTTAGTAAAAAATGCATAACCAGTTGCTGCAACCGACATACGCGCTTCCACGAGTTTTGCGCATGTCGCTTCGCGCCATTGTCGCGCAAAACCCGCTCCAGCGCGCATGCGGCTGAGCAAGGCGTTACTAGCACGAGGCTCGTTTCGATATTTTTGGTGGGTCGAGGTCATCTGCTCACCGGACAATGGGCTGGTGGCTTCTATGAGCATCCTCGGCATACCAGCTGATGAGGTGTGTTCATCAGGTGGCGTTGCCTGGTCTGACTATTAGCCGGCAGGTACACAGCTTCGGCAGCAGCGGAGTGGCGTTCGATGCACTATCATTTATCCAACCTACTGGCTTCGCTCGCTCCGGTATATTCCGGCCTGCGCTTGCGCTCCGGCAGCCCGGCTTCGCCGACTGCCAGCGGCTCGGCTAGTAACAAGATACTGCACGAGACAACCGCTTCGCGGCCGCTCGTGAGCACGGCGTTACGTGTCATGAGTGCTGAGAAACTTAAGAATTTTTGCGGACACTTGGCAGCCCTATCGTCGGATAACGAAAAATTATCGATGAGGCTGCTGCCATGGAGCTCCTTTACAGAAGACGATACCCCAGTGTTGGTGATCGATCTCGTTAACTATGATTTCCTGAAACCCACCCCCATCACTCTCGGTGAAGTCAAAGCCCGAGAGTACGAGATCGATGGTATTGAGTTAACAGAAGATCAAATCAAAATTTGGGTGTACGAGTTTGAGGAGCCACTTACCATAAGGTGCGGTGCAGTCAGCTATGGCTTTCAACCATTTTCCGAGAGCGAGTTGCTCCATTTTTTGAAATTATCGCAAGCTAGGAATAGCGAGCAAAATGAAGCTATAGTTTCTCTGCGTAAAACGCTGTCTTCAATAGAGAAATTTGTCTCTGAGCAGGAGGATCGAGTAACTGCCAGGTACGGGCATCATCCGGAGGGGTCGGAAGGGCACCGACTTCAGAAAGTACAGCTGAATCTATTGCATCGACTGCGCGCGCGGCTCCACACGTAACCAGGCCATGCAAGGGACAAATCTCCGTTCCGTATTTTGTGCTTTCGCTACGCTCAATGGTCGCACAAAATACTCCACTACAATTTGCCCATGATGGCAGCGTTATGCAAAAAATACCATGAAACATAGTCCAGAAAAAATCACCTTAGTAGCAGAGGCAATATTCTCCAAAGAGACTCTGCGGGTAGTAGAAGGGTATTCTAATTTCGATCGTGAGCCAATTGAGTTTTTTGTTCAGGCGAACTTGCTCGTTACTTAACGAATAACTTAATCGAAAAACAGAGCAACATAGATATACGAATTGTGTATCACGACATGGGATGTGATTTAACGAAGGAGAAAATCGCTCTAAATCGAGACAAAGTTATAGGTAAAAAATTTCGATATACTTGGTCAGGTTGGGGTCAAATAATTCTCCAACTTGATGGTGCTGAAAGAAATGTCCAGATTAATCGAGTGACATCAAATTCAGAACAAAGGGCAAATAAATGGAGTGGTGTTCATCCCGAGCAAGAACCAGTAGAGAGCTGGAATTGGAGTGCCGTAGAGAAACACACAAAAAGGCTTCAGCGTGTTCTTAAAAAAATTGCATAACAAGGCGTTCAACACGGACTCCGTAAAAGTGTCACCTGTTTTGCAAAGACATGCAAAACAGCCGTCATTTTTACTCCGCCGGTTGACGCGGCGTTATGCAGGTAGCGTTATGAGGGGACTCTAGTTGCTCCGAATAATTCGCACTTTTTCGGCGGCGCTCCGTGCAAGCCGGATATTGGGTCAGAGTTATAGGCTTTCGCGATCTGGATCGGGCTTGGAGGCTGCCGCTAAGGCGCGGCTCGGTCTTGGTGTGCTCTCCCATCCGACGGTACGGAGATACAGCGCTCACGCTGGATCCGTTCATTTTTGCTTAGTAATACAGCTGGAAGAGCTTCGTACACAGCTAGGAGTTGAGGGCCCATTAGAGCGCGACTTGGTTGACGCATATTTGTTCCTTACTGCTCTACCTGAGGAGAATGCTGTCAGAGTTGAGCACGAGCAGTGGATCAATCATATCCGGGATCAATTAGGTTATACGCCGAGTCGTACGAATCATGCATAACAAGTTGCTGCTACGGTCATCGCACAGTTGGCATCTTTTCTGCGGCGCTTCGCTGGCAAAAAGGCCGCCAACTGCACGCTGCCGCAGAGCAAAGCGTTATGCAGGAATTGAATATGGGGCTGGTTGAGGAAATTCTGGGCCTATGGGCTGGAAATGTTATCGAAACAGATTCGGTTGTTCGAATTGAACACCAAAATGGTGACTACTCTCACTTGTACCGAAGAAGGGATGCTCCCTATGCGACAGACGTCCCCGCTCAGATCCGCTACATTTACGATGAGTTCGATGGCGTAGATATACTAAGCAGTGCCTTCAAAATTTCTCCGATCGCGAATCCATCTGCCTATGGCGGCGTGAGGCTTTTCTCTTCTGCTGACGAGCTCGTTTTCCAAATGTCAGACATTCAATTTCGTGAGAGGGTACTGCCCTTTTGTAACGAGACAGGGAACTGGATTTACGCCGCCTCCTATGACTCGAGGCTGATCTTTCGCTTCGATGTTGAGACTGGAGTTATAACCGAACATCCCAGTTTCAGAGAGGTGCTGGGATTCTATGCAGACGCAATTAGGTGAGTGCATAACAAGGCCATGCAAGGGACAAATTTCCGTTCCGTTTTTTGTGCTTTCGCTTCGCTCAATTATTGCACAAAATACTCCACTCCAATTTGCCCATGATGGCAGCGTTAGGCGTAAAGAGAGATCGTGAATGAAATGGACGTCTGAAAAAATTCTTGAGACCTTAGATTCATGTGCAGAAGAGTTCACTTTTCCTGTCCTTGATAATGGCTATGTCTATTTAGCTGCAACGAGGATGTCAATTTTTGGAAATGAAAGTGACTGGGCGATCGTAATTGAAGTTTTTGGTTTCTCTCCAAGGTCAGGTGACCCTGATGTTCAAATTTACACATTCTCAAATAATCTCTATGAAAGAGATTCATCGGAAAAATATGTATCTGAAGAAGCATACAGAAACTATCTAGAAAATAACCCATTTAATGAATCAAGGTTTATCTATCCAATCGACAATAGTGATTGGATAGATGAAGAAGAACAAGAAAGTCTTAACCTCAATGGAACATGTCTTCTGCGAAGCAAAGAGATTTCATTTCCGCTGATTTCTGACTATGAGAAATCAGGAATTGAGCTAGAAGAAGATGTTCCGCTAACTTTCGAGTTCTGTCGGTTTTTAGCAGAAAACTACAGAGAGTTAGTTTTGTGTACACAAGAAGAATTAAGAGTTAGCGTGTTGCCAAGCATGGAATTACTTTTCCAATTAGATGACTGGGAGCATCCTGATATTTCAGATGGGGAGCTACCCAGCTCATCTGAAGACTTCAAGAATATTGCAAATGCACTTGAAAAGGGTTCATTTGAGTCATTTGAAGCAAGTGATAAGAACAATACCCATTGGCGTAATTGGCCGGAGGCTGGCACGCTGTGAGAAAGGCGCCTAACAAGCAGCAGCAACCGACCGTCAAAAGTGTCACTCAAATTGCTGCGCAATTACGTGCCACTTTTGCCGGCGGCTGTGCTGGGCGTTCTGGCTGTAGAAAAACC
>NZ_BAABBO010000025.1:0-6211 GCF_039538005.1 Allohahella marinimesophila
CCGATCAAATTTTGCTTTTCCCATTGCGCACTTTCTCCAAATACACGCTGCGATCTGAGTGAATGAGGTGGAGCTCATAACCGGATTTGAACCGGTGACCTCTTCCTTACCAAGGAAGTGCTCTACCAACTGAGCTATATGAGCATCAAGCCTGTAATGCTCTTGGAGCGGGCAGTGGGAATCGAACCCACGTCATCAGCTTGGAAGGCTGAGGTAATAGCCATTATACGATGCCCGCAAAAAACCAAATGTATTAATGGTGGAGGGGGCTGGATTCGAACCAGCGAAGCTTTCGCGTCAGATTTACAGTCTGATCCCTTTGGCCGCTCGGGAACCCCTCCCGAAATCGCGCAAAATAATAGCTGTACTGTGCGCCAAATCAGTTAACACTTGCTAAAAAAATGGAGCTGGTGGACGGAATCGAACCCCCGACCTGCTGATTACAAGTCAGCTGCTCTACCAACTGAGCTACACCAGCACCGACACGCTTTTCAGCGAGGCCGCAATATTACGGAAGTTTTTTTTCGCATGCAAGTCATTTACAGATGATTTCTTTGTGCTCGACAGATGAGTCGCGCGCGGCGAGTAAACCAAGTAATTCCTTCCTGGTATTTGGGGGGACAGGGACGAGGGTCATAAGCCTGTATTCTGACACTGGCTTCTGCAATTCTTTGATTTTAGAAGTCATACCGAGCGCATTCAAGCGCTGAACCAGCTCATCCGCAGAAGCCCGAGCTGCGAACAAACCGAGCGAAATACCACCTCGCACCTCTCCCTGGCTGATGTAAAAGCTGTCGAAGCCGAGGCTGTCGAGCTCTTCTATTCGGTTTTCAGCTGCTTCCCGCGATTCAAATGGGGGGATAAACACCCAATATTCTAATCTTGCATCCGCCTGCGTGAGTATTTTTTCAACCTGAACGCCGAAATCGTCGAATAAGCGCACGCTCTCGTCCAGCAATGAAATATCACTCATTGGCCCCACAATAATGCATGTTCGTAACTCTGCTACCTGATGCTCCTCTAGAGCCCGGGTGTCTACATTGCCAACCGACCTCCCGGATGCTGTATTGACGAATTGAGCCTGGCCAGCATTTGGACGTGATTGCTGCCGCGCGCCCTCACTCGCAGTCTCTTGAAGTAGCTTCAACTCTGCTGCGCCTTCTAATTCAGGCGGTGCCTTGCGCTGTAAGTGCTCGAGGGCCGTCAACCCAGCCACCGCGAGATTCAGCATTAACAGTGCCAACAAGAGAAAGCGCAAATGTATTACCCGATGATACTCACGGTTTTTGTGGAAAAGGCTCTGTATGACCAGCCACCCAGGCATGAACAAGCCCTTCGAATACAAGTTCCTGTACATAACGGTAGTTGACGAGCGGGGCATACGCCAGAGCGGGCCATCCACCCCCCGTTATCAGAAGCTGACAGGGGGGCTTCGCGAATTCTACCTGAGAAAATATTGAATCAAGAAACGCCACCGTCATGCGGTCGACACCGTGGAATATACATTTAGCTGACGACAGGCCTAGCCGTTCCTGTCTATTGACCGAACTCTTCAAATCGGCGCCTGCCTCCTCCAGTGCGACAACTCGAACTGCGCTCTTGAGAGAATCGGCCATATTCAGGCTCGATAGGGACGTTGAAAATCCGGGGGCAATCAAGCCACCTTCATGAACACCATCCGCCGCTAGAAAATCCACAGTGATCGCCGTGCCGCAGTCAACGACACACACCGCCCCCTCCACTCTCTGAAACGCCGCTACCATCCCCAGCCAACGATCCACACCAAGGGTGCCGATAGCGCCGTATCGCATTGAAACACCCATCGCGTCCTGCTTTACGCGCGCCAGCTCCACAACACCATTGCCTTCACTGGCGCTGCGCTGGAGCAGCGTGACGACCGCCGATGGCGCAACAGAAGATACCAGCACAAGATGCCTTTGATCGGCTAGAAAATCTCGCAAAACTGAGACTGCCGCCAGATGCCTGGACGAATCAGCTTCAGCCAGCTCTGCATTCGCAAATGATACCGACTCGGCCTCGAGGATCGTTTCGATAACTTGTTGCTTCCTGGGGGCGGCCTCGCCATTTCCGCAGGCCGCTCTTAATTCTTTTACGGCACGCTCGCGGATCAGCTTGAATTTCAGCCTTGTATTGCCAGCGTCTACAAGCAGCAATTGAGTGGGCCAGGCAGGCTGATCGATCATTCCGTCAACCCGTCGTCTGCAGGCGAATTCTGTTTCTCCGCCTTTGTTTTTCGCCGGCGCACACTGATCTCTCCGCCTGAATAAGCCAATGCAACCTCGCTGTCGAGAGGCCGCATTAGCAGTCGCCCCTCTTCATCCACACCCATGTTTAGCCCGGCGCTAATCGGCAAGCGATTGTCCTCAGCCGACCGGCTAGAGTCAGGATCGAGCTGAGTCGACAACTCCAACACCTCGTCCGCGAACGCATCGAATTCGGACCAGGCAGGCTGGAAATAAGCAAAACCATGACGCATGAAAAGATCGACTGTTTTGCTGATTTCACTGATGAGATCGGCGGCCAGTAACGATCGCTCTGGCACCACGAGCTGCTTGGCATCAGCCGCTTCCTCAAGTGAAATCCACGGCTGTGAAATTAGGCCTGCCACCTCAGACGCTTGCATACGAACATTCAGCCCCACACCAATACAAAGATCCACAGGACCATCCATTTCGCCCTGGGCGTCAACGAGGACGCCAGCAAGCTTGCGCCCGTCAATCAAGACATCGTTCGGCCACTTGAGACGCGCCTCGATGAATTTGTGAGCATGCAGAACCTTGACGATAGCTATGCCAATGGCAAGACTAAGCCCACTGAGATCGCTAATGGATTTGTAAACCCGAACACTTAATGAGAGATTGATATTGGCAGCGTAAGGGCTCACCCATGAGCGGCCACGACGCCCCCTACCAGACGACTGATGCTCTGCGAGCACGACAACAAATCCGTTATTTTCATCCTGCGCAATCGGCTTTATCGTATCGCTATCTCCAAGTTGACGCCGCAGACTCTCCATCGCCCAGGTATTGGTGGAGGCGATACTATCAAAAATGTCGAGGCTGATAATGCGACCAGCAGAATCACCTAGCCGTTTCCGTACAGTGTCCGACTGCAGTAATTGAAGTGGATCTGTCAAACAATAGCCGACTCCGGCCTTTCGTTTTACCGTCATACCGAAGCCGCCCAATTGGCTTACCCACTTCGATACTGACGTGCGACTAACACCGATCTCTTCTCCAAGGACTCGCCCAGAAACGGGCTCGCCTGAAGCAAGCAAGCGAACAAGTCGTGAAAGCTCTTTTTTCATCCAGTTGCCGGACTCCCTGAGCAGAGTGAATTAAAATACATCAGCGCCGGCAAAACCCTTGGCCCGATGCGTGCAATGAGGTCTACGACAGACCTCATATTGAGTGGAGCCAAAGAGCAACGCAAGTCGCTACCAATCCGAACCAGGCCTTAGCCCTCGGCGATAATCCCAAAAAAGCTTTTGACAAAACACCAAACCGGCGTATAGTGGAGTTGCTTAGAAATGCCGGTGTTATTTTTCGAGTTAAGGTTGTTTTTATCTCGTCCTGGTTAAGATTAGTCAGTAATACCCACTTCTTTAAGCAACACCCTATCTGTTATTTGTAATACAGGACTTAGTTATGTCAAACACCGTCACCGGTACAGTAAAATTCTTCAACGAATCAAAAGGCTTTGGTTTCATTCAGCAAGAGAATGGCCCAGACGTATTCGTTCACTTCAGCTCTATTCAGAGCTCAGGCTTCAAGACTCTGGCAGAAGGCCAGCAGGTTGAATTCACTATCGGCCAGGGCCAGAAAGGTCCTCAAGCTGAGAACGTCAAGCCGCTCTAAGGGCAGGCTTGAAGTCAAGAAGGCTGCTAACGCAGCCTTTTTTATACCTGAGATAATGGTAGTTGATTGCCTTAGGCAGATGAGCCCGGGCCCCGCTACTCCCTGAACTGGGCGACACTCATCGATACCTGATCACTGCCCTCTACTAGTGCCAGACTATCCTCGGCGAATCCAACACCTGCTTCCGTAAAGAAATTGAAGACATGATCAACTCCGGCCTCAAGAAGTGCTTGACGATCATCCTCGTATCGAGCAATACCTGCTATCGCACCCTGAAATCCTGCTGAACGCAATTGTCTCAAAATGTTCGCAGCGTCCCTGATTGACGGTAGAGCCAATAGCACCAGCTTTATACGACGTGTATCAATTGCCTCCCACAGATCGGCACTCTCACCGTCACCCAGGAATACATGCAACCCTGTCGCTTGGAGTTTCGCGATCAGATCAGGCTTTGCATCCATACCCCAAACTCTATCCCCCACACGTGAATGCAGCGCATCGAATGCGCCACGACCGACTCGACCCAGCCCGACTACCAGCATCTCCACATTCGGTGGTCGTTCAACCCGATCTTCTGGCAGATATCGATCAGATTCGAATTTCTTCAACTTCACTTTATGTCGCTGATATAGACTATGAGCGCGCGGATACAGCGAACTGGTAACGACAAAAGACATCGCACAGGCCAAAGCCAATATGACCAACCACTGTGGTGTCAACCAGCCTGCCTGGGTGCTTATGTAAGCCACAATCAGACCGAATTCGCTGTAGTTCGCAAGGGCGAGCGCAGACAAGAAATTGGTTCTCGCCCGCAGCCGCAATACCCCGAAGATACCGAGGAAAAGGCAAAACTTGAGGACGAGTATGAGCAGCAAAAGGAGAGCAATACCGACAGTCTCCATGGTTGGGAGCGCCGAAAGGCCGATCGATAGAAAGAAGGCAATTAAGAAGATGTCTTTGAAGCTTAATAGAGACTTGGACAGCTCAGTGGCTTTTACGTGACTGCTCAATAGCATACCGAGAATAAGCGCGCCCAAATCACCTTTGATTCCAAAGAATTCAAACAGCTGGTAGCCTCCTATGGCCAACAGAAACCCTGCGAGAGGCAGCATTTCGTCATGTCCAGCCTTATCCAGTATTTGTTTTAGCAAAGGCGCACTGAAGAAAACCAGAAACAGCGCTGGCGCATATATTGAGGGCGTCTCTCCAGCAGCTACCGCAAGAAAAACAACAGCTATGATGTCTTGGACGACAAGAATGGTGATAGCGAATTTGCCATGACGTGTCTTTAACTCACCACTTTCTTCAAGCAGTTTTACAACGCATACAGTGCTACTGAAGCTGAGCGCGAAAGCCACGAGACTAGCCCCCAGGAGTGGCAGATCTCCCAGCACTGGTACGCTCAAGATACCTGCCACTAGCAACGCACCTGTAATGAGCGCACACCAGAGAGAGAGGTGGGCGATTCCGCCCCCCCATACTTCGGTCTTCACAAGGTCAGCCAGGCGCAACTTCAGACCGATTGTGAACAAGAGCAAGGTAATACCGACATCCGCTAGCTGGGACAGCAGAGCATTTTCTTCAACGCCGAGAAGATTGAGTACAAAACCAGCGCCGAGAAAACCTACCAGGGGCGGTAGGGACATCTGAACTGCCGCCAGACCGCAGACAAACGCAATCAGGATCCAAAGTATTTCCATAGGTAAGAAACAGGAGCCCTTCTAGCCAGCGACATCAGGAGGTGACCTCAACACGGCCACTAATAATTGTTTAGAACTCTTGCCTCACAGGCGGTATATAAGTGCCCGGAATTGACCACACAGGCCCTGATTGCTGCACGAATGGCTTCATCACTCCTTTGACTTCGACTGCCATCACGATACCCCTCTCGATAGCTTTGAACATCGAGCGGGCGTCGATCGAAGCGACCATAACCTTGATAATGGGAAGATGGTGCCACTGCAGAGCCCCTAAAGCCATTGAGCCGTGAGTTCGTTCGATTGGACTGGGACATGCCAGCCCCTGGAGTGGCCTGCATTTGACTACTGGCAGACCCGGCCTGACCCGCCTGAGTGCTGACGTTTGGAACATACGCATTCTGCTTTTGCTTGCTAAAACTTTCAGCTTCTGCAGTAAGCGTGAATATAAATAGCAGCGCTAATGCCCAAGATGTTGTGACGGGATCTGTTCTCATGATCTGTCAGCAAAACTGCTGCCTCTCGTGAATGATATAAAATCATCTTGCACTCTCACCACATTTAATGCAACGGAGGCCCCTAAAGCAGCCTCACTGACACGACTCCAAAGCCATGCCATAAAAAAAGCCCCGCTGC
>NZ_BAABBO010000026.1:0-3571 GCF_039538005.1 Allohahella marinimesophila
TGGGCTTAACTGACTGGCATTACCTTCAATGAAAGGGGCTTTTTGTTTCTGCGGCCTCAGCTTTGCCGGCGACTCTCCCGATAATTCAGAAACTGACTGTACACAGGCTCACAAAGAAAGCGCTGCTCAGGCTTCATAACGGTGTCGGGCCCGGTAAAGTAAATAGCCTTCAGAATCACGTAGGCTGCGATCAGGCTCGCAGCAAACATTTCACCTCCGTCCTCGACCAATCCTGCTTCAAAGCTCAAATCCCAATGCCAGGCGTAAGGGTGGACCAAATCGACGCCCACACCAAAAAAAGCCAGAACTCCAATGAGCAGGAACACATCAAGTGAGAACTTTCTGAAAGCTTCGTTACCCTTCACCCATGCGACGCTCAGCATCAACAGCATAGCTGCGCCGACGGTGAGCGAGAATATGAACTCGACCACAGGATGTGAAAGGTTTAGCGGACCTCTGATAGACCGGCTGACCTGCTCATGAATCGACATGGAGTCGTCGAACAGGAAGTACAGAAACACCACGACCCACACCAAGTACGCAGTCGCCTGCTGTCGCAGTATGATGACGCCTAATAACAGGCTGATCATGAGCCATTTCAGATACTGATACAGCTCAGAAAAGCTTCGATCCTCCTCGAGACTGAAAGCGGGATTTTGCCAATCAGACACCGTGTCAAGAATATGAAGACCGATGAACAGCGCATCGCCAGCCAATAGAATGGCAAGCACCACACCAGTTGCTCCAGCGTGGATTCGCCAAGTGCGCTCGTCCGTCTGCGCATAGACATCCGCCATCATCCGTGTACCTCCTACAGCAATTCGTCGTTAATACGCAGTCAGATACTGCGAAACAGCGGAAACAACAAACATGACGACGCTAGCCGTCAGGGTAACAGGATGTTGCCAGATTGTAACAACACTGTAACCAAACTGTAGTACGAGGCTTTGAGCAAACTGTATCCGTCGAGATCAGTCATTGCTTTAAAAAACTACCACGTGCAACCAGGTGCAGACGGTACCTGCCTGTGAATCAAGCCTTCACTTCGACGCCAGAACCAAAGGCCACCCTATCCTTGATTTCCTGGGCGTCCGGTTTCGGCTCTGGGTAATACCACGCTGCGTCGCGGTTTTCCTGGTCCTCCACCACTACGTTCAGATACTTGGCCTCACCCTTCCAGCCGCAGGTCGTGGTGGTATCGGATTTCATGAAATAGCAACCGTTGAGTGAATCCCAGGGGAAATAGCGATTGCCCTCAACTTCCACAATATCGTCGCTTTCGGCGATAACCTGTCCTTTCCAGATAGCTTTCATAATTGACCCTCTTGATGCGACCCCTACGGTCCTGGATGGGCACGGCAGCTTGGCGGTGCTCAAGCCTGTCTACGTATTTTTTCACCAATGAGTTTGTATCTGCCTGAATCTACGCCACAAGTTGGGGATGCATTTCGGAGGAAGGCCAGAAGTGGCAGGCTATACGCAACATCGGAGTGTTCACAAAAGGCTACAAACAGTATCATACCTTAACATTTGTTCACCGCAGGCTAGTGAACAGCTCCGAATCTGCCTCTAAATCATTGGGTTGAAGAACGCTATGCACGGATTCTTTCAGTCAGTGCGATCTCATGGTCCTGCAGGGTCCCTCGCCCGTTGGTGCGGCGCGATAGCGGCGGCGTTTCTGCTGGTCGCCTGTGGCGGCGAAAGCAGCGGTGGCGGTGGCAGCGGACCAGCCGTGGTGTCCGGCGTGGTGGTCAAGGGCCCTGTTGTCGGTGCCGACGTCTTTGCGTTTCAGGGTGATTCAGAGAATCCCGTCGGCCCGCCGGTCGCTACCGACTCCGAAGGCCGTTACGCCATTCGCAACGTCACCAACTATCGCGGTCCGGTACGAATTCTGGCGACCAACGGCCGCTATATCAATGAAGCAGACAATGCTGAAACCATCCTCGATATTCAACTTGAAGCCTACAGCATCATTGAAAACTCGGTCGGCAGCACGACCATCAATGTTACACCACTGACGACGCTTGCAGTCACACAGCTTCGGTGGAAGGGTGGCATAGCCGATGGCGTGAGCATCTCCAGCGCCAATAATACTATTGGCCAGGCTTTTGGTGTCAGTGACATCACCCGTGTGGTCCCAACCAACCTGCTGACAAAGCAGGTGACCGCTGGCGCCCTCAGTCAGGCCGATCGCTACGGCATTCTCCTGGCAGGTTTTGGTCAGTTGGTCATCCAGCAGGACCTTGGACAGACGCTCGGTGACGTTATGGATGCCTTTTTTGACGACCTCAAAGTCGGCGCCCTCGATAACACCGACGGGATCCTGGACTCAGCGCTCGGCCAGCTTGGCGCGAACAACCCCTCTCTGCTCGGCACGATCCCCAACCAGGCGATTCAGGCTGTGGCCGCTGGTACAGGCGCTGGTGCTTCCGTCCTTGAAATTGGCCGAATAGAACTGACTGTCGATGCTGCGGAGCTTGCAGTCAGTGACACGCGCTCTATAAGCGCCACCGTATTTCCGCGAACGACTGCAAACATGAACCTGAATTGGACCACAGATCGCCCTGATATTCTTGCTGTAAATCCGGCAGGTGTGGTGACAGCAGTTTCCCCTGGAAGTGCCGTCGTCACTGCGACCAGCCAGGCTGACGGCAACATCTCGGAATCGATCCTGATTTCGGTTCGTGATGACAGCGGTGCTGTTCCCGACCCCTTGGAGGATATCTCCCTGGTCGCCCCAACAACACTGGTACGTGGCGAGTCCAGCAACGCTATTGTGGCGCCTATCCCCGCCACAGCACTGCTGCGGGATGTTACCTGGTCGACTTCGAACGCTGAAATTGTATCTATCGCCTCGGGTGGCCGTATTTCGGCTCTGAGTGTGGGTACCGCCACAATCACCGCGACAAGTAACGGCATCAGCAAATCGGTCGACATTCAGATCACTACGCCTGACCTGCAAGGCATCGTGATGAGCGGCCCTGATCAGGTCGTCGCTGGTAGCAGTCTCACCCTGAACGTTCAGCCCATTCCGGGTGATGCCGTGTTTGGTGCTGTTCAGTGGTCGACTGATAATCCAGCCATAGCCAACGTGGCAGCCGGTCTTGTAACCGGGGTGAGCGCTGGACAGGCCACCATCACCGCCACGGTCGGCAGCTTCTCGGACAACAAGCTGATTGATGTCATACCACCGACAGTCAGTGCGCTCAGGATCAGCGGCGTGACTTCGCTGCAGCTTGGCGCGGGTACTGTTCAGCTTACAGCTGTTGCAAGCCCACAGAACGCCGATACCGGTATCCTGACCTGGTCGAGTGATAATCCAGAGATCGCTTCGGTCAACGACAATGGCGTGGTAGTCGGCAATAGTGTCGGCCAGACCAGCATTCGTGTGAAATCCAGCACCAACGCCGGTATTGAAGGCGTGGTCACCGTGACCGTCACCGCGCCTCCGCCGCCAGCGCTCACAGGCCTTTCGATCTCCGGACCGTCGTCCGTCACCCTGGAAGTCGGTGGTAGCCTCGATCTGAATGTTGCNAGCGTTGAAGGCATAGTCACCGTGACTGTCAATGCG
>NZ_BAABBO010000027.1:0-890 GCF_039538005.1 Allohahella marinimesophila
AAGCTGAAAGATGCCACTGGCGGCAGATATATACACGTTGAAGACGGCGGAGTAACTGCACCCATGCGATCAATGATCATCTATCCTTCAAAAGAAGCGTTAATCGCTGAGATTCAGAGCGACCTTGACGCTGGACTAAACGTCTACTTATATACAGACTGCAGCAACAACGCGCGCCAGAGTGAATTTGATCAGCTTCTTGCTGCTCTCACTCCGCGCGCAAAGTCTGTTAAGCGTCTAGACAAAGCGGGCTTTGCCGATCCGTCCAACAAAGACTATCTCTCAGACCTTACAAACAACATCACAGAGCAGCTTGTGATTTGCTCCCCGGCTATGAACTCGGGCGTGTCGATCGAGAGTGATCACTTTGACAGTGTTTACGTGCTCGGTCGTGGAACAACACTACCTACAGAGTTGATACAAGCGCCACCGCGTGTAAGGAAAATGAAAGAGGTGCGCATCTACATTGATGCACACAAATATAACAATGGGCTATCTATCAACCCGGACTTCGTGCTGGAGGAAGAGTTGTTAAAAGAGTCGTCTGCTGGATATGAAGTCACACCAGACTTCAAGCAAGAAATGCTTGCCAAACCGGGTGTTGCAGACGTCATTGACCAGATCGTCTATGAAAATGGCATGCGCGCAAACTATGCCAATACGTTTTATCACATCGCGATGTTGCATAATTACGTGCTGTCATACTCAGATAAGATAGCAACAGAAGAAGAAGAAAAAGAGATCAGTGCTGCGAAAGCACGTGCCGAAGCTCAGCGCATAGCGCAAGTTGCGGCAGAGGAAGAGATAGACGCAGCGACTGCAAAAAAGATCATCGAGAAAGACGCAATGAGCAGGGCTGAAGAGTGCAAGCTGTACAAGTACCAGCTCAG
>NZ_BAABBO010000028.1:0-1180 GCF_039538005.1 Allohahella marinimesophila
TGGGAAAAGCAAAATTTGATCGGACTAAGCCTCACGTTAACGTGGGCACGATAGGGCACGTTGACCACGGTAAGACGACACTGACCGCTGCGTTGACACGAGTTTGCGCTGAGGTATGGGGTGGTGACGTTTCGGCGTTCGACCAGATCGACAAGGCGCCGGAAGAGAAGGCTCGTGGTATCACGATCGCCACTTCCCACGTTGAGTATCAGTCAGATCTGCGTCACTACGCGCATGTTGACTGCCCGGGCCACGCTGATTATGTGAAGAACATGATCACTGGTGCTGCGCAGATGGACGGTGCGATTCTGGTGTGCTCGGCGGCCGACGGCCCGATGCCGCAGACTCGCGAGCACATTCTTCTGGCGCGCCAGGTTGGCGTACCTTACATCGTTGTGTTCCTGAACAAGGCGGACATGGTCGATGACGAAGAGCTGCTTGAGCTTGTTGAGATGGAAGTTCGTGACCTGTTGAGTGCTTACGAATTCCCTGGCGATGATACGCCGATCATTGTCGGTTCAGCGCTGATGGCGCTGGAAGGCAAGGATGATAACGGTATTGGCACCACGGCTGTTAAGAAGCTGGTTGAGACACTGGACTCTTACATCCCTGAGCCAGAACGCGCTATCGACAAGGCGTTCCTGATGCCTATCGAAGACGTGTTCTCGATCTCTGGTCGCGGTACTGTTGTGACTGGTCGTGTTGAGCGTGGTGTGATCAAGGTTGGTGAAGAGCTTGAGATTGTTGGTATCCGCGATACCACCAAGACGACCTGTACCGGTGTTGAGATGTTCCGTAAGCTGCTTGACGAAGGTCGTGCTGGCGAGAACGTTGGTGTACTGCTGCGTGGTACCAAGCGTGACGATGTTGAGCGTGGTCAGGTACTCTGCAAGCCAGGTACAATCCTTCCGCACACCGTATTCGAGTGCGAAGTATACGTCCTGAGTAAGGACGAGGGTGGTCGTCATACGCCATTCTTCAAGGGCTACCGGCCACAGTTTTACTTCCGTACTACGGACGTGACTGGAAGCTGTGAATTGCCAGAAGGTGTAGAAATGGTCATGCCTGGCGATAACGTCAAGATGACTGTTAGCCTGATCCATCCGATTGCGATGGAAGATGGCCTGCGCTTTGCGATACGCGAAGGTGGTCGGACTGTAGGGGCCGGTGTTGTCTCTAA
>NZ_BAABBO010000029.1:0-1183 GCF_039538005.1 Allohahella marinimesophila
CTAGTGTCCCGTCTGGTTAATCCGTTAACTTATTTAGCAGTGCGCTTCGCTTCGCATGATCCACAGAGCTCAGTATCGATTCAGCCGATTTGGTCCAGCGAAAGGGCTTGGCCAGCTTGTCATTATGAACGGCAATATATTGCTTGAGAGCCTTGCGAAGCTCGTCTACCCCACGAAAGACTCCTCGGTAGAGCGCACGACGCTCAAGCTGTGAGAACCAGCCTTCGACGGCATTTAGCCAGGAGGCACTCGTCGGCGTGAAGTGAAGTTTGAAACGGGGGTGTTTTTTCAGCCATTTCTGCACCTCCTCCGTTTTATGAGTAGCGCTGTTATCCAGGATGAGATGCAGATCCAGCTTTGCTGGCGTCGATCGGTCAATCTGTTTCAGGAAGTCCAGGAACTCTTTTGCCCGATGGCGCTTCGTTACTCTGCCGATCACCTGCCCGTTAGCGATGTCGAACGCTGCATATAAACTGGCCGTTCCGTGACGCTTGTAATCGTGTGTGCGGCGTTCAATCTGACCGGGTCGCAGCTGCAGCATTGGCTGCGTCCTGTCCAGCGCCTGTATTTGAGTTTTTTCGTCTACAGACAAGACCATAGCGTTGTCTGGTGGATTGAGATAGAGCCCGACTACATCAGTCACTTTCTCTGCAAACTTGGGGTCATTGCTGATTTTAAAGGTTTTCAAACGGTGCGGTTTGAGATCAGCAGCTTTCCAGATTTGCTGTACCTGCCAGATAGTGATCTTCATTTTTTCGGCCATGAGACGCAGGCTCCAGTGCGTCGCTTCACGCGGAATCGAGCGCGTTGTCAGGCGCAATACTTCGGCGGCGGTCTTGTTCGATATCTTGCCCGGTTGACCGGGTCGGGCTGCATCATCAAGACCCTCGAGGCCGGCGCTTGCATACCTGTTTCGCCACTTGTGAACAGTGACCGCGGATGTGTCTAGAGCCTTGGCGACCTCTAGGGGAGCGACTCCATCATCCAGCTGAAGCAGGATTCTGGCACGCAAAACAAGCCGCTGGCTGAGCGTCGGTGTTTTCAACCACGTCTCGAGCTCTATCCTGTCGTTAGGCGTAAGTGAAAAAGCCGCTGCAGATCTGGCCATGGAGTTCTCTCTTCAATAAAGTGAAGAGAGAGTATACCTGATTTAGCTTAAGGAATTAACCAGACGGGACACTAG
>NZ_BAABBO010000030.1:0-1340 GCF_039538005.1 Allohahella marinimesophila
ACTGACTGGCATTTTCTTTTCTAAGATCATAACGCTGCGGTCGCTTTCTAACAGCTCTCGGATAGACACGTTCTCGCCGTCCAGGCAGGACGAAGGCCGGGGCCATGTCGGTTAGCGCTTTGATCACAGCGGGCACTTTGCCCGGCGAAACAGCTGGCAAAAATGTGAGTTCCTTGATGATCATCCCCGCTGCCTGATTAAAACTCATCTGACATGGATGCACGTCTTTCAGGCTGTACGCCATTCGTGCCATCTGGAAGCGCAATAAGTTGTATGCCAGAAGCGTCCCCCACAGCTCTTGCCGGATCATGTCCGGCTTTTTGCTTCTCAGTGTCAGTCGGTTCCCTAGCATGTACTGTTTCATCTCACGATACCCGAGCTCTATCTCCCAGCGGTGAGTATAGAGGTCCACGATTTCCGCTCCCGGATACCGCATGGGATCCACCATCGACGTCAGTACCTGATATGACCTGCCGTTTATTTCGCGGCTGACTAGGCGAGCTGTCAGGTATGCAGGCGCATTTGGCCACTGTTTCCGAGCCTGTGGTGAGACGGGCAGCGACACCAGACAATCACTTTTACCGAAGCGACGGATTATCTCGTAGCGCGCCCCCTTCCGCACGGGAATCAGCCAGTGTCGCGCCTCGCCGTGGGCATGCCAGGCGTGAAGCAGGCCCAAAGAGTAAAAGCCACGATCAAACAACGTGAGCGAGTGATCCGGTGTCTTGTGAAGCAACTCTTCCGCAAGCTTTACTTCGCTGCGTGCGACGCTGTCAAAAGCGGCTGCAGTGAGCAGATGGCTGGTAAGCTCCATCTGGCAGACCATTCGGACTTGTGGATATTGTGATGGGCCTTCCTGGCGTTGCGTGCGTGCAAACGCGGCTGAATTTTCCTTGGAATCCGGTGTGCGCCAGACCACGCCATCGACGCCCAACAGGGTCAGACCGCACCA
Organism: Allohahella marinimesophila; assembly: GCF_039538005.1. Taxonomy (NCBI): domain Bacteria; kingdom Pseudomonadati; phylum Pseudomonadota; class Gammaproteobacteria; order Oceanospirillales; family Hahellaceae; genus Allohahella; species Allohahella marinimesophila. The sequence continues at coordinate 953 of NZ_BAABBO010000030.1, forward strand.
GTGCGGATGCGGTGTGTGTTGATGCCAGAGCGCCTGCGTCTGCTCAAATACGCGCTGTACGGGCTCGGCACCCAGGCGCTGGCGAGCCTGAACCACAGCGCTCGGTGCCACAAACGGGCGCTTACCCGGGAGCATGATGTCGAGCTGATTCACGATCTGGCTCATCGGCAGGTGCCGGAACAGAGCCATGCCGACGACGCTCCAAACCATCATTTCCAGCGGCAAACGCCGCTTGCGCAGCGTAACGCTTCCGGCCTCGTGGAGACATTGTTCGATGAGCTCTGGGGAGAGAACTTCTGACAGGGAGGCAAACTGTTCGGGGGTAACTCGGGAGACGGCGTCCAATGCCTGACTAAAATGCATAAAAAAATCCGGAATCCATTTGCGG
>NZ_BAABBO010000031.1:0-1819 GCF_039538005.1 Allohahella marinimesophila
CTAACGAGGCTGTAGAAAAACCAGTTCTCCGAAGCGAAGCCCAGCATCTTTTAGCCGTCTGTCTCTTTGGTTGTTTGTATCATTCAGCATAGACCCGATATAGCTCCTCTTCGCTATCTCCAGGCCTGTTTTAGCCCTGAACAGACTCCAAAAGCCTGCATTCCAGCCTACCTATGCCGCCATCTGACCATAGCGCTGAAGCTTTTCCAGATTATGTACCAAACAAAACAGCCGCCACTGACTCTGGACTTTTTCCTGACCTCGCAGGCTAAAGCGCTTCAGGTGCTTGTTGTGAGTGATGTTGCCGAACACCGGCTCTACAACCGACATTCTGTGGCTGTAGATCGTGCGACCATGTTCGGTATCGATGCGCTGCTTCATCCAGGCCATGCCGTTGATCGGCTCACCTGTTGGTGGCGGCAATTTAAAAACCACTTGCCGTCCTCGCCCGCTCGTGGCATTTGATCGCGGTGGCGACTTCATACACTGGTGCTTCATTGGACACACTCGGCATGTGCTGATTGGCCCTTCAAAGGACTCGTAGCGACCATCCTCTCGTTCGACGATAGCACGGCGCTGCATTGACTGACCGGCGGGACACTGGCAGGTCCGCTGTGCTGCGTCGTAGTTAAATGTCGAGGCAGCAAAGATCGGCTTGACCGTTGGATCGGCTCGCGAAGCCGCAGGGTGACTATTCTTCTGATCTGCAAAACGCGCATCGCGCTGCCGAAACTGGTTGTCAGGGACATAGGCATCGATATTCTGCGCCTGAAGATACTGCATGTTCGCTTCGCTGCTATAACCAGTGTCGGCGGTCACCACCGCACCGTCTTCATAAATTGAATCGCTGATGCCCAGCCGCTGGTATCGGGCTCTGATGGCATCCAAGACGGGGATCAATGCCGGTTGTTCCTGGCCCTCGCTGAAGGCTTGCGCATCGATCACTATCTGATGCTTCTTATCGACTGTCGCCACGCCGTTATAGCCTTGAATCGTCCCTTTGCTGGTCTTCATCTTGGCGCTGTCGTTGTCGGTGATGTTGCTTTTGACTTCATTCCCTCTGCGTCCGCGCCCTATCCGCGGGCTACTGGTCTTTAAAAAGCGGTCTATCCTTTCGGCCGCCTGATCCAGTGTCTGCAGAGTCTGCATCGAGCGCTGTATCTGGATCTTGTCAGCTTCAAACTGCGTTTCGTCGAGGTCGACGTGCTGCTTGAGCATGACCCGCATCTGCTTGCGGATCTTGTCGCGTTTCGCCGCCAGTTCGGCATGCGTACCCGACCAGGTCTTCGCAGCGTTGGACGGCAATTTACAGCCATCGATAGCGAAGAGTTCGTTACCCAACAGGCCTTGCTCATGGCACACCAGCAGGACCTGCTCAAAGATCTTTGCGATCTCTTCACTTCGGCTACTGACAAAATTCGCTATCGTCGTGAAGTGTGGCTCACTGTCGCAGGACAGCGCCTTGAACAGAATATTGGTCTGGCAGCACCAGGCCATTTCTCGGCTCGAGGTAATTCCCTTGGAGTAGGCAAACAGAACAATCTTCAGCAGAATCGCGGGATCATAGGCCGGGCGGCCCTGCTCATCATTCCGGTACTTCGGATAAAACACCGACAAATCCAGCTTCTCGGAGATGAGATAGTGGACCGCGTGTTCGAAGGTACCGGGCTGGAGTTGATCGGCGTAGTTAATGACGACCATCGAGTGCTGGTCGTAGTTGTAGGGGATAAACTTTGGCATGCTGAAACCCTTCCTTGGTCTCAGCCTACTGTAGCGAAGATCGAAGCTGTTCGGGAGGTTTTTCTACAGCCAGAACGCC
>NZ_BAABBO010000032.1:0-5296 GCF_039538005.1 Allohahella marinimesophila
TCCAAGATTACTTGACCACTACATACACCTCCGCTGCGCGGAGGATACGTTCAAGTGAAAGGTGGGTCAGTTTTCAGTTGCAGCGGGTGGGTCAGTTTTACATTGCAGCTAACACCGCTAGCTCGGCTGAATGCCAGATCGGCGGCTGAGGTCTAAAAAAGAGAGCTTGCAAAAGATCTTTAAGCATTCGATAAACCTTCATAAGCTAAGTTTTCCATTACATTCCAATATCAGATTTAGCGGCTCTGGTTAGCGCACTTCAGTAGTTTCAAAAGCTCGTCAGAGGTAATAACCTTGGTATCGTTACGCAAGTACCAAAACACAGCGGCAGCTCGCCTACCCATGTTTTTTGTCTGACGTCACTAGGTAGTCGCAGGAGCTAGATAAGAACGTGTGGGCTGCATCCTCAAAAGCAGACCCTTTTTCATATGGGCACAGCTTATCTGGCCAATATCCAAAGCTTTCTAGTAAATTGAATAAAACTTGATGCTTGAGCCCTCTCATCATATTTTCCGGCTCTAAGCCGCGCTGACGCCAAATGCCCTCGTAGTGCTTTCGCACGAGCGATTCCTCGAGGTCAACGCACTGGTCAATATTTCGCGGAGCGTGGTCTTCGCTTCCGACGGGGTATTCGTACTCGCTCAGCCGCTGATTGATATGTTTGAACAGCTGCGCAGGTGCCAGATTGTTCATTACAGAGGGGATCATTTCGTACGCCTTAGCTGTCGCTTTGTGGGTGTCGTGCGGAACGAGTCTTCTGAAGTGCTTTGCTGCATCGGAGCCCACCCCTCTAGCCCTGAGGTCATCGTATACCTGGAACACGCGGCGCCGGATAAGCCCGAAATTATAAGCGCTATGTTCGAGATACCACCCCTGGCTAATTTCGCTCAGGAACACCAACCTTTGCATTGCCTCTTCAATGCTATAGATGTTCGCGACTTCAGAGACCATGCCTGCGGTGAATGGGAAAACAGCCCTTTGAACTTCTGACGCTTTTATCACTTCTGATTTGAGCTCAGGTTTAAGCCCATCGCACATGTGCGCGATCACGTTGGCATCGAGATAAATCTTAGGTACGTCGGACATCATTGAGACCTTTGGCAATCCACGTAATCAGCCACCCCGGCGCAATCTGCGCATGGAAGTATCTTGGACTGATTTTCGACATTGACTTTCTCCCCGAAATCAGCGCCATGAAATTCGATGAGATCTCCAGTTAATCTACCCCTATAGAGATCTCAATATAAAGGAGCGTTACACCGATGGAAGACAAATTTTGCGAGCAATCCCCTGCGCTCAGCTCTGGACTGGCCTGGCAACTACAGGTGATAAACCTGTCCCAACTGAAAAATCACTCGTAAATATGTCTCCCTCACTATTGCGCGTCACGCAAAGTGTGTGCTCGCTGATCTCTTCGAATGTATAGATGGGCTTCTCCCCCGTTTACTTGTCTTCTTTTCTTCCATTGAAGCGGCTTTTTCATCTTCTTTTACTCCGATGTTCTGGATAAAAATCTCTGGGCATTGTGCTTGGCAGTCTGCGCTCGCTCCGCTATTGCAGCAGGTCGCTTTCATTCAACGCCCCGCTTCTGCCCTCGAACCCTGCGTTTGCTGAGCCTCATCACCTGTACTGTCTCCTTGCGAGCAGTACAGGTCTTTCCCGGCCCCTGCCCTTCTCTCTATCACTCCTCTTCCTCGCTCTGCGTGGCAGTGGCATCAATCAGTTCGACAGCCTGTCTATACAACGGCGTGGCATCCACGTTCTGTTTGACGATGACAGCGAATGAGATGGGTGTAGTGAGATTCTCAGCATGGACTTCGCACAGGATCCGACCACCGCTGGCGTGATGACTTTCGAACAAAACATCGAACTCGATAAGTCGCGCGGTGCTTTGATGACGCCAGAAACTGCAGGTCAAGCTCGCCGCTGAACAGCACGCCCCCTCTTCCCAGTTTTCATACACAAGCGCTTCCTTGCCGACGGCCCCCACCGCAAGGGGTAATTCCAGATCCGGATATCGCCACTGTGTTCGCGGTATCGACTGCGCACTGTCATGGTCGTCCATCCCACTGCTCAGCCCGGCGACCACCGCGCCGATGTTCCCGCCATGTCGAACATGTTGACGGGCGAAGGCTTCGAGACCCTGAAACGCCGGCAATTCTCGAATCTGAGGAGCACACGGTGGTGGCGGTAGTTCAGGTTGCAGCGGTGCTTGAGCATCGTGCACTTCGTCCGGCGGTCGTCGCAGCGTCAATGGCCCCTCGGCCCTGATCTCCAGCCTGACCTCGCGTGCAGGCCGCTCACCTCGATTCTCGATCGCCAATCGCAGTCGCAAGGGGCGCTGATTGGCCGGGTGCTGGTGCAGCCCGGCGAACATGCTTTTGCACAGCGCCAACCAATGTGGATAGTCGATGTCACGATAGTGCTCGATGGCTGCTGGCGAAGGGGGCTCGAAGCGCGTCATGGCAAAAGCCTGCATCGCCGGCTTCATCACGTGCCAGTCCTGTTGCAGCGGGTGTCGCCGGCTCAGCCTGGCCACCAGCTCATCGAGTTGGTCTGCAGTTATCGGGGCCAGAGTGGTAATGGTCACAGACTTGTGGTTTGGGTGCTCAGGATTGACGAGCGAGATGTGCATCGACGGCTCCTGTCTGGCGTAGTTGGCTACCTCATTCCGTAGTTGTTGCAGCTCCTTGTCTTCATCCGGTACCTGCTCCTCCAGCATCCATTCTTTCGGAATCAATTTGAATTCAACATTACAGCCAACGGCCTTGAATCTGAGATCGCGATCAGCTGTCAAGAGTGCGACGTTGTGCTCACGTTTGCTCTTCACAAGCGCAGAGACAATAGCCACTAACTTATCATCAGTCTTCGCAAGATCGAGCCGATCACTCAGGCTTTGATCCCAGGGAAGTGCCATCGATAATTCAAGCACGACCTTCGGTCCGTTCTCTCGTATGACCTTCCTTGTCTCATTGTCTTCAAAGTTTTGCCTGGTCCACTTCCTGAAATTCAGCGCTCGTTTCCGTGGCTTCGACGGTCCTGTACTTCGGTGTTTGCCGAGTTCATCCTGAACCGGCGTGGTAAGGAGGATGGTGATGTCGTCGACCTGAAGATCTTCCCAGGATAATTGCTCAAGCGGTCTGCACTCGATGAACAAGTTGGTATCGGCCACCAGTATCAGGGATGTCGTGCTGACGCTCATAAGCTCCTCGATGCGATGTTGCTGGTCAGTGTCGCCAGCTTGAGAGTCGAGTGTATGATCTAGCAGCCTGTGCCTACCAGTGTCACGCCCTAAAGATTCCATACATGGCTTTGAATCTGCGGACTATCCGTCCAGGGGCTAAGCCATGACTGGATCTTCTGTTTATTCAGGACGCTTGGCGTAATCTCGCTGCAGCCGCTTCGATGGCGTGTAGTGGTCCAATCACTGAAAGCTCAGCTGACAGCGCTCGACGCGGCGATGCGCATCTCAACCATCAGCGGTGCCCGGTGTTTTTCCTATCGCGTATTATTCAGCCCGAGCCCCTTCAGGCCTCAGCCTACATCGAGCCAGTTGAAGTACCGCCTACCCGGTGGTTCTCGCATAAGGAGCCGTAATCTGCTGAAATGGCGATAGGGGTGGATCGACCACGGCCTTATATCGTCTGCCAGGCGCGCTGGCGCACCCTTCACAATGCTCCGACACGCGGGCGGCTGTGCGTCATCATCTATGTCGGTGGTCAGGGTGCGGATAAGAATACGTGGTGACGATGACGCCCAAGCCGTCTGGCGTGATTGTTGTCAATAATCTGAGCGGGACGTTGCGTTCTAGTCGATGAAGGCCGCAGATAAATAGACTAGGGCTAAAAGGCCAATGAAGTGCAGCCACTTTTGGCTCAGCAGTTTTTGCCATCTCGTTCTTGAGTAACGCAGTGAGACAAAGTTGTCTGGACACCATTTGGCATACGCCTGCTTCAATTCATGCGATACCTCAGGTTGGTCGAATCGATGGGCTAGAACAGCCTGTCGTCGAAGGAGGTCGGCTCTGCAGTCGGCAATGAGCGCCTGGTCGGTAGCCAACTCGCTGAAGTTGATGAAGGCGAAATCAGTGACGAGATTGCTGATGTACGGACGCTTCACTCGTTCGTGAGTGACTAAGGCATCGCACTCGACAAGATCGCCCAATCGCATATAGTCCTCAAGATCCATTCCGTTTGCCTTCATATGACAATCGACAATCGACTGTCGTAATCGCTTATCAAAAGGCCGGATGTAGCCTCTGGTCGTCAGCGGATCATCGATGACTTCGAGAGAGTTTCGGAAAAACTCACCCTCCATTTCCTGATCGCCCCACTTGAAGCTGATATAGGCGTCTGGCGTCGATTGAAATTCTTGGTAGCCCATGGGAGATAAAGCCTCTGATGCAGTTGGCCAGGGGGATCGGGCCGCTTCAGTCAGAGATCGGCTGAAAGAAGACGTCATGCTTCAGTATAGCGGGACTCCAAAGGGGCGCATTGAGCAACTCCGGTTCAAAGCTCATGCGAATGTGAAGGATCACCAGGCTCTAGTTCGTGCGAATCCTCAGACACATCACAAATACTGGTGACATGTCCTGTGGCATTTCTCTCAGATCAACAGGATTGTCTGAGCTGACTGATGAGTGCTTGGTCGCTGTGTCATAGCGTGGTGTGTTGGTCGTGGCTCAGCCCGAGAACAGGATCGTTCGCAGATCTACCGAAGGCCGACCCAGATTTCTTGGTTAAGCGCCCTTCGGTGTTTGGCAGGTCAGATCGAAACTGAGGATTCAATCCTGGTGACTGCGGCTCGGGCGCCTGCTGAACTCACGAGAGCCAGTTCGAGTAGAGAACGATTATCTAGATCATGATTCGGCACACGCAGATATCGCGACATCATCTGCGCGTCGCCCCGGCAGTGTAGTGCAGCTGCATCAAGCACACAGCAAACTTGATACACACGCGAGCTCTCGTAGCTGCTAAGTAATCCACCCTCTTTGACCGCTCGCTCGAGCTCCGCTTCTGGAAGTATCTCAGCGCCGAGCGCATCAGCTACTTTTCGGGCCACTCCAAGGCTCAAACCCTCATGTATTCGCAACGCCAGCTCGACGTCCCCGAGGCGTCCAAAACCCAGCATCACGCCTATGCGCTCAGACTGCTCACGAGGTAACGTTTCAACTTCAGCGTACACACTCAGGTCAATCATCTTGAGCACCTTTTTGTTTGATCACAACGTCAGAAATCGGAGGCGGGGTCAAAGAGCTTACCAGTCGTAGACTCCTAGTGTCCCGTCTGGTTAATTC